>CACXHD010000118.1 GCA_902767335.1 uncultured Lachnospiraceae bacterium
GCAAGTGCTGCACTTCCGCCTTCCAGGGCAGCCAGTCTCTTTTCCAGAACTTCCTGTGTGGAGTTGGTCAGCCTGCCGTAGATATTTCCCGCATCTCCAAGGCCGAAGCGCGCTGCCGCATGTTCACTGCTGTGGAACACATAGGAAGTTGTCTGATAAATCGGTACCGCGCGGGAATCCGTTGCCGGATCCGCCTGCTCCTGACCAACGTGCAGCTGTAATGTTTCAAATCTATAATTACTCATGTGTATTCTCCTTGTTCATTCATCTGTGATTTCAATTTCAGCACAAAGTCCACAATCGGACTTCAACTCCTGCCCATAAAAGAAGCCCGGGGGCTTCCAATTTCAGCTCCCGGGCAGGTGGCAAACAGATTATGCAGGATGTTCGTCTGAACAGGTTTTCCATCAGGAAGACCGCGGTATCCGCCGTTCTGTATTCAGGCGTGCCGACGCACAGCCGGACGCCCCAGCCAATGATTTGCCCGGGAGTTCTGCATTCGGCAGCACATCGCGTTTTTCTGAATCAGAGTTTCAAAACGGAACATCTCTACGCTCTCCATTTCCAAATGTATTCTGCATGAACAATATCAAGATATCACCATTCACCTACTATGTCAATATGTTTTTTAAATTAAGAATTTGCAGCAAATAATCCGACAACGTTCAGACCATTTTATAGCCTGTCATCGTCAGATAATACGCTGCTATCTCTTCCGGCGGCATCACCATCTTTTCTTCGATCCACCATTTCACTGCTTCAGCGAGACTGCCCACCAGATGGTTCATCGCAAATTCTCTGGGAACATCCTCTTTTATGCAGTTCGGATATTGATCAAATAATGTACGCAGATATTCCTTAAAATACCGCATGAACAGCTCCGAGCTCTCACCGGACAGAACTCCGAGCACATTCCCTTTATTGTCCTTCAGATGATACAGCAGATGTGTGATCTTTTCCTGCAGTCCATGATCCGACGAAGAAAAATCGTGCGATGTCTCGGAATGCAGTTCATGTGAGAAAATGTGATCAAAAATATCGGTACACATTTCTTTAAGCAATGCATCCTTGGTATCAAAATGTGCGTAGAATGTGCTTCTCCCTACATTTGCCTCATTCAGGATTTCCTGTACGGTAATGTTGTTAAAATGCTTTTCCTCCAGCAGCCTGTTAAACGCCTCAAAGATCGCCTTTCGTGTCTTCTGCTGTCTCCGGTCCATATATGTCCTCCGAACAAATTTCCTGTTTTGTTCCGTAACGAACAATCACACCCATCTGGTTGTTGAGGTCAGACAGATTTCTCTTTATTATGATATCAAACATTTTGTTCGCTATCAAATATTGTATTCCGGAGATGATCAGATTGAAACCAAATATGAAACACGGCATATTCCTTGCAATACTGGCAGCCGCACTGTATGCCATAAACGCGCCCTTTTCAAAACTGCTGCTTCCGTTTCTGCCTTCCACCATGATGGCAGGGTTTCTTTATATTGGAGCCGGTCTCGGAATGATACTCATTTTCCTGATCCGAAGGATCCGGCGGCAACCGGAAGCGGAATCCCGCCTTATCCGAGAAGAACTTCCCTACACAATCGCAATGGTCCTTCTGGATATCGCGGCACCGATCTTCCTTCTCTTCGGACTGACCATGACGACAGCCGCCAATGTTTCCCTGCTTAACAATTTCGAGATCGTTGCGACAGCCATCATCGCACTGGTCATTTTCCGGGAAGCAATTTCTCCTCGATTATGGCTCGGGATCCTGTTTGTGACAGCATCCTGTGCTCTTTTATCGTTTGAAGACATTTCAAGCCTGCACTTTAATACCGAATCTCTTTTTGTGATTCTGGCCTGTATCTGCTGGGGCTTTGAAAACAACTGTACCCGAAAGCTGTCGTCAAAGGACCCCCTGCAGATCGTCATTGTCAAAGGAGTTTTCTCCGGAATCGGATCCATCACCATTGCCTTTATCTGCGGCGAGCGGATCCGGTACCTCTGGACAATCCCCGTCGTTCTTCTGCTTGGTTTTGTCGCATATGGACTCAGCATCTATTTCTATGTCTACGCTCAGAGAATTCTCGGTGCCGCAAGGACAAGCGCCTACTATGGCGTTGCTCCGTTCATAGGAGTCTTCATCTCTCTCCTTGTTTTCCTGGAAATCCCCGGGGCTGCGTTCGTTGCCGCGCTTATTCTGATGATCCTGGGCGCCTGGCTTTCCTCCCAGGATAAACCGCTCCGGATATCCTTCCGCAAAACCAGGCACAAATCCTGTCTTCCCTGAACTTTGAGCGCACTGTGCGCTCAAAGCCGCGTACAGCGTTCCCTTTTCAGGACGCTCATTTGACCTTCACCTTAACTTTCGCCATGACGCCGTTCTGGGCATATACATATACATAGCACGTTCCGGCCCGTTTTCCCTTCACAACGCCTTTTTTGGTTACGGTGGCGATATTCGTGTTGCTGGATTCATATGCAAGACGTCTGTGCCGCTTCACGGTCAGTTTCGAACTGCCGGAAACTTCTGTTGCTTTGATTTTGACAGTCTTTCCGACTTTCACGCTTACGCTTTTCTTTTTGACCTTGACGGACTTGTAATTACCGACCTTCCCGCCGGTCGTCGCCACATGGATCGTCTTCGAGGTCGCAATCGCCTTCTTCCCTTTCACTGCGACGATCAGGAATTTATAATACGTTCCTTTCTTCAGCTTTTTCTTTGTGTAGGTCGTTCCTTTTACCGTCTTGATCTTCCTGTATTTGTTATTCTTGCCACATTTGTTTCCGTAAATGATATACTTTGTCGCGCCTTTGACTTTTCTCCACCGCAGCGTGACCAACGTTTTATTTACTTTTTTCACCCTTGCCTGGAGCAGGCCAAAGTTCGAGTTCTTCGGATCACTGTCTGACTTCTGTGAAAGGATCGCCTGCTGCTGCTGAGCAGCTGTCGGAGCAGACGCGATATCAATCTCCGTTTCGGGCGTGGTAATGATTTCCGGGGCAGACGGTTTCTCCGTTGGTTTCTCAATTGGCTCCTGTGCTGGCTTTTCGGTCTCTGCCGGTTTCTCCGTTTCTACCGGCTTCTCCGTCTCTGCCGGTTTCCCGGTCTCCGTCTCCGCCGGCTTCACAAGCTTTGGAATAGCCCGGCTTTCCACATGCGAGGAATCGTTCTTGCATACGCGCTGCTCCATTCCTTCTGCATCATAAGATGCCGCTTTTGAAACCGTCCATTCTCCCCATACATGCCCAATAGCTGGCAGAGCCTTACCTTCGATTACATCCTCGCATCGGCTGCACTTCTGGTCCGCTTCTTTTCCGGCCGCTGTGCAGCTTGCCTCTGCTGCGCTTCCGTCTACCTCCTGGTAATTATGGCCAAGAGCTGCCAGCGCCTTTCCTTCGATTACATCCTGGCATCTCGTGCACTTCCGGTCTGCTTCTTTCCCGGTCTCTGTGCAGCTCGCAGCCCTGGCGCTTCCTTCTACCTCCTGGTAGTTATGGCCAAGGGCTGCCAGCGCCTTTCCTTCGATTACATCCTGGCATCTCGTGCACTTCTGGTCTGCCTCTTTCCCGGCCTCCGTGCAGCTCGCAGCTACGGCGCTTCCGTCGACCTCCTGGTAATTATGGTCAAGAGCTGCCAGTGCCTTTCCTTCGATTACATCCTGGCATCGGCTGCACTTCTGGTCTGCCTCTTTCCCGACCGCCGTGCAGCTCGCAGCTACGGCGCTTCCGTCGACCTCCTGGTAATTATGCCCAAAGGCCGGGATCTCCTTGCCTTCCACGACCTCCTCGCATCGGCTGCACCTCTGATCCGCTTCTTTCCCGGCTGCCGTGCAGCTCGCAGCCACAGCAGTTCCCTCTACTTCTTCGTAGATATGCCCAAGGGCCGGGATCTCCTTGCCTTTCACGACCTCCTCGCATCGGCTGCACCTCTGATCCGCTTCTTTCCCGGCCTCCGTACAGCTCGCAGTCTTGGCACTTCCTTCAACCTCCTGGTAGTTATGCCCAAGGGCCGGGATCTCCTTGCCTTCTTTTACATTCTGACATCTCGTACACTTCTGATCCGCTTCTTTTCCGGCCGCCGTACAGGTCGCCTCTGCCGCACTCCCTGCCACCTCCTGATAGTCATGGCCAAGGGCCGGAATCTCGGTATTCGTACGCGGGCCTGCGTACTGTGTACACTCGGCATCCCAGTACAACGTATTACACACAGAGCAGCTGTAGTATTCTTTTCTTCCACTGCTCGTACACGTAGGCGCAACGGCTCCGACATGCGATGTAATATGCCGGAAGGTTATGCTTACCGGGATCTGTGCGTACAAAGATCCATTCGCAAAAACATACAGACTGTAATCGTAATGTGCGCACCTCTTCTCCCGGGGCGTGACGGTATACGTAAGCTTTTCCCCCGGAGCAAGTGTGGCCACCGGATTCGACGGCCAGAAAGCAGCTTTGCTTGAATCTACAGGGTACTCTCCCTGATACATGTTTGCATAAACCTCAACGTATCTGGAGGAAGTGTTTGTGATCACAACCGTTTTTTTCGCTTCTGTCTGCTGCTCGTAGGTCGGCATTCCCACGACCGAGACATCTACGCTTTCCGTACTCAGAGTCAGATTTGCTCCCTGCAGTTCGACGAAGGGAATATTTTTGCTGTTGGCATAAGTTTCCGCATAGGATCCCTTTATTCCGTAGATCGTCAGCTGCGGGCAGTCCAGAAAGGCATAGTTTCCGATATTGGAAACGCTCTCAGGAATCGTAATTCCCGTGAGGGAACGACAGGCCGCAAATGCCCAGTCCTCAATCGTCTGTACACTCTCCGGCAGAGTAATATCATAGATCGCCTTGTTAGAGTAGAAAGCATTTTCTCCAATGGTTATCGTCCCTTCCGGAACCTGATAGAGCTCGCCATGCTTGATCGGATAGGCAATCAGCTTCGTCCCGTCTGCGTTAAACAATACTTTTCCCAGAGATGAGAACGTATTGCTGCCATATGCTACCCCGATTTCTGAAAGCGCCTGACATTCCTCGAAGGCCCTGTTTCCAAGTGTCGTTAAGCTTGCGGGAAGAATGATTTTGGGGAGGGAAGTACAAAGGCCAAATGCATAGCTTCCGATTGTCTGAACGCCTTCCCCGATACCTGCGTAGGAAAGTTTGGAACAGTTATAAAATGCTTCATCTCCAATTTCCGTCACACTCTGGGGAATCGTGATCTCCGGCAGAGACGTACATCCATAAAAAGCCCGTTTTCCTATTTTTTTCACACTGGAAGCGAGCGTTACAGATTTGACCGCAGTAAACCCGCGGAACATGTCATTCCCAATGCCCGTGATTCCGCTATTAACGACAATCTCTGTGATCGCCGACTTATCCATATCCCACAAATACTCGGTCGTAATCTCCCCGTCTCCGGAAACTTCTATACGGGTTCCGTTCTTGACTGACAGGCGGGGGGAGGCTGCGTATTTTTCCGACAGAAACGCAGTCAGCCCGATCGTCAACATACAGAAAAACAGGATAAACCAAATTCGACTGGTCTTTCTCGTGGTTGTCATATCCCTTGTCTCTCCTTCTCCTGGATTTCTTCTTCTCTTCCCCATTATAAGCGGCAGCATAATGTCACATAAAGTATAACATCCGTATTCTGGTTCCGTCAATGTCTGACCGGATGGAATCTCCGAAAAGCCGGGAAAATGCTGCACTGAAAACCGAAAAAGGCTTCCAGAGTTCCTCTTTGTCTGCCGAGGGGCTCTTGAAGCCTTTTTTATGTTTCAAATTGTGAACCGGTCACCTGAAGATTGCTTACGGATTGTTACAATGCCCCCTTCGGACAATTTTTAACACATTCCATACACAAAATGCACTCGGTGCCGTTTTTCCGGTTTCTCGAGTTATCGGTTACGTCCACATCCATCGGACATACCCGGGCGCATTTCCCGCAATGGATGCATTTGTCCGGATCGCATTTTACACGGAGCAGGGCGTATCGGCTCATGGGCTTCAGGAATACTGTGATCGGGCAGATATACTTGCAGAAAGCCCGGTTGTCCCTGAAAGCGAAGGCAAGAATGATCCCGATCCCGTAATAGGCAATGTTCCCGATGATGAATGCGTAGAACATGATTTCTTCGATCTTTCCGACTCTGGCAAGAAAAAGCGCGGAAACGAAGATCAGTGACAAAGCAAACGTGATATACCGGATCCACCCGATCTTCTTCCTGGGCTGTTCTGGAACCTTATACGGGAGAAAATCCAATACCATTGCCGTCCAGCAGGCATATCCGCACCAGCCTCGTCCAAACAGCAGCGGTCCGAAGATCTTTGCAACCGCGTAATGAATGGTCGCCGCTTCAAAGACACCGGTAAAGAGATAATACCAGAATCCCTCGATCTGCATGTTCTCCCGGCAGATCAGTCCGAGATAGACCAGCATATATAAGCCGACCAGCAGCTGGACAACCCTCCTGGCATGTCTGTATTTTCTGGTAAACAGAAACATGCCGAGCGATATGGACAGTCCGATATAGCTGAAATTAAACAGGTAGAACAGATTCTTCTTCGTCAGCCACAGCACCACGGCGACCGTTTCAAAAACAATCAGTATAAAAAGGCAATGAGCATACTTCTTCATTTGTTTCATAATCATTTCTTCCGCAATACAAACAATCCGCCGAGCAGCAGGACAATGCAGGCTGCAAGGGCAATCCAGGGTGTCAGCGTAAATCCGGAGATCAGATATCCGACCGCACAGATCACCGCCACAAACGTAGCATAGGGCAGCTGGGTTTCCACATGTCGAATGTGTACACAGGCCGCGCCGGTGGACGCGAGGATCGTTGTGTCGGAAATCGGCGAGCAATGATCTCCGTAGACCGAACCCGCAAGGGTTGCGCCAAGTGTCGGGATCAGCAGCGCTGCCGCGCCGTCCGCCTCGCAGATCATCGTGACGATCGGGATCAGCATGCCGAAGGTTCCCCAGGAGGTTCCCATGGAAAAGCTCATCAGGGCCGCCACAACAAAGATCAGGAACGGCAGGAAGCCAAGCGGCAGCCGGGCGGCGGTCACAAACCCGGAGATAAAGATTCCGGTTCCGATCATCTGCCGGCAGACGCCTCCCAGGCTCCAGGACAGGATCAGAATCAGCATCGGCGGAACGATGTTGCTGATTCCTTCGACGATATTGTTCATGAACTCTCTGGGCGTCATCAGTCTGCGGGGAATGTAAAGCACAAACGCAGTGACCAGCCCGGCGAAGGCACCCAGGGTCAGCCCGGCTGTGGGATTATAGCCGATGGCTTCAGAGAAGCTGACGCCATTGAAAAATCCGCCCACATAGGCCATGCCCAGAATGGCGCAGACAATCAGGACAGCAATCGGCAGGACCAGATCCACAACCCGTCCTCTGGTGTTTCCGGAAGCTGAAGCACTGTCTGCTTTTGTGCCATTCCCTGACCGGGCTGCTTCCTCGGCCTTTTTCATGGGGCCAAAGTCCATGCCGGTGATGCTGATGAACACCACCATCACAATCGTCAGCAGTGCATAAAGATTGTAGGGTATCGTCGACAGGAAAATATGAAA
>CACXHD010000119.1 GCA_902767335.1 uncultured Lachnospiraceae bacterium
CCACGGATACGGCGTAGATGCTGTCGCCGTCCGCGGATGTATGCACCGGCTGAATGGACCGGGCATATCCGTCCTGCGCCATCCCGGCGATCTTGCAAAGCTGCGCCTTGTCAAAACGACCGTTTGTCATGACAACCGCCAGCGTCGTATTTCCGACGAATTTATTTTCCGTCACTGCCAGGCTTCTCTTCATATACTCAGAAGTACTGCGCAGCGTCCTTTTATCCTCCGAGAGCAGGCCGGCAATCTGCTCCCCGCTCTTCGCATCGAACACATCTCCCAGTGCATTGACCACCACGACCGCACCGATTTTCAGCTCACCCGCCTGCAGGGCAAAACTGCCGATGCCCGTTTTCATGCACATATCCATGCCCGCAATCTTGCCGACCGTGGCACCGCACCCGACGCCGAAACAGCCGTCGCGGTAATTCGGATCATCCAGCGCATGCACTGCCGCCTCATATCCCATATCCGCATCGGGCCGGACCGCGGGATCTCCCACCGTCAGGTCAAAAATATCAGACTGCACGACCAACGGCACCTTTGTCACTCCCACATCAAATCCGATGCCGCGTTCTTCCAGACAACGCATGACGCCGCCCGCAGCATCCAGGCCGAAGGCGCTCCCTCCCGCGAGAACAATCGCGTGGATCGTCTGCGCCGCCATCAGCGGATTCAGAAGCGGCGTTTCCCTTGAAGCAGGCCCGCCGCCCCGGATATCCACCCCCGCGCGCATACCGTTCTCACCCACAAAGACCGTACAGCCAGTTCCAGCCTGCGCATTCTCCGTCTGTCCGATTTTAACCGCATCAATCTCTGTGACTGGTATCTCTTTGTACATTCCTTCCTGCACTGCTTTTTCTCCTTCCCTGTCTCCCCATCTTTCTCGCATTTTTCGGTGGACCAACCTTCCCGTTTATTCTATCTTCTCCGCCTACGGCTCATCTTCTCAAGCAACGCCGCTTGCCTGTCGCATTTCTCGGCGGACCAATCTTCCGGTTCATCGGGTCTTGTCCGCCCGCGACGCAGCTTCTCAAGCAGCGCCCGCCTTATTCCAAAGCTTTCCGCCGCCTTCTCCCAAAGCAAAACCCAGCCATGCGCTTCCCACCGGAAGCAGCATGACCAGGCCCGCAGTCCGCGAATACAAAGGATATCAAATCCGTATCCACGAAGAAATCTTAATCGTCGTAGTCTCCGTTCTGGATCGCGTCACACCATGCCTGCATGATGCCGGTGGTTGACTCGCCATCGTCAGCGTCCTTCCGGCTCGACACGTAGAGGGTCTCAAACTCCTCTCCGTCGTCCAGCGTGTGAACCTCACGGACGAAGTCTTCCTTCCCGTCTGCCAGGAAGAAGTCAAAACGCACTCCGTCTTCTTCAAAAGCCAGAACGATATATTCGCCGTCCGGAGCTTCCTCATCGTCATCCAGCATCTGGAAGGTAAAATCCTCCGCCAGATCTTCGATGAAGTCATCGTCATAGGGGCCTTCCGGCTGCTGATCCCCGAACTGCAGAGAACGGATCTCAAAATGCGTCTCCGGGTCGTAGGCCGCCCGGGCGAGATAGATATCCACGCTGGTATTCGTAAAAACTTCCGGTTCAAGTTCCGGGTTGTTCCCCGTAATCTCTTCCATCACATTTTCGAATGCCCACTGGTTCAGCTCAGTCCACTGATCCATATCCGCATCCATCGCCTCATTGCTCTCCCGGAGCATGCGGACGTCCGTCGGATGACAATATACATAATACATATCATCATCCTCGGCAAATACCTCCATTCCGGACATATCGCCGCAGCGGAGCTCCTTCAGCTGATCCTCGGAGATACGGGAGATGCCGAACAGCCATCCGGCCCCGTCACTCTCTTCGCCGAGCGCTTTTGCCGCTTCCACAGAAGCAGTTTCATAAACGTTGACCAACCGCCCGTCGCTCAGTCCTTCCGTCTCAACCGTCACAAGATCCGCCAGCTGCGCCGGAATTTCAAAGGACACCCCGTTTGCCTCAACTTTCCTGCCGTCGTCCGCCATCGCCGCCGTAGAAGCCAGAATTGCCATTGTTGCTGCTATTGCTGTTATCATAATCTTTTTCATAGTTTATGTCCTCCTTACAGCAACCATTCTATCAGCACAAAACGCACAGAACTGTCACACGGCAGCTTTTGGCCGCGAATCAATCCTCATCATCAACGTCATCGTAATCATCCACATCATCATCCACACCATCTGCCTCTGCTGCCATGGCAGCGTCTCTCTCCGGGCAGACATGATTGCGGAACACTTCGCCGGCCTCATAGTACTGTCCGCAGTACTCGCAGTATACCAGATCGTCGTCGTCATCGTCATCATCATCATCCACTGTGGAGTCATAGGTGGTGAATGCTTCTCCGCCTTCATTGGTAAGACGGTCGTCTCCGATCCAGGTGAACTTCCCGCCTTTGCTGTCATACCATTCGCCATCGCTGCCTTCATAAATGGTAATCGCCGTGCCGTCCAGGCTGTAGATGGTTTTCACGGTTCCAGTAAACTGCGTGCTTCCGGTGGCCGTCTTGTTCGCCGGTTCCTTATCGGAAAGGAATTCCGCAGAAACATATCCGTTTCCGGAATTATAAGAGATCTGATACTCATTCCGCTGACATTTTTTGATATTTTTTTGTCAGAAGGAAGGAGATAGGAGGAGACACAGAACCGTCCCCTGTCTCCCTGTCTCCCGGTCCTCTGTCTCCTCCTGTAGGTATTTCTTCTCTATATCTCCTCTATTTCTTCCCCTGCCACGACAGCGCCACCATGGTCAGATCATCAAACTGGTCTGCCTCGCCCACAAAGAGGCTGACTGCGTCCCGGACCTCAGAAAGCGTCTCCACCGGTCCGAAGGTCCCGCCATGATTAAGGGTTTCCATCATGCGGTCGATGCCGAACAGTTCATTTTCCGTATTGGTTGCCTCAGGCACTCCGTCTGTATAAAGGAAGATCATGCCGCCCTTCTCCAGTACGATTTCGTAGTCCTTGTACTTCATACCTTCGAGCCCGCCGAGCACGAAGCCATGCCGGTCTTTGATCAGTTCATAGGTCCCGTCGGCCTTCCGGACGATGGGGAACTCATGGCCAGCGTTGGCGGCCGTGATCCGGCCGGTCGAGATTTCCAGAATTCCGAACCACGCGGTCACAAACATGTCCTCTTCATTGTTCTTGCAGATCGTCTCGTTCGTCTGCTCAAGGACCTTCGCCGGCGAACCGCCCATCATGGCAAAGTTGTTGATCAGGATCTTCGACATCATCATGAACAGAGCCGCCGGAACGCCCTTGCCGGATACATCGGCGATCACGATTCCGAGATGATCCGAGTCGATCAGGAAATAATCATAAAAGTCGCCGCCGACCTCTCTTGCCGGGTTCATGGTCGCGTAAATGTCAAACTCGGGGCGCTCGGGGAAGGCCGGATAAATATAGGGCAGCATGTCCGCCTGGATCTTTCTGGCAAGCTCCAGCTCCGTGCTGATGCGCTCCTTCTCCTGGGTGATCCGGGTGATGTCTTCAATATACTGCTTTGTCTTTTTGGAAATATCCTCGAACGACTCCGCCAGCACCTGAATCTCATCATTCGTGCGATAACAATCCTGCATCTCAAAAACTTTGCCCGTCGTGCCGCACTCCACGATGCTCCGCGTCATTTCCTCAATCGGCTTTACAACCTTCCCGGCCCCAAAGCTGCCGGCTGCAATGCCGAGGATCAGAATGATGCCGAACATTCCCAGAATATTCCATCCGGTTTTCCTGGCGCCGTTGCGGAAGGATTCCCTCGCGGTCTGGTTGATCGTATCCAGTTCGTCGAGCATCAGCGTCGTCGGCTGCTCCGTGATCTCCTTCTCCAGCATCATGACAATCGCCCATCCGATCGAAGGCATAGGCGCACCGGTCAGATAATACGCCGTATTGTCGATCATGACTTCGCAAAGCCCCGTCTTTTCCTGCAGCGCATGGGCCGCAAATTCCGCCAGTGCCTCATTGTCCGACGTCCGCAGATCCTGCGCTTCCTCTTCCGGCTGTACAGAAAACATGCCATCCTCCATCGAGGAAATGATGACCTTGCCGTCGGAATTGATGACAAAGGTAGAACTGTACTCATCCGAAGCCGACGTCTGCATGATCTGATTCAGACTGTCCAGGAAAACATCCGCGCCGACCACGGCGACAATCTCTCCATTATAATAGACCGGAGCCGAACAGGTAATCCCCATCTCATCGCTGAAGGCGTCCTTAACGATTCCGGAAAAAAACAAACCTCCCGTTTCCACCGCACCTTTATACCAGGGCCGCTCCCGCACCGGATAGAAGATCTGATTCCCCTCCTCATCAAACCGGTTCGCCGTATGTTCATCGATGCTCAGATGCGTCCCATCCGCAAGGCCGACATAACAGCTGTCAATGACGTCCGAATTCTCATACATTGCCAACAGCGGATCGCTCATATGCGCAATAATGCCAAGGTATTCGGACTTCGTATAATCCACGCCCTCCTCAAAAAGCACATGCGCGGTTGGCGTCCCGTCTTTGGCCGGGTCGGGCGGCAGAACCACACCGGGCTCAATCATGTCCTGGTTTTTAAACAGGCCCTCCGCCATGGACTGCATAATCGAAATGAACGTAACGACTTCCGAAAAGTCCTTTTCCGCCAGATCCGCCCGAAATGCGGCCGTCTGTCCGAGAGAACCGTCCAGCATCGTATGCATGGTCTGCTCGGACGTCCGGGTGATGGCCTCCTGCTGCTGTGTCCGGGCCTCATCCACCAGATCCGTCAGGGCCCTGTTCTGATACAGCGATACCCCGACAAACATGAGAATTGCGATGATCAGAATCGTAAGCACGAGATTCGCATTTCTCTGCTGAAGTCCTCCAAAAGTAATCCTGCCTATTTTCTTCATGTAGTACTCCTGACCGGAAGCAGGCGCCGGGCAGAAATCTGCAGCAGCGCCTTCCTCACACTTGTTATTCGTATTCTAGCATTTTCAATTTCAAAATTCTACTGAAGTTTTGCGTGGAACTTCGATTTGTGATCCGTATATAGAGACAGGAAAAGGCCATCGTTCCCGAAGGCCTTTGAAAAAACTGCAATTTTATAAAGAAAGTGCATTTTTAGTAGAAATCGTTTTTTAAGGAATCGTCCGTTCGGAGGAGAATTCCGTCCCAGGACCCCATCCGGTCAAAGAAATATCCTTCGCAGGAAACCGTCCGGCCAAGGGAACATTCTGCCCGCAGGACCCAGCCGGTCAAAGAAATACCCTTCCGCAGGAAACCGTCCGGCCAAAGGAGAATTCTGCCCGCAGGACCGAGTCCGTTCAAAAAATTTCAGCTCGCACGAGCACAGAGGAGAAGCAAATATGGAAGAGAAAAAAATGGAAGAGAAATTAGAAAAAATCCTATACAATGTCGATTTTTCGAAGGACACCGACCTGAAAGAACGTCTGGCCCGGCGTCTGTTCGAAACACAGTCAAACCGCCCCGGTAATGTGCGTCCGTTTCGGTCCGGCTCGAAATCCCACATCGCCATGCCCCTGACCGATGACGAAGCGGAGCTCGTCAGTGCGGCTGCCGCACTCGAAAGCGACTATCTCCACAAAGAGAATCCGCTCGGGGTCCTGCCCGGCACGCAGGAAACAGACAAATAAGACAAATAAGACTTCGGTTTGCGTTCTGGTCCGGCCCGCTGCGGCCGGCTGCGCAGAGTCAAAAAATGTCAATGGGACGCAGTGTCCCTTTGCCGCAAAACAGGGAGGCCGCCGGCCTCCCTGTTTTCGTTTGATGTCCGCCCCGCTTCGTGAAGCGAAATATTAAAAAACTATAGCGAAATAACTTGCACATCTTGCTGGTCGTCTCGCCCGAGGACAGCGTCCAAAACGCATCGCTTTCATAGCAGCGTCCAAAACGCATCGCTTACAGATTAAGTATTAAGCACTCTCCACCAGGTTCCTGCATTTCTTCAGAAGCCGCCGGTGCCGTTCACTGACCGCTTTTGCATTGATCCCCAGCACATTTCCGATCTCCTCATTTTTCATATTCTGAAAATAGATCATACTGAGCAGTTCACGCTCATCCGGCTTCAGTTTTGACAGAAGTTCGGCCACCTCACGCTTGTCTTCCTCCTGCCAGATCCCGTATTCGTCTTCATAGGAGGGTTCGATCACGTTTTCCTCATCATCCAGCGATTGATGATTGCGGATCGCACTCTTCCGGAACTCATCGATGACCGTGTTGCGTGCAATGCGCGTCAGCCATGTCCGCACAGAAGCCTTCTCCGGGTCATACCCGTCATAATGCTCCATCGCCTTTATGAAAATCTCGCTCACCAGGTCTTCCGCACGTTCTTTGTTCAGCACCTGTCCGTAAACGTAATTGTAGATCTCTGAAAAATGTCGTTCATAAACGATCTGAAAAGGTTCCTTGATAACAGCCATCTGATACTCCCCGCAGATTTTACTTTGCATCAAATTCAATATTTCTGATAGCTGAAGTATAACGGATAAAAGCAGAAAATTCAATGTAATTGCGCTGCCCCAGTTCACTTCTTATTCCACAGATATCCTATCACCGCTCCCACAATTCCACCCACAATATGCGAAAGCTGTGAGACATTATCGCGGAGAATCGCCCCGTCGATCACCTGCTGTCCAATGAAAATGGCCGCGATCAGCAGGAATGTGAGCGGAATTTCCCCGGCCCGAAAGCCCGTGAACGATGTCATGATAATATACGCAAACACAACGCCGCTGGCGCCGCAAAGAGCGACGCCCGGGAACAGAATATAATTCACAATGCCGGTCACCAGGGCCGTAATCACGATCACCTTGATCAATGCCTTCGACCCGTATTTCTCCTCCAGCATCGGTCCGAGAAGCAGAATATAGGCGGCATTGCCCATAAAATGCGACCACCCCCGATGGCCCAGTACATGGGTGAGCAGCCGCAGATATGTCAGAGGAGACAGCAGAGACGTATGGCTGGTCTGAAAAAGGAGCCCGGTACTGTACCCGCCGGTCAGGATCCCCGCCAGCGTTGCGAAAAACATCAGCGCAGTGAAACAGATGACCACCGGAGCATTCACTGCAATTTTCAGATTTGTCTTCATAAGCCGTCCTCCTGCTCTCTCGTCTGTGCCTTCCTCATCGCTTCCTGCTCAGCCTTTCTTATGGTCTGAAACAGGTACATTAAGAAATCTCTTTCTTATATCGATTTCTTGTTTTTGCTGCAAGAACAAATGCTTTTTCCAATATACATCAATCCCGGTCTGATCGCAACGGTCCCTCACTCCGCCAGATAATGCATGAACTTGCCAAAATCCTCTTCCTCCAGGCTGACCAGGGTTCCGTCCTCCTTCATTCTGCAGACCAGGCATCTGCTGTAAAGAACAATATTCTCCTCAGGGATTTCTGCCAACGGACGCAAGCCGCGTCCGCTCTCCCGGATCAGTTCCTCATTATATGCTCTGTCTTTCTCTTCCTCATATTTGTCATATACGAAGACCAGATTCTCCGTATGCGGAACCCGTATCGTGGTTCTGCCGATCTTTTCCGGCATCGGAACAACGTCGTCCAAGATCCCGTGGATCCGTTTATCGATGTCCTTTTGCAGGATCTCCGTGATGACACGGTTTCCGTACATGGCCTGGATGACCACCGTCAGCAGCTCGCCGCTTTTTCTCATCTCCTCCATCTTCTCTCTGGCCGCCGCCATCCGCTTTTGATTTTCCTCCTTCTGCGCAGCCCTGGCTGCCTCGAGCGCTTCCCTCGCGGCCCTGCGCTCCTCTGCGCTCGGCCGTCTCCATTTTTTGTCTCTCACATAGACAAGCTCATTTTCTTCATGGTCAAAGAACGAGGGAGCACCTCCGAACCAGGGCCGGAAAACCTCCATGATATCAAAGCTGTGGTCGTTCTCGTCATCCGCGAGCTCATATTCAAGTGCATCATTGAAATCTTCGAGATAATCATATCCGTCCTCCTGATACAGGATCGTCTCCCACTCCTTCAGGAAAACTCCGAGATCTCCGTTACGAAATACAATAATGTCGCCGTTTTTGAATTCTTCTTTTTTCATTTCCGTTATCTCCTTTCGGTATGGTGTTGTCTCTTGATAGACACATCTTATCCGAAGGAGAGCGGATTCACTACTTCTGGCAGTAGCAAAATCATCTCCCGACGGGTCAATCAGGGGACGGTTCTCTGATCGCCGGTCAGGGGGACGGTCAATCAGAGAACCGCCCCCTGATTGCTCAGCCCTGTCCATACCGCACAGCCCTGCCCAGCCTGTCATTAACCACCGTCTGCCCCATAAGCGCGGTCTCCCCGCCGATCAGCACCCGGGCAATCCCCGCCGGCGGAAGCATCGGCTCCTCAAAGGTCGACCGGTCATGTACATTTTCCGGATCGAAGATCACGAGATCCGCATCGCATCCGGCCGCCAGGCTTCCCTTTTTCTTCAGCCCCATCCGCTGCGCGGGAAACGCAGACATCTTATAGACCGCATCGTAAAGACTGACCAGTCCTTCGTTTCTCACAAATTCCGCCAGGAACCGCGGGAAGGTACCGGCGGCCCGCGGATGCCCCTGGCCCTTGCTGATCAGGCCGTCGCTCCCCACCATGACCCCCGGAGAGCGGTATGCCAGATGAATATCCTTCGCGCGCATGACCCGGCAGACCGTCAGGGCACTGGGATGATCCCTGCGCATCTCGCGGAACATTTCCTCCGTACAGCGCTGTCCCTTATATTTTCCTTCACACATCTCCACGGCGTCGTAGGTGCATCCGTACCGTTCCATCCAGCCGTCGTCATACGTGGACGCCCCGATACTGGTACTGAACGCATAGTACGGGTAGCAGTCCGCCGCGATATCCATTCCATTTCCCCGGTACGCATCGATCTGCCGCAGAAGCTGCTCCATCTGGCCAAACCCGCCCATGCTCCCGATATGGGAAATCTGCAGCGGAAGATCATACCGCTCACCCGCCCGGGCAAACTCCGCCACCGAATCAAACACATTCGCCGCATCGTCGCGCACATGGGCAGAAATCAGCCGCCCCCCTGCGCGGGCCGCCACCGAAGCCGCCTCTAGAAATTCCTCCGTAGTTGTTCCCGGTACATACCGAAGCCCGAAAGAAATCCCCATACAGCCCGCCTCCAGCGCCGTCTGCAGGTTGCTCTTCATGACTTCTACCTGCTTAGCGTCCGCCTTCGCATACTTGTTCACCGCCCCGGCCGCCTTCCGGAATGAAGAATGCCCGGCCATCATGGCGACATTGACCGCCAGACCGTCCCGGTCCGCCAGATCCAGATACGCGGCGGGATCATAAAGATTCTCCCCACAGTTTCCGGCCAGAACCGTCGTAACCCCCATGCGGAGCATAGCAGGAAAAATACACTGCTCAATCCGGCCGTCCGCTCCGACCGGATCCTCATGCATATGGATATCAATAAAACCGGGGCAGACCACCTGCCCCTCCGCTTCGATCACCTCGTCTGCCATCCTTACCAGATTCGCCGAGGAGGCCAGTACGGCGGCGACCTTTCCGTCTTCGATCAAAATATCCAGTTTCGAGTCAATCTTCTGGGCGGGGTCAATCAGACGTCCGCCCCGGATTAATATTCGTCTCATATTAGCTTCCTAAGGTCAATCAGGGAACCATCCCCTGATTGCCCTCAGCGTTTCCTCAATTCCCTTCCCATTTTTCTCATAACTGCCCAATAGTTCCGCTCATGTGTTGTCCCGGCTTCTGACTGATTCCTCTTCTGAACCGAATCCGACAGCAGCGGATCCGCGCTGATCAGTCCCTGCGCTATGCATTTCTGAATTTCGACGATCTGCTCCGGCGGAAGCGACGCGTTCTTCGCTTTTTTCATCAGAAGAGCGGCGACATATTCATAAAAATCATTCGAGAAAATATCCTCGGATGTATAGTACCTCAGTGAAAAACTCTCGCAATTCTCCAGCCCGTACAGATACGCCGCGTCATCTGCAGACTCCCGGATATAGATATAATAAAGGCACGCAGCATCCTTGTGGTCACTTCTGCGGATCACTCGCCCAAGCCTCTGGATCCGCTGTCTGCTGACGGACGAGCTGCTGAGCACGACGGCCACATTTGCTTCCGGAATATCGATTCCTTCATCCAGGCATCGGCAGCTGACGAGGATGCGAAACTGATTCGTTCGAAATTCTTCCATCACTCGGCTTCTGGCCTCTTTCGTCATTCCGGAATGATAGATCCCGCAGCAGCTGCCAAAACGTCTCTGCAGACAGAACTTCATCCGGGCTGCCTGTTCAATCCGCTCACAAAAGACCAGTACCCGGTCCGTATGCTTCAGTTTTTCTATGATGGACAGTGCACAATGTATCCGCGCGTCAGCAAGATTGCTGACTTCTTTTCTCTGGTACGTCGCGAGCAGAAAGGCTGCCGCAGGATTGGAAGAATCCATTCCGGCATCGTTCGCAATCTTACTGACCGCCCGGAGAAATATGCTCTCGGAAAGACCCTGCAGCCGGGGATATACCTGATATAATCTTGCCAGCAAAAGCCGCACCGTCTCGGTCAGCTCCGCATACTTCTTCCGTTCTTCCGGCAGAAAAGAAGCTGATACTTCGCATACCGTAAACGGAGAAATCACCCCGTCCGCAGCGGCATCATTGTAATCATACCGATAGATTTCACGCCCCAGAGAGCGAATCAGCACGCTGTCATTCTGATTGCCGAACGGCGTAGCCGAAAGGCCGATACTGTGATAAAGTTCCTCACGTTCTCCGATATCTCTCAGAAATGAAAAGATTTTCCGGTTTTCGGCGCTCTGATAATGATGGCATTCATCACAGATCAGCAGCACATGCTGTCCAAGGGAAAAATCTCTCCGCATATGGCCGGAGAGCGAATCTCTTGCAGAATTCACGACATAGATCATGACCCTTCTGGACGGGTCGTCATGTACGCCCCCGCCGTAAAATCCGGGCCTCCACTCCTCCGTCGCGGCAGCATGAAGCAGGGATTCCTTCCACTGTCTGGCAAGCGAAATCGTCGGAACAACCACCTTGACCTGCAGATTCGGATATCTGCTCTTAAGCAGATCCAGGGCAGCCAGCGCAAGAACGGTTTTTCCTGCTCCGGTAACCACATTGACAATTCCTCTGTATCCGTTCTTCTCCCACGCCTGCAGGCATCCTTTTTGCCACTTATAAAGCTGCATAACCATCTCCCGGCAATTTTCTCATCCTATGAAGAGTGTCCCCACTCAGGAACAGTATCAAAATAACCTGCACATTTTGCTGCAGTTCCTTACTTGTTTTCACGACATTCAGGCAGACTTTTGGCACAATCATCATATCATTTTACAAGCTGTGGCGCAATGAAGGAACTCTGCGGAAGAGGGAAGAGGATTTGCCGGAAGGCATTATCCTGTCGCTCTATTTACACTCCGCTGCCCCTGATCTGCCGGAAAAGATTGCAATCACGAGAATTAACCGATATACTGTATCAAGACAGTTCTAAGGAAACGTCGATTACATCAGCGTTTCCTTAAAGCTTCCGGCGGATCGCAGTGCGGTGCAGATCAAGATCTTCTTTGAAAGCAGCGCCGTTTGCGGCTTTGGGCGCATAGCGCGTTCAAAGATTCATCCCTTTATCAATTCAAAAAAAGGAGATCCCCATGAATTACGAAGAATTCTATGAAGCACTGACCCCTCTCGGAAAAAATCTGAAGGATTCCGTTTCTTCCATTACCAGACTTCAGAAAACGATTCTGAAAGATGCCGACACCGGCAACTTAAATGACATGCAAAAAACCCTGGCGTCAATCAAAGAAGCGGCACAGCTTCTCGCTTCCCGGATCGAGGATTACGAAGCTTGTGCCAATGCGTTTGATACGGCTGACTACTTTATCAGCGGCGATTTTTCAAAGCAGCTGCTTGCTTCCTGTGAGGAAAAAGGTGTAAATGTCAAGGGAGAAAAAGGAATCTATGAAATGTTCCCGTATAAAATCCGCGTCGCGGCGGACACACAGGAAGTCATCATGGACCGCAAAAAAGTCGCCAGCTGCAGGCCTTCCTTCATAGCGGAAACCATCCGTTCCGGACAGGAAAAGCTGAACAAGGCAGTTTTTAAACCTGCGCCATTCCTCAGCGAGCTTGCCGTCGCCTACGAAATCACCTGTCTGCGGTCCGGCTCGCGCATTGGAAGCAATCAGATGCTGTCGAAGATTTATAGAAATCTTGTTCCCATGTCCCGGACACGAAAAGAATACGACATGCAGGCTTTCGCCTTTGATCTGGCAAGACTCTATGAGAAAGGACCCAATGCATGGATCGATGAAAAAACCGGAACCCATTACACCTTCGGGACCAGCCGTGTAGGAAAGGGGATCCGTGTTTTGAGCAAAACAGGCATCGAAACCTATATCGAAACCTTCAGCCTGATCAATGCTGCCGATGATTAATCATCTCTCAGAAAGGGAACATCATGAGCGAAGCAATATCCATTACCCCCGCAGACACTGCCATACTGCGTGAGGGCGGCGTCCCGCAAGATATTACGGTTCTTCAAAGAAGCTCCGTCGGCCTGGATCATCTCATCTCCTTCCTGTCCGAACAGTACCTGGATACCTATATCCCTGACGGCGGAAGCAAGATCAAAATGGTCACCGGCCGGGCAGGCGTCGGTAAGACCCACTTTTCCCGCCGAATGCTTGCCGAAGCAAACAAAAAGAATTATCTGACGGTCCATTTTTCGGCGGAATCTGTCTGGCTTCACGATTTCAGGGAAGTCTACCTTGAAGTGCTCCGGCAGTGCGATCTTGAGAAAGTGCTGCAGGGATGTGCGTTCACAATTATTCGGAATATGGGCTATGATCCTTCCGATATCAGCGAAGGCAAGAGCTTTATGGATTTCCTGTCCGAATCCGGGAATGGTGATGTGATCGGAAGAAATGAAATCCGCACCTGGCTCCGCGAAATGTTTACCCGAAACCCGCTTCTGGATAACAATTTCGCCAACTGCTGTTCTCTTCTGGTCGGCGGAATCCTCGGATATCCTCCCCTGGAAAATTCATCCAGAGAGCTTCTCATGGCGTTCCTTCACGGGGACAAAACGGTGAAGTTTTCCATGCTTCGCGCTCTGGGATTATCTCCTTCCAGAATTACAAAGTACAACGCCAGGCACCTGCTGCGCTCTCTGGCTGAGACCGTTCATATCGGCGGATTCAAGGGGATCCTGATCGTGATCGACGACATGGAAATCCTTCAGAAGAAACATACAGATGGCCCGATCCGATATGCAAAGGTCCGCCGGGAAGACACATACGAAAGCATCCGCCAGCTGATCGACGATATCGACAGTATGAAATACCTGATGTTCCTGCTCTGCTTTGACCGTGTTCTTCTGGACAATGAAAACTACGGCATGAAGTCCTACCAGGCCCTCTGGATGCGTGTGCAGAACGAGATCGTCAGCCCGAAATTCAATGCGTTTGCCGATATCATTGACCTGGACCGCTATGCCGACCAGTTCTACACGCCGGAGGTTCTGTGTGAAATGGCCGAATGTCTCGCCGGGATTTTGCAGGATACGGGATGCGCTTCCCCGATACTGGACGAACCCGGTGCCCGGAAGCTCATCGAGCAGTCGCAATATGGCGGTCTCGGCCTTCCATATCTTGTGAACCGCAAAGTCATTGAAGTCATCTCAGAAAGGGAAAATCGGGACAATCACCGGGATGAAAGCCAAGATAGGAATCGGGAGGAAATACGAAATGTCTGAGAAAAATGCACGGCATATCATAGAAGCGCTCCGCTCCGGAGTTCCTTCACGGACCGTGGGGGAGTATTTTTCCGAAGCACGGCCCGGGATGATGAAAAAAATCAATGCCGCCATGGATCAGGTCCGTGATACGGGGAAATCCTCCGGCATGATTTTTAAAGGCCGGTACGGAGAGGGAAAGACACACCTTCTGAACACGGTATTCGGTATGGCCTTCGCCTCAAATATGGTCGTTTCGTATGTTTCCCTCGGGAAAGAAACACCAGTGGATAAGCTTTATCTCCTGTATCCCAAGGTAATTGCAAACACCTATCTCCCCGGTGCGGCGCAGCCGGGCTTCCGTCCCAGGCTGGAGGAACTGACACAAGGCAGCTCCATCAGTGCCGAACTTCTCGGATACACGGCACAGGAGCTGGAAACAGACAAGCTTTATTTCCTCTTAAAGGCTTTTCTGGGAACTTCGGATGACGAGGAACGGCTCTCTTTCCTCGCGGATATGGAGGGGGACTTTACAAACGCTTCTCTGATCAAGAGAAGCTTCAAACGTGTGACCGGCAAAACCGCAAAATTCAATCGTTCCTTTTCCAAGACAAAGCACAGTATGGATTATTTCTGCTTTGCAAGCCATCTGTTCCGCGCCCTGGGTTATAACGGCTGGGTCATCCTGTTTGATGAATCGGAACTGATCGGCCGTCTCGGAAAAAAGACCCGAATGAAATCCTACGTCAACATGCAGTCCTTCCTGCAGCCGTCCGGCAAGCTGGAAGGCGTGTTTTCCCTGTTCGCAATGAGCGCGTCCTACTCCGAAGATGTCATCGATAAACGAAATGAAATCGCCGGAGCCGAAGAGACGTTTTCGGAAGATCCCGCTTCCAAAAAAGCAGCTCTCTCCGTGCTGAACGCAATTCTGAATGCACCGGAGCTGCTGCCTCTTACGAGAGAAGAAACAACCCGGGTTCTGCTCAGCATTCAGGAGCTTCACGGCGAAGCGTATCACTGGACGCCTGACATTACGAAGGAAACGCTTCTCGAAACGGCAGATTCCGCCGGGCATCTCCTCCGTACAAAAATCCGGGCAGCCATTGAATTCCTGGACCAGCTGTATCAGTACGGCAAGGCCGGAAATGTAGCGATCTCCGAACTGGGAAAAGAATCCCTGGAGGAAGAAACGCCGGAAGTGGATTTTGGCAGTTTCTGAAAATAATAACGTTATTTACAAAAGAGCCGGAAATGCGCTTCTGATCAGCATCTCCGGCTCTTTTTCAAGTTTTGGCGCAGCATCATATTCAACGATCTTACCATGTCAAATAGCAATAGGGTCTTCCACGCATTCTAAGGAGTAAAGAAAATCGGGATCAATATCAATGCAGTCCGTCGGATCGTTTTTTCCTGTAAGATCCCACGCCAAAGTGTCATTCATTATTTTGCAGTTATTGATAAACAGTTCCTTATCCTTCAAACACTTAAAAATACCTTTTTCAAGTTTTGGCGCAGCATCATATTGAACTATCTTGCCATCACAGAAAAAAACTGTAACTGTATAATCATCATGTGGGACAACCTGAACGATTTCCGGAGTATAGTCCATCATATTCGCCACCTCCATTTTTACATCAAGGGAGCAATTTTATTTAATGGAAGATCATCTTTTGCCAATTCCCAATTCTGCATCAGTTCATCCTGATGTATTTCAGCCCAAGCCAAAACAAATTTCAATTGTCTTGATGGAAAAGCTCCACGAAGAACCCTTCCCTTTATTATATCCACGAGTATTTTCTGGCCATTATAGTCTGCATGAAAATGTGGAGGATTATGGTCATCATAATACATTGTGACCTTGATTCCAAAAAACGATGATATTTCCGGCATAACACATTCCCCTCGCTTTTTTCTTATACCATCCGGATTCAGTGTACCTCATTTGAACATACATTTCAATATCGGAAAATAGCAACAAGAGGAGCCGCAACAGCCCCTCTTATGCAGATTTTCTGCATGAATTTCCCACGCCCCCGAAACCCCTTGATTTTACTGGCTTCCGGCCCTTATCCGCGCCGACTTCGAAAGACATCCCTCTTTTAAGTCCATAACCGGCCAAAATGTACGCAAAAAAGTCCAGCTCTCTAAAGTGTACCCCTTGATAGAATCTCCATTGTTTCTTCAAGGCTGTCCCCTGTCTCCCCCCGAGAACCGTCCCCCGTCTCCGAGAACCGTCCCCTGTCCCCTCCAAATGAATTGAATTCATCCCCCATCTTTGGTATACTGATTTCAGCCTTAATCAGGCGAAAGAACATTGATTTTCTGTAAAGGAGGCGGTCGATCATGAAACAAACAAGTGTCAGAAGAAACCTGTTCATCTCAGTTGTTGCTCTGCTTACAGTACTCTTCGCGCTGCCGGCTTCAGCCAAAACTGCGCTGGACAAGTATGCAGGCAAAACAATCAAAACCACGACAAGAGATACCATACGCATCGTCTGTGATAAAGGTGCCAAGGTGGATAAAGACGCGGCCAAAATATCAGGCAAAGCAATTCAATCTGTAGACTTTTTTACTGTTCCAGGTGCCAGTAAGCCTACTCTGTTCATCTATCCGGAAAAAATCGGAACGGGAACCGTAACCCTTAAATATAAGTACAAGGGAAAGACAACATCCTATAAACTGAAGATCAAGGTTACGAAGTATGTATGTCCGGTAAAATCGATTGCCTTCGGCAAGTATAAATATTTGTCGAAAGAAAGCACACTTTTTGCGACAAAAGGGTATACCCTGACGTATATGTTGCTGGATGGTGTAACCAAGAAATACAGCGGCAAATTCACTGTGACGCCAAAGAGCGGCTGGAAAGTAAAGAAAATCATCAAGGAAACGGCAGCCGGGAAAAAATCCAAAGTGAAAAACAAATCAAAAGTCAAAGTAAACGGACAGACGATCTTTCACATCACCATGGAGAACAAAAAAACGAAGGAGACCTCGGAAGTGCTGTATACCTATTATGGGAGTCTGGGAGCCTGATTGCGTAAACCCGCAAACCACGTAAACCCGCAAACCATATGAAGAATCATCCCACATCTTCAATATACTGTTTTCAGCTTTAATCAGGCGAAGGAACATTGATTTTCTGTAAAGGAGGCGTCAATCATGAAAAGAACAGGTGTCACAAGAAACTTATTCATCTCTGTTGTTGCTCTGCTTACAGTACTCTTCGCGCTGCCGGCTTCAGCGAAAACCGCGCTGGACAAATATGCAGGCAAAACACTCAAAACCACGACAAAGGATACCATAGAGATCACCTGCGATAAGGGTGCTGTGATCAATCCTGACTCGATCAAAGCAACAGAAAAAGTGATTCATGTAAGCGTTTATACTCTTCCGGATGACAATACGCCTGCTCTGGCCATCCTTCCGCAAAAACCCGGAACAGGAACCGTATCCATTAAGTATGAGTACAAGGGAAAGACAACAACCTATAAACTGAAGGTCAAGGTTACGAAGTATGTATGTCCGGTCAAAACGATTACCTTCGGCAAATTCAAATATCATTCGTCGAAAGATCCGGTTTTGGCGAGATTGGGATATGTCATGCAGGTTCTTGACGATGGGGTGACCAAAAAATACAGCGGAAAACTAACCGTGACGCCAAAGAGCGGCTGGAAAGTAAAGAAGATCATCAAGGAAACGGCAGCCGGGAAAAAATCCAAAGTGAAAAACAAATCAAAAGTCAAAGTAAACGGGGAAACGCATTTTTATATCACCATGCAGAACAAAAAAACGAAGAAGACCTCGGTTGTTCGTTACACCTATTATGGGCTTCTGGGAGGCTGATTGCGTAAACCAGCAAATCATTTGAAGAATATACCTGATCAGGAGGGCTGTCCGCAGACTGCGGGCAGCCCGATCCTTTTCCCTGCTTTTGACTGATTGCCTTTGAAAGCACGTGCAGAAAAAGCCGCCCAAAGCTTATAGCGCAGCCAGCTATCCGGTTGTATTGAGGCCGGAGAATATGATAAAATAGCGCATACATCAGCTGCAGACAATGATTCTTTATCTGAACAAAGAAAGCTCATCTTAACGGAGAAAGAAAATGCTCACGAATCAAAGCTACTATCAGATTTTGTCCGGCCAGGCAAGGCTGCATCCCGACAAGCCCGCCGTCGTCATGGGGCAAAAACGCATTACATACG
Organism: uncultured Lachnospiraceae bacterium; assembly: GCA_902767335.1. Taxonomy (GTDB): domain Bacteria; phylum Bacillota; class Clostridia; order Lachnospirales; family Lachnospiraceae; genus Merdiplasma. The sequence goes on from CACXHD010000119.1 coordinate 17,965, forward strand.
CCGCTGTTCCTGGAAAAGCTTGGGGTTCCTGCCTTCTAATGATTTGAGTACTGATTAAACGACTTTTAGGCTCTTACTTCGTTTGATCTTGTCCGCCCATCTCGCTCTTCCCGGCGGACTGATCCGCTGTCTGAAGTGACTTTGTCCG
>CACXHD010000120.1 GCA_902767335.1 uncultured Lachnospiraceae bacterium
CGATGAGTCGGAAGATACGTCCCCTGACTCACTCTGTCCCATTCCTCCTCAGAATGCCTCGAGGATCCGAAGCAGCGCGGCAACCAGGCCGCCGGAGCGGCTCTCGTTTACACAGCGGATCGCGAGCGGGACATTGTTTGTTATGATGTTGTCCACGCCCAGATTGATGCAGCGGTTGATGTTTTTTCTGGAATCGACCGTCCAGGCGAATACCTCGATGCCGCGGTTATGCAGATTGCGGACCAGCGATCTGCTGATGCTCACGGACTGTACGCTGAATGCGTCGGCCGCGGACATCCGGCTGATCGCGCCGTACGCCATTCCGCTGACATACGCCGTTCGCACCGTCTCGCTTAATGACCGCACTTCCTCTACTGCCTTGTATGCCTGAGAGGTGATGATACACTGATCCTCAAACTCGTAGGTCTCAATCAGATCCAGCACGCTCTTCACCAGCGCTTTTTCATGGCCGGTCGGCTTCAGTTCGATATTCAGCCGCAGACCCCGTTCCTTTGCAAACTCCAGCACTTCCGACAGCAGCGGGATTTTCTCACCGGCGTAATCTTTGCTGTAACTGCTTCCGGCGTCCAGCTTCGCGATCTCGCTCCAATTCATCTCCCAGACATTGGCGTCCACCCCGGTGGTCCGGTAAAAATTCGGATCATGCATGACAAAGATCTGTCCGTCCGCGCTCTCATGCACGTCCAGTTCGATCCAGTCCGCCCCCTGCTCCGCGGCCTCGTAAAACGCCGCCATCGTGTTCTCGGGCTTCTGCATGGAAGCCCCTCTGTGCGCCGTAATCTGCATGGTGCGAAGACCTTCGATCCGCAGCTGGAACCTGCCCTGATTGGAAAGGACGGTGTATCCGGCCAGTACCATGCCAGCCCCCAGGATCATGATCCGCTGCAGCCAGATCTGCCCGGATGTGGTCGGATGTGCCTGCGTTTCCCGGTCCGGAACCGGCAGTCTATGTGCTTCCGGCCAGGAATCTTCCTCGCCCCGTCTCCGCCGCTCATAGGAATCTGTAATCCAGGTAAAGATCCAGGGCCCGCTGACTGCATCCATGATCATAAACCAGCCGGCCTGAACCGTGGCCGCCGCGGAGGAAATCCGTGCCCCGTCCTGTCCGGCCAGCCGGCCGATCCAGGAGATGAGCACCGTCAGCAGAACGATCACGACCGCATAGACCAGCAGAAGCACCAGCTGATACATGAGCGACCAGAAAATCCGTTTCCACGGAACCGGTCCGGAGGTCGTCACACTGTACCTGTGTGCCGCGCGGACAGAGGAAGCCTCCGTCTCCCATGCAGCCGTCACATACCACCAGCGGGCGAAAATCACCAGCAGGACCAGAACCGCTGCGATCATCAGGCAGATGACCCAGCGATCCCGGAACATCCATCTTCGCCAGGTGCTTTCCGAAATAAATGTGCGGAACGCCGTAAAGAGCCGGACCGCATGGATAAACAGTACGGAAGGCGCCAGAAACAGCAGAATCCATCTCTGCTTCCTCCGTGTAGCTTTCATCGCCTGTCTCAGGGAAAACGCGATCGTCTGCAGCAGATCCATATGGATTCCGAGTGCAGACTGATGTACCAGACAGATCACGCCGCCAAGCCAGACCAGTTCCGCGAACAAGGCGGCCGCAATCAATATCAGTCCGCTGATGATGACCAGCGGATGCCGCAGGAACCGAAAGAAATTCTCTGCGGTCAGATACCTGTATCCACTCAGCTTCATCACCCAGCCGACCGCAAGGCCGACGATCGGGTAAAGAAACGCATGCAAGATCGTCTGGGTCAGAAGCACAAACTGCACAAAAACATCCAGATTCTCCCCATACACTCTCCGCAGAGACGGCCGGCTTTTTTTTATCTTTTCTTTTAAGTCTCGTGTACGTCTGGCCATACCGGTTCATCTCCCACACTGAATTTGCACGCATCAGGTAAGTCAGCTTTCATCTCCGTCGGCAGTATTCTTCTTAAAGAAAGGCTCCGACCGTCGGCAGTTTCCCTCCGAGGGAAGTCTCTGCCTTCCGGCGTTACCTCTCCGACGAATGTCTCTTCCTGCCGGCATCATCTTTCCAAAGAGAGTCTCTGCCCGCCGGCATCATCTTTCCGAAGAGAGTCTCTGCCCGCCGGCATCATCCTTCCGAAGAGAGTCTCTGCCCGCTGTCATCATCCTTCCGCCGGCAGTCTCTTCAGCCAGAAAAATCCGTACGCGGGAATATCCACGCCCTGTGCTTTCATCTGTTTCCCGGTCAGCAGATCTTCATACATCCCGTCCGTTTCATTGATCCATGCCGTGCGGTCATGCTCACTGAAATTGAAAATGCCGAGAATCTTTTCATCTCCGGAGGCGCGGGCAATGCAGAGCACCTCTCTCTCCCAGGTATCCACCGTCCAGGTATCCGCGTCCGTCTGGAATGCCTTCAGGGATCGGCGAAGCTTCTCCAGCCGGTCCAGCATATGGAAGATCCGTTCCGGCGCGCTTCCTTTCGTTTCGATCTCATCCACCAGATCCCAGCGCATTTTTCCCCTGTGAATATAACGGGAATCCTCGCACCGGTCCGGATCGTCTTTGTAGGAATAGTCATTCAGCTGCCCAACCTCGTCCCCGCTGTAGAGAACCGGGATACCGGACTGCATGAACATATAGGCGTGCAGCATCTGGTCCATGCGGATACTGCTGTCGAGCATGGCCTCATTCTCCTCGGCCTCGGCCCGCTCAATGCCGCACATGGATGCGGTCGTCCCGCAGAAGCGTGCGTCGCCCGTGACAAAATCCTCATTGTAGAGTTCGCCCCGGCTGTTGCTGCTGCCCGTGTAGCCGCGGAAATAGTCATTCAGATACTTCTTATGGGCCACTTCATCGATGCCCTGGCTGCGCAGGCTCCGGTAATCCAGACCCCAGCCGATGTCATCATGACAGCGGAGATAATTCAGGAACACATAGTCCTTGGGAAGGGCGTTCACAATGTCCAGCTGATTCCGCAGGAGGCTGACGTCTCTGGTCGCGACCGTATGCCAGGTCGTCGCCATCGTCGTCACATTGTAAAGCATATGGCACTCCGGCTTCTCGACCGTGCCGAAATACGGCACAACCTTCTCCGGCTCCATCACAACCTCTCCGAGCAGCAGCACGCCCGGACAGACAATCTCGCTGATGATCCGCATCATGCGGACAATCGTATGGACTTTCGGAAGATTCCGGCAGGAAGTTCCGATTTCCTTCCAGATATAGGGCACCGCGTCAATCCGGATAATGTCCATTCCACAGTTCGTCAGGAAGAGGAAATTATACATCATCTCATTGAAGACTCTCGGATTGCGGTAGTTCAGGTCCCACTGATACGGATAAAACGTCGTCATGACGAAATGACCGGCATCCGGCAGCCAGGTAAAGTTTCCGGGGGCGGTCACGGGGAACACCTGCGGAACGGTCTCCTCGTAGCGGGCCGGGATATCCCAGTTGTCGTAGAAGAAATACCGGCTCATGTATTCTCCCTCGCCGGCCCGGGCCCGTTTCGCCCATTCATGGTCTTCCGAGGTGTGATTCATCACAAAGTCCATACAGACATTGATCTTCTTTTCATGACAGGCCTTTGTCAGCCGGCAAAGATCCTCAATATTTCCAAGGTTTTCCTGGACCTTCCGGAAATCCGCGACCGCGTAGCCGCCGTCCGAGCGCCCCTTCGGGCTCTCGAGGAACGGCATCAGGTGGATATAGTTGACATTGCAGCGCTGCAGATAATCGATCTTCCCCCGCACGCCTTCCATATTTCCGGCAAAATTATCAATGTAAAACATCATGCCGAGCATGTCATTTCCGTAATACCAGCGGGGATTCTCCGCCCGTTCGGCATCGGACGCTTTGAGGTCTTTGTTCCTCTCCATATAGAATTCATACATTTTCGAACACAGTTCCGCATACATGGAACTGTTGTCATAAAGCTCCATGTACAGCCACTTGAGTTCATCCTCATATTTCGCCATACGCTCGGCGAAAACCTGTTCCTCCCGCCCGGCGGTTTTTTCTTCTTTCTTCGGCTTTGTCCCGGCCGCTTTGCGCGTACTCACCTTTTTTCCGGCTTTCGGCTCTGCGGTTTTCAGCTCTGTGGTTTTCGCATCTGCGGTCTTCGTATCTGCTTTCTTCGCATCCGCGATCTTCTTCTTCATGGCACTCACAATACGTTCCTCCTGTTTTTTTATCATAACTCGTCCTCGTTTCCGCCGCAGACGATCCTTCCGCCGCAGATGGTATAATGGATTTTCCCGGGCAGTGTCCAGCCCAGGAAGGGACTGTTGCTGGATCTGGAGGCAAAATGCTCTGCCGTCCAGGTCTCGTTTTCTTTAAAAATCACCAGGTCCGCCCGGCTGCCGGGGGCAATACGCACCGGATCCAGGGCATAATAAGCGGCCGGTGCATAGGACATCAGCCGCAGCAGCTCCATCAGGGACAGTTCTCCTGTCTGTACCAGCGTACGGATCCCCAGGGCCAGCGATGTCTCCAGGCCGATGATGCCGCTCGGCGCCTTCTCCATCGGCTGATTCTTCTCTTCCGGCGCATGCGGTGCATGGTCAGTGACAATCATGTCGATCGTACCGTCCTTCAGTCCTTCGATAATCGCCCGCCGGTCTTCCTCCGTCCGAAGCGGCGGATTCATGCGCGCATTCGTTCCGTATTTCAGAACATCCTGTTCCGTCAGGGTAAAATGATGCGGCGTCGCCTCCGCACTGACCTTCGCGCCCCAGGATTTCGCGAGGCGGACCAGATCCACCGAACGCTTCGAGCTGATATGCTGGATACAGATCCTGGCGCCGGTGTGTAATGCCAGGATACAGTCTCTCGCCGTCATGATCTCTTCCGCCTGCGCAGAGGCGCCGGGATAATTCAGAATCTGGCTGATTTCCCCCTGATTCACGCCCGGACCCGGAACAAACAGCGGGTCCTCCTCATGCAGGCTGACCGGAAGGTCCAGTTCTGCTGCCTGATACAACGCCTCCATCAGCAGCTTTTCGTCCATCAGTGGAATCCCGTCGTCCGTAAATGCCTTCGCACCGGCGCCGGCCATGGCCCGCATGTCAACCAGTTCCCGTCCCTTCAGTCCCTTCGTCACAGAGGAAGCAAACTCCACCCGGACCGGACAGCTCTTTGCCCGCTCCTTCATCTCTCTCAGAAGTTCCGGACTGTCCATCACCGGACTCGTGTTGGCCATGCACAGAACGGTTGTCACGCCGCCGTGTGCGGCCGAGCGGCTGCCGGTCATCAGATCTTCCTTCCAGGTAAATCCGGGATCCCGGAAATGGACATGGGTGTCGGTAAGTCCGGGGGCCACCACGCATCCGGCTGCATCGATGACCGTCAGTTTTTCGTCATCCGCCGGTTTCCCGCCATCCGTCAGCTTTTCGCCATCCGCCGCCTTTTCGCTGTCCGCACCATCGGTACCGGTCTTTATCCCATGGAAAGCTTCCGGAAGGTTTTTTCCGGTCTCGACGATCTTCCCGCCGCAGATCCTCACATCCTGTACAAGGTCCGTTCCGGTGGCCGGATCCATCGTCCGTCCGTTTCTGATCAAAATCATATGTTTGTTGTCTCTTTCCTGTAATACGCCTGTCTTTGCATCTGATTACAGTATATTTTTATCTCATCAATCATGCAATGTTTTTTTGTGTGTGAATATTTGACAATAAAAAAGACGGGATATTCGCGCATAAAAACACGCTCTTATCCCGTCTTTGAAAATCAGCTGAACCGTTATCTCATCTTTGTTCCTGTCGGTCTGCAGGTTTACTTATATATAATAATTGCCATGCCGGCCTCAATGTTGTGGTAAATCATCTCAGCGGCGTAGGGCGGCAGGTTGACACAGCCGTGGGATCCGCTGGTCAGGTAGATATTGCCTCCGAAGGCTGCGCGCCAGCTGGCGTCGTGCAGTCCCTGCCCGTCATAGAAGGGCATCCAGTACTGCACCTCGGTCCGGTAGCCGTCGGCGGCGTCCGCTCCGACAAGAATAGACGGACTTTCCTTATAGGCCAGCGGAAATGCGCCGGTCTTGGTTTCCGCGTTCCTGGCCACGGATCCGCTCACCACATCCGTATCCACGATCAGCTGCCCGTCCCGGTAGAACCAGAGATGCTGCATGGAAAGGTTGACCTCGACATAATTGCCCGCCAGATCGTCCATCCCGTCTCTGGCATAATACACCGGATTGCCGTAGTCCGATCCGGTCTCATAATATACCGGCTCCCGCGTCACTTCCGTGTTGGATTCGATGTCCGCCATCAGCTGGGAAAACTCTCCGTCCTGATAGACCAGGTAGCCATAATCATTTTCAGAGGACGGGACCACAATGTCGGTGCCGATGGATGTATGGAACGGGCGGTCATAATGCCGCGTATTGTACTTGGCTGCAAGCCCTTCCACAAATTCATAGACCAGTTCCTCGTTGAGACTGCCGACGCCGTCTTCGATCACAAGCCAGCCTTTAATCGTATCCCAGTCGATCGATTCCGTGTAGCTTCCGAAAACATATGTAATCTTTGCCTTGCAATAACGGTTATAGATATTGGCGATGTTGTTCATCTCAACATCATCATGCGTTTTCTGCGGAAGGATGTAAAAATCTGTCGGAATATCGATCGTAAGGATCACTTTCGAAAGGTCGCTTTCGGAGAATTCGTCCGTCTTTTCCTTCACATAAGCGCGAAGTTCATCATCCGACATCTCGTTTCCGTAGACTTCCTGCGTGATCTCGTACTGCTTCTCCTGCTCATTGAAAATCATCTCCGAATCGACGCTCGGAAAACGGTCCTCCTTGAGCGCCTCGCTGCTGACCGCCTTCTGAAATGTCTCTTCGTCAAACACATACGGGATCTCTACCTGGAAGGTATTTCCGTTCATCAGGCTTTTGATCAGCTCCGTCATGCTGCTTTTCTGATGGTCCAGTGCTGCCTGGAGACTCTTCAGCAATGCCTTCTCATCTACGGTGTATCCGAAATGAGCAAGGTCTCCGGAAATGGATTCCTCATTGTTCTCGTTGATCACGACCGTCCTGGTTTCGCAGGTCGTCAGGATCTCCTTCAGAACCTGCTCGGGCGTTTCGTCCGAAACCTCTCTGCCGTTGATCAGTGTCCTTCCGTAATAAGTTGTGCGGTCATACTGTTTCTTCAGATAGAAACCGCCTCCCGCCAGCGCAAACACAAGGAGCACAGCTAAAATACCGGCGATAAAGCCGAGTGCTTTTGTCCCCTTCACATCAAACCTCCATGTATCATTTATCCTGTATCCTATATTCTATATTCTATATTCTGTACTCTGTCTCTGGATTGTACCACAGATCCGGCTGTTCAATTCTTTAGATATTCTTAGGATCTGTTCAGAAATACGGATGCATTCCCGTCATCGGTTTTCCCATGGCAAAGTTACAGGAAACGACAGAACCGTCTGCCGTTTCCTGAACGATTCAATCAACTTCCTTTTCTCTCAGTCGCAGGGCTTATACTTTGAGTGCTTCCCCTGTGTTTCAGCCGCAGGGTTTATACTTTGAGTGCTTCCCCTGTCCTTCAGTCGTAGGGCTTATAATAAAACCTTCCGGAGAGATGCTGCGTCTTGATCGCGTTGATGAATGCCTTCTCATCCACGTTTCGCACGGCTTTTGAAATCCGCGGATAATTGGACTCGCCAATCACGGAATAGACCATCTGATGCGTCTCGCCTTCATAGGCCCCCTCGCCCTCCAGGATGGTCGCACTGTGATGGCTCAGATTGCTGATGACCTCACAGACCTTTGCCGGTTTGTCTGTTACGATAAACATCGTCACCTGCTGGTGCTCCTTGTAGAGCAGATGCAGGGTCTGGGTGGAAACAAACTGAAAAATAATGGAATAGAGCGCTTTATCCCAGCCGAACAGCAGGCCGGCCGCAACCAGGATGACCGCGTTCAGACCCAGAACCATGTTAAAACCGTCTATTCCAAACCGGTCGTTCAAAAAGATTGCGATAAAATCCGTGCCTCCAGTGGTGGCATTCTGCGACAGGCAAAGACTGATCACAAAGCCGTTGATCATTCCGCCGAACACGCTCACCAGCAGTGTGTCGTAGGTCACCACAAAACCGGGAAGCAGGTCTGTCAGAATGTTGCTCAGCACAATAAACAGACAGGAATACCCGGTAAAACGCTTTCCGATAAAACGGAAACCGATATAAATCGGAAGCGCATTCATCAGCAGATTGACCACCGTATACGGCAGCTCCAGGTCAAAAAACCTGGAGGCAATCCGCTGCAGCAGCAGCGTCAGTCCCGTTGCCCCGCCGGGGAAAAGCCCGCCGGCCCTGACAAAGGTACGGATATTCAAAGACAACAGCACAGCCGCGAGACAGATCACGAGAATTCGGATCAGTTCCGAGGCAAAGGTCCGTTTCTTTTCTCCTTCCCACAGATCTTGCGACGCATTCCGGTTCATAGGTTCCATCCTCCGTGACAGTACCTTAATCTTCTTTCAGAGCCTGCGTGATTCCCGCCAGCAGATCGTCGAATTCCTCATATGCGGGAAGGTCCGGATTGTCTGCCTGGATCTGCGGGGTCGAGCGGAACAGAAAGCCTCTCTTCCCGGCACGGATCATGGCAAGGTCATTGTAGCTGTCTCCGGCCGCGATCGTCTCATAGCCGATGGACTGGAGGGCCCTGACCGTGCTGAGCTTTGACTGCGGGATCCGCATATGATGGGAAAGGATTTCCCCGTTTTCCGCCACCTCCAGCGTATTGCACATCAGCGTCGGCCACCCGAGCTTGCGCATCAGCGGACTGGCAAACTGCTCAAAGGTATCGCTCAGGATCAGTACCTGTGTCCGGCTGCGCAGTTCGTCCAGGAATTCCTTTGCCCCGGGCAGCGGATCAATCCTCGAGATCGTATCCTGTATTTCCTTCAGGCCAAGGCCATGCTCCTTGAGGATTCCGATCCGGAAACGCATCAGTTTATCGTAATCCGGTTCATCCCTTGTGGTACTTCGCAGCTCCGGGCTGCCGGATGCCTCGGCAAAGGCAATCCAGATCTCGGGGACCAGTACTCCTTCCATATCCAGACATACAATTTTCATGTCAAATTCTTCCTCCCGATGTTATATAAAGCAGACGACGGATCCCTTTTATTTATTGCGGCCCTTGGCTTCATCCGCCGCATTCTGTCCCGCGATCATGCCTTCTCCCACAGCCTTCGCCACCTGGAGCGGACGGCCGATGCAGTCTCCCGCCGCGTACAGGCCCGGCAGATTTGTCTTCATGGCGCGGTCCGTCTTTATATAGCCGTTTTCCATCTCAAGTTCCGGGAACACAGAAGTCGGAGCCAGGGATGGACGCAGAATAAATACACCGGAAACGGTCTTTTCCGTCCCGTCCACCGTCACAGAGGACACCTGTCCCTCACCGCTGATCTGTACCTTCTTCGGTTTTTCATACCAGGTCACATGGCAGCCGATCTCTTCCAGATAATCCGCTTCCTCTTTGTCCGCTTCGCCAAACCCGATAACGGCGACATCTTTCCCGCGGTACAGCATCCCGTCGCAGGTTGCGCAGTAACTGACGCCCATTCCCAGATGTTCCGCCTCTCCGGGGAAGGGTTTTCCCCGTGTAATTCCGCCGGCGAATACAATACAGCTGCACTCGAGGACCTCTGAGCCCGCGCTGATCATCCAGGTCCCGTCATTATAGAAGGTACTGAGTACCCTCTCGCGCAGTAATTCGACCCCTGCTTTGCGGGCATGCTCGGAAAACAGATCCAGCAGCTCTTTCCCGGTAACGCCGGGAAGTCCCAGATAGTTATCAATCTTCTCTGCCTTTCCCAGCGGATTGTTTTCCGGGGAAGTGCTGATGCACAGAACAGAAGCGCCTCTCTGGATCACATTGATTGCTGCGGAAAGTCCGGCAGGACCGCCGCCAATGACAATAACATCGTATTTCATAAAAACCTCTTATTCTCTAACTATAAAACACCTGTCTTTCTTCGGAATCCCCCCGGAAAAGCTGACGTGTATCAGTATAATATGATTCTAAAAAAAGCGCAAGAATGCTTGACATTCTATATTAAATCGGGGACAATATGCTTACATTCAAAGTGTATTCATTGGTTTGGAAGGAGGTTATTCTGTGTATTCCAGGACGCTTTCCGTCGCAGCTTCAAATCACGCTTACGATATTCCGGAACTGGTCCAGCTTGCCTGTTCGTTTTCAAGTACGATCAAGATCCGAAACGGCTTCAGTGTCTATGACGCCAAAAGCATCATGGGCATGCTTACCATGAATCCCAGAGACGGTTCTCTGACCGTGAGCGCAGAAGGTGACGACGAAGAAACCGCCGTCAACGCAATTTGCAGGTATATCACAGGTTCTTCCGACTGAATCTCTGCGCTGCGAGGATCCGTACACCGCAGCTGTAATCAGCGTCATGATCATAAGACGTCCGTAATGACAGATGCGGCTATTGTCCGGCCCGGCTTACGTCCGAAAATGGTTTTTTCGGCTGCAGCGCGAATGGCACAATCGTTAAAAGGAGGTGAATCGAATGAAATACGAATGCGAACCCTGTGGATATGTATACGATCCTGAAATCGGTGATCCGGATAACGGCATCGAGCCCGGAACCGCATTTGAAGATCTTCCCGAAGATTGGGTATGCCCGATCTGCGGTGCTTCAAAAGATGAATTTTCCGCTGTGGAATAAATATGTATTCGTCTCGAATGTGATTTCGTCTCGAAAAAAACAGCACTCCGAACTGATATCCGGAGTGCTGTTTTTTGTTTCCTTTTAACCGGCAATAAACGGCGTTTCTTCCTCGGCGTTGCCGTTCAGGATCTCATCTTCGAAATCATAGGAGAATTCGTCGTTGCCTACCGTACGGTCTTCGGTATTGTTGTCGCTGTTGTCGCTCACCGAACCATCGCCGTAGATCGTATTATGCAGCTTTTCAATGGTCTCATCCCAATACGGCACCAGCATATCCTGACCGTTTACATAGATGACATCATACAGGCCGTCGTACGGAATACGGTCGGTTACGAAGCGGTAGTTCATGATCTCGGGTGCTCTCGTAACCAGTTCCCAGATATCGCTGGTTTTCATATTGTGCGTCACAAGCGGAAGCACCTTTGTCACAAATCCCGTCAGCTCCGGAATACTCATATCCTGTACTTTTTCAAGCATCTTCGTGATGACGTATCTCTGGCGCTCTGTTCTGGCATAATCCGAGTTGCCGACATAACGGTTTCTGGCATAGGCAACTGCCTGTACGCCGTAGCAGTGATAGGTCCCGCCGCCCGGAAGCAGATACGGGGAAACGTCGATCCCCAGCGTATTGCACATGTCAACCATATAGCCGTTGGCGACGGTCACTTCCGCATCCGTCCATTCCATATCAATGCCGCCGAGGGCATCAATAATCTCGATCATGTTTTCAAAGTCGACAGCTGCATATCTCGTAACATCCACGCCGAACATATTGGAAATCGTCGCCGTGAGCAGCGGTCCGCCGCCACGCGCGTATGCATTATTCAGCTTGTAATATCCGACATCCGGTATTTCAACGTAGGTATCACGCATCAGGGATACGACGCTGACCCGTTTGTCATTGAAATTGATGGATACAAGCATCATACTGTCGGA
>CACXHD010000121.1 GCA_902767335.1 uncultured Lachnospiraceae bacterium
AAAGGCATTGGAACTGCATTCCATTGCCTTTTCAAAGAATACCATTTTCGGCCGGCTTCCGCAACCGGAGTCGGGATCAGCTTTTCAAGCTTTCCGAAGGTACTGTCAGCGTGACATTTACCACGTTGAGGGTCACACTCCGCCCCTTTGTCACGAATGCGAACGTTCACCTTATCACTGAAAACCCTCACACAGATATCGATCGTATCGCTTGCCTTTACGGTAGAAAAACATGCAATATTCTGGTTTGTTATATGTATGAAACATTGCCGTTCCACAGAAGTTCCGTCGAAAATAATCTCATTTCAGCTCTGCAAATTTCCGGCAGCCCTGCTTTTTCAGCCACAGGTACAGAATACCGCAAAGCAGTCCGTCCAGAGCGATAAAGATCCCCAGATATGCCACAGGCCCGAGCTTATAGCCCTGCCAGAGATACAGTCCTGCCGCTGCCGCGCAGTAAATCCAGCTGCCGAAAAGAATGATGAGGACCGCCATACCCTGCTTGATGGGCGTGATCTCGTTGGTCCATCTCACATTGGCGAATTTCAGACCGAGAAACAGGCCGAACAGTGCCAGCAGCAGCATATTCAGCAGGCAGAAAACCACCGCAAGGATCCTGACCGGAACCGGATCCGGAAGCATTCCGAAAACACAGATCAGCGCGAAGGCCAGAGGTACTCCCGTCAGCAGCAGCTGCATCACAAGCTTGGATTTCAGCACCTTCCAGGGATGCACGGGAAGGGACTGTGCAAGCCAGATACTTTTCCCTTCCAGCGAGACGGAGGGAACCACCATGTCATTCATGGAGATGACCATACACAGCGCGACGCAGATCAGAATCGTCGTGACGCCGGACCCGAAGCGGAACACACCTTCCAGCACTTCGACCAGTCCCCGGCCTTTGATCAGCATGAAAATTCCCATCGCCGGCAGAAGAATGATCCCAAGGCCGCAGTTCAGCATATAATTCGGATTGGACAGGAAATGTGCGATCTCTCTTCCAAGCAGCGCGCTCCCCGGTGTTTTGGGCCGGACCGTCTTCTCCCGATACACGTTCTTCTTCACTGCGCCTGTCGCAGTGGAGATGGACAGGAAGGTTTTTCGAAGAAGCATCCATACCGCCGCTGCAAATGCGAGGATCACCGCTGAAAAGATCAGGATTGCGGCAATATCCCCGGTCCCGATCTGTCCGAAAAGATAGACACCGTACGCAGCGCCCTTAATCTTCTCGCCATAGACGGCCGCATTGGCAATCAGGTCTCTCAGCATTTTCTGCGCCCTGTAATAAAAGAAATAATACGCCCCGAAAAGCACCAGAGAAAGGAGGACCGTGATCAGGCTCCTGTTTTTCAGCCGAAGGCTCACCCTGGCCACGCACCACCCAAGAAGGCAGGACAGCAGGGTGACAAACAGCGGAAGCAGGAGAAGCAGTACGATTCCTCCCAGGACCACCGCCGGTGTCAGCGGTGCCGTGATCCAGTAGACGATCACTGCCGGAAGAAGCACAACGAGCGAGTACATCAGGCTGAGCAGGTACACGTTGACCAGCCTGGAGGCAATGATATCCTTTACGGGGATCGGCATGGACAGCAGAAGATCATTGTCCTTCGCCAGGTAGAGGCTGGAATACGTATTGAATACGCTTCCGAACACCCCCAGAAAGATCCCCAGAAGTCCCATTATGGCGAAATAGAGCCAGTCCATCCCCGCCGCAGTCATCGGTTCACAGATCGACGAGGCCAGAAACGCAAATATTCCTCCCAGAAGTCCGGCCATGATGAGTATAAACCCGCCGAACATCAGAATCCTGCTGCCTTTGGAACGGGCCGTATTCTTCTTCGCGTTATAGAAATATGCGCGGAAGACTTCCATCAATTGCTTTTTTACCAACAGCTTCAGCATATTTTCCTCTTTCTTATTTCTCCGAACCATCCTCTTCCAGTTCCAGGAAGACCTCTTCCAGGGAATCATCTCCCTTAACTTCTTCCATGGTGCCGGAGCGGATCAGCTGCCCCTGTTTGATAATCGCCACCTTGTCGCAAAGCTTCTCCGCCACTTCCAGTACATGGGTGGAGAAAAAAATCGCTCCTCCCATGTCACAGACTTCCCGCATCATTTCCTTTAAAAGGTGGGCAGCCTTCGGATCAAGTCCTACGAAGGGTTCATCCATCAGGATCAGTTTTGGCGTATGGATCCATGCGGAAATGACAGCCAGTTTCTGTTTCATCCCGTGTGAATACGCCGCGATCGGCTGCGCCAGATCCTGGGTCAGTTCAAACCGGTCCACATAATCGCGGATCCGTTCTTGCCGCTCCTGCGCCCCGACGCCGAAGATATCGGCAATAAAGTTCAGATATTGAATGCCGCTCATATATTCATACAGATCCGGGTTATCCGGGATATACGCCATTTCTCTTTTGCATTCCAGCGGCTGGGTGCGGATCGATTTTCCGTTTATCCGGATTTCCCCCGCATCAAACTCCTGGATACCGGCCACGGAACGCAGGGTCGTCGTTTTTCCGGCGCCGTTATGCCCGATAAAGCCATAGATTTCTCCCGGTGCGATATGTAGCGTCAGGTCATCTACTGCCTTCTTCGGGCCGAATGATTTTGTAAGATGTTCAATCTGCAGCATCCTGTTTCCTCCCAATTCTAAGGTCATCAAAGTTCCATTCCTGACAAGGCATCCTCTGCCTCTCTCATAATGGCATCAACGTCCGCACCATAGATATCAAGTCCCACAGCCGCAAGCTGTCGGACATCCTGAATGCCATAGAAATTCTGTGCCAGTGCTTTGATATATCCGAAACCGTATTCCTCCGGAACGTAACAGCCTCCTGCTGTGGTCACATAAAAGAGCCTGTTCGCCTTACAAAGTCCGACGGGCCTCCCGTCTTCTGTGTATTTGAAAGTGATTCCTACGACATTGATCAGCTCCAGATATTGCTTTAACATGGCCGGAAAAGAAAGATCCCAGTACGGAGCCGCAATTACAATGGTTTCGGCTTCCGCAAACTGCCGTGCCAAGTCAAACATTGCGTCCTGAAAATCTTCTTTAAAACTGAGACGGTCACGTTTTTTGATATATTCTTCGTTGATGGAAGGAAAAGGATAATCCGGCAGACAGATTTCCTCGTACGATTTGTCCATCCGCAGCAGTAATTTTTCCGCCAGTTTTCTTGTTCTGGACTCTTTACGCACACACGCGTTCACATAAAGTACTGGTCTTTTCATATTGATTCTCCTCAAAACTCCGCCCGCACAAGTACCATATATTGAATTCCGCACATATGTCTCAACGGTGTGCCAGGATATGTATTCCGGCTTTTTCCCCGCTGTCCGTTTTTGCATTTGTTCTGTACCATCATGTCAAATTGCCGCTTTCCCTCTCATCGTGACGGGCCGGCAGTGTATCGTGCATTTCCACCAGTTTTTCCTTCGTCTGCGGATAATTGAGACCGAAGATGGTGGCGCCGATCAGATAGGTGCAGGCGGGGATGACGATGGCGCAGAGGATGATCACCGTATTGACCGTGCCGTTCTGCACTTCAAGGGCACTGTTGTATCCGGCCAGGGCCAGAAGATATCCGGGGATGGATCCGCCGATGCCCATGGCAAACTTGGAAATAAAGCTGGACAGGGAGGAAATTCTCCGTCATCGTTGCGGCCTCTCTTTCTGTATGCCTCGCTCTGCATGTCGTTCGGCTCAAATCTTCCTCTCCCTGCAGACACGCCAAAGCTGTACCGCTTAATCATACCACCTTTTCCCGATCCGGGGAAGCGTCTGTCAGTTACCATTCGATCTACTCGTTTCGAGGTGTCTGCAGCGGCAAAACGATCTGTCAATTTTGGTTTTATTTCTTTCGGGAGCAGCGTCGCATCGATCTCTACACTGAGGTTCGCTCATTCTGCCCCATATTGTCCAATCTGTACTTCTTCTGTAATTCTTCTGTATTCAAATACACAGAATCGTAATCATATCTACGTTGGGACTGGCCCTCAGCAAGTTCATCCTGAAAATCTATCTTGACAATATACCCACATGGGGTATATTCTACAGTTACTGATACCCCCTAAGGGTATTTTATGTGCCGTGGAGGATACAAGAAATGCAAAAAGAAATACAGAATGTGGACACCTGCTGCTGTTCCGGAAAAATGAAAATGCGGGATGAAGAGGCAAAGAAAGCTCTGATCTCCCGTCTGAACCGGATCGAAGGCCAGATCCGGGGGATCCGCGGGATGGTGGAAAAGGACGCCTACTGCATCGATATCATCACCCAGGCTTCGGCTGCGGGCAGTGCCT
>CACXHD010000122.1 GCA_902767335.1 uncultured Lachnospiraceae bacterium
CCCGCTTTGCCGACGGCTTCCGCTACGGCTTCGGCGCGGAAGTGGGTATCTCGACCGGTAAGCTGCATGCCCGCGGGCCGGTTGGCCTCGAGGGACTGCTGACTTATAAATATGAACTTTCCGGATGCGGACAGATCGTCGGAGATTATGCATCGGGAAAGAGTCCGTTCCATTTCAGAAATCTTGGCTGAACGGACAGGAAGGTATTTGTGTGAGTAAATTAAAGGGTATAAGAATTCGGGATGTTGTCTTCTGTGTGATCCTTCTGGTTCTGACAGGAGTGGTAGAGTTAACATTTCATGCAGAGAACCACAGCGTCAGCAAAAAGCTGCTGCTTTGCCATGCACTGCTGCTTGGCTTTGCGTTTCTTTCTGCCTGGCTGAAGAGAAAAAAAGCCGGGGCAAAAGACAAAGGTCCGGAACGGATTCTTTCGGTGCTTCTGGTTCCGGCGATACCGGCAGCCCTGTTTTTCCTGACACAGTACGGAATTTACTTTAAAAACAATATTGAGGCGCCCTATATTGCGTATGGGATTCTGCTTCTTCTGCTGCTGTTTTTCGTGCTTTTCTTCCTGACCGGCTTTGCAAAGGCTGCCCAGATGGTGCTTGTCCTGCTTTCCGTGGTACTGCTGTTTGTCAACTATTTTGTCACACAGTTCCGCGGACGCCCGTTTACCGTGATGGATGTCGTGGGTGCCCGGACCGCCATGAACGTGATGAGCAACTATACCTTTTCCATCACCCTGAAAATGGCCGTCATCGCGGACGGGTACCTGGCGCTTCTGACGGCGGCATGGTTCTGGCAGGAACTGGTATTCCCAAGGGGGAAGCGGACCTGGCTGCTTCGGGCCGGGTTTACGGCGCTGTCCGTCCTTGTGTTTGCTCTGTTTATCCGTTTTTTTGTACTGACGCAGAATTTCTCGACGGCGAGGCTGTTTAACCCTGCAAAAACCTACGGTCGATATGGTTACTGGTATGTCATGATTGCGGAGATTACCTATCTGAACGTGGAGGAACCGGAGGGGTATGATCCCCGGACGGTACGGGAGGAAACCGCCCGCCTGGCGGAGGAGACGCCGGAGGCGGCTGCGGAGAGCGTCGGCCCGGCAGAGGAGACGCCGGAGGCGGCGTCGGAAAGCGGCAGCCTGGCAGAGGAAACGCCGGAGGCAGCTGCGGAGAGCGGCGGCCTGACGGAGGAAACGCAGGAGGCGGCTTCGGAAAATACAGAAATCGTTCCGGAGAATATCATCGTAATCATGAATGAATCCCTCGCTGATCTGGAGACGCTGGGAACTGTCAAAACGGACACACCGCTTCTCCCGTTCCTGCATTCTCTGGGCACAAATGTCACCCACGGCAAACTGTATGTCCATGTGTTCGGCGGGGGAACGGCGGACACAGAGTATGAATTCCTGACGGGAAACAGCAAACAGTTTCTGCCGGAGGGGATGGTTTCCTACGAAGCGTACACGCATGATCCGGAATACGGTCTGGTGACGGCTTTGAAAAGCTTCGGATACCGGGCCATTGCCATGCATCCCAACCGGGCGGCGAACTGGAACCGGGAGCATGTCTACGAGAGAATGCAGTTTGATGAATTCTTCAGTATGGAGAACTGGCCGACGGAGACCGAGCGGATCCGCAGTTATGTCAGTGACCGAAGCGTGTATGATACCATCCTGCAGCTCTATGACGAGAAGGCGGAAGGAGAAAAACTGTTTACGTTCTGTGTGACCATGCAGAACCACGGCGGATACACGAAGTCCACCTGGGGCGATTCCTTTACGCCGGATGTTCATCTGAATTATAAGAAGTCCTATCCGCGGGCGGAGGCGTATCTGAGCCTTGCGAATGAATCGGACCGTGCCTTCGAATATCTGACGGAACAGTTTGCCGGTTCCGACGAACCTACGATGATCATCTTGTTCGGCGACCATCTGCCCAATCTGGAGGCCGGTTTCTATAAGAAGGTTCTCGGAAAGAAAGAGGCCGATCTTTCCGCGGAGGAAAATCTGATGCGGTACCAGACGCCGTATGTGATCTGGACCAATTACGACCGGCCGTCCAGGGAGCTGGATCTGAGCACCAATTATCTGGGAAGCATTATGCTTCAGGAGGCAAACCTTCCGCTGCTTCCGTATAACAAGCTGATTCTCGAGAGCCGGGAACAGCTGCCGGTCATCGGACTGAACGCCGTGGCCGACTCTGACGGAAACTGGCACAGCACGGAAGAACTGCCGGAGGATCTTGCCGGACTCTTCCGCATGTATCAGTATTTCCAGTACAATCAGATCTTCGACCGGAAGAACCTGGTGACGGAAGCGTTCGCTCCGTGACGGAATGCCGCAAAAGAGCCCTTGACTAGCGCTGACCCGGCGTGCTATACTTGTCGGGCGTGTGGAAAGGGGCATAGTACGCCCAAAAATCATCTGCCGTCTGGGATTCGGCGCAGAACAGAATTTCAGAACTGCCGGCAGAGTCTGTAAGTACATAATTGAGAGTGAGGTGGAAGACTTGCGTACACGTATTACACTTGCCTGCACAGAATGCAAGCAGAGAAACTACAATACGACGAAGGATAAGAAGACCCATCCGGATCGTATGGAGACAAAGAAATACTGCCGTTTCTGCAAAAAGCACACGACGCATAAGGAAACGAAGTAAGGCGGCGGTCGTCAGAAGGAGTAATGTGAATTATGGCAAAACCAAATGCAGATTCAGAGACTTCTAAGAGCAGAAAGTGGATCGACGGCCTGAAAGCCGAATTTGCAAAGATCATCTGGCCGACCAGAGAAGACGTTACAAAGGAAACCACAGCGGTTGTGGTCGTATCGGTTCTTCTGGGTGCCGTGATCGCATTGATCGACTTTATCGTACAGAACGGCGTTGATGTACTGGTTAATCTTCATTTCTGACCAACAGTGAGAGGATGAGGGTGATTGTATGGAAGAAGCACGCTGGTATGTGGTCCACACTTATTCCGGCTATGAGAATAAGGTGAAGGCCAACATAGAGAAAGCGATTGAGAACCGACATCTTGAAGATCAGATCCTCGAAGTGAGGGTTCCGATCCAGGAGGTGGAGGAGCTGCGGACAAAGAAGACGAAGACCGGCGAAGAGCAGGTCTGGAAGTCTGTTCAGAAAAAGATGTTCCCGGGTTATGTGCTGCTCTATATGGTGATGAACAACGATACCTGGTATGTCGTCCGCAACACCAGAGGTGTGACCGGCTTCGTCGGCCCGGGATCTCAGCCCATGCCTCTTACGGAGACGGAGATGTTCAACCTTGGTATTCAGGCAGCGAACATGGAGGCAGATGTGGAAACCAGGTTTGCTGTAGGAGATACCGTGAAGGTGATTTCCGGAGCCTGGAAGGATACGATTGCCAAAGCAACAGCGATCAATCCGGCCAAGATGACAGTAACAATTGAGGTTGAAATGTTTGGCCGGGAACAGCCGGTAGTACTGAACTTTACGGAAGTCAGAAAGATTTGAGATGATCTGCCAAATGCCCGGATCGGCAGAAGCAGATGTCTTTCGCGGGACGATAACGGCCCGCATCAAGTGGGAGGGAAACCCCCGGCATTACCACATAGGAGGTCATACAAATGGCAAAGAAAGTAACCGGATATATTAAATTACAGATTCCTGCCGGCAAGGCTACCCCGGCTCCGCCCGTCGGACCGGCGCTTGGTCAGCACGGCCTGAACATTGTTCAGTTTACAAAGGAATTCAATGCCAGAACGGCAGACAAGGGCGACCTGATTATCCCGGTCGTGATCACTGTATACGCGGACAGAAGCTTCAGCTTCATTACCAAGACGCCGCCTGCAGCTGTTCTGCTCAAGAAGGCCTGCAATCTTCAGAGTGCTTCCGGTACTCCGAACAAGACGAAGGTTGCAACGATTTCCAAAGACAAAGTGCGTGAGATCGCCGAGACAAAGATGCCGGATCTGAATGCGGCAACGATCGAGGCGGCGATGAGCATGATCGCAGGCACTGCCCGCAGCATGGGCATCACCGTGGAGGACTGATCCGTCGGGATCAGACACCGGACCATGCGCACCGGCACAGGCCGGGAGCGGTGTGAAGCACTGAGCAAAACAGTCGTTCAGAAGTGGGAGGGTTCATCCCGGAATTACCACCAGGAGGTTATTTAATATGAAAAAAGGTAAAAGATATATTGAAGCTGCCAAGGCAGTGACCCGCGGCAATCTCTATGACCGCGACGAAGCGATCTCTCTCGTAAAGAAGACCGCCGTCGCCAAGTTTGATGAGACCGTCGAGATTCATATCCGTACCGGATGCGACGGACGTCATGCAGATCAGCAGATCCGCGGCGCTGTTGTTCTTCCGCACGGCACAGGCAAAACGGTCCGCGTGCTGGTGTTCGCAAAGAATGCCAAGGCGGATGAGGCACTGGCAGCCGGCGCTGATTTCGTTGGCGCTGAAGAGCTGATCCCGAGAATTCAGAACGAGGGATGGCTGGATTTCGATGTTGTTGTCGCTACCCCGGACATGATGGGTGTCGTCGGCCGTCTGGGCCGTATCCTTGGACCGAAAGGCCTGATGCCGAACCCGAAGGCCGGCACGGTTACCATGGATGTGACAAAAGCGATTAACGATATTAAAGCAGGTAAGATCGAGTACCGTCTGGACAAGACGAATATCATCCACTGCCCGATCGGCAAGGCTTCCTTCACGGAAGAGCAGCTTACAGACAATTTCCAGACGCTTATGGATGCCATTATCAAGGCAAGACCCGCTGCGGTCAAAGGTGCTTACCTCAAGAGCGTGACCATCGCGACGACGATGGGCCCGGGCGTTAAGCTGAACCCGGTGAAACTCCTGCAGGCATAAGACGCCGGCGCCATAAGACGCACACACGCACAACCGGAGAACTTCCGCGCTTCGCCTCACGGCGGAGCGGGCATTTACGTTTGACGTTTCTGCGGGTTCCCGGACAATTCAGAGTTGACATACGCCTCTTCGTGTGGTATTCTGCTACAGATGACTGCCGAAGACAGCAGGTTCCGCTGGGTATAATGCTTCAAACAAGCGCCTGCCGAGGAGTATGGATTCTTGAAAAAGATTTTCTGCCCTCTCTGTCTGCGCGGAGAGGGTTTTCCTTTTGGGAACTGCATGGAAACAGCCGGAGCGGTTTCGTGCAGATCCGCACATGGCATGTCATAACATCATTCTGAAAAAAGGAGGAAGACATTCATGGCAAAGATTGAAGAGAAGAAGCCAGTCGTAGCTGAGATCTCTGAGGTCATCAAAGATGCGCAGTCCGTGATCCTGGTTGCTTATTCAGGCATCGATGTGGCAGCGGATACCGCACTTCGCAAAGAAATGCGCGAAGCGGGCGTGACCTACAAAGTGTACAAGAATACGATGATGAACTTCGCCTTCAAAGAGACAGACTGTGAGGCTCTGTGCTCTCTGCTGGAAGGTCCGAACGCAATCGCGGTATCGAAAGACGATGCTACGGCACCGGCCCGGATTATCGCAAAGTTTGCGAAAGCAGCACCGACGCTGAAGATGATCGGCGGCGTAGTGGAAGGACAGTTCTACGATGAGAAACAGGTTGCGGCTCTGGCGGCTGTACCGTCCAGAGAGGAACTGCTGGGCAAACTGCTTGGAAGCATCCAGTCTCCGATCGCAAATCTGGCACGCGTGCTCAACCAGATCGCAGAATCCAAGGGCGGAGCAGGCGAGACGGCTGCAGAAGCAGCACCGGAAGCAGAATAATCTGCTTTTGTTTATCGGAATATCTTGAAGAAAAGAAAAACAGGAGGAAAATATCATGGCAAAACTTACAACCGCTGAATTTATCGAAGCGATCAAAGAGTTATCCGTATTAGAGCTGAACGAACTGGTAAAGGCCTGTGAAGAAGAATTTGGCGTATCCGCAGCAGCCGGTGTTGTTGTAGCGGCAGCCGGTGCAGGCGCAGCTGAAGAAGCAGAAGAGAAGACCGAATTTGACGTTGAGCTGACAGAAGTTGGCCCGAACAAGGTTAAGGTCATCAAGGTTGTCCGTGAGGTTACCGGTCTTGGACTGAAGGAAGCCAAGGCAGCTGTTGACGAAGCTCCGAAGGTAGTGAAAGAGGGCGCTTCCAAGGCTGAGGCAGAAGAGATCAAGGCTAAATTTGAGGCAGAAGGCGCTAAGGTTACACTGAAATAATCCAGCTGCTTCTGAATGAAATCCGCCGGGGAGGTACGAACTTTTTCGTTCCTCCCCGGTTTTTTACCGCACGGGTAATTCCGGTGATCCGGTGAATTCCCTGTGGAGGCAGAATGGTCCGCGAGGGATAAAAGCGCTCTGTGATGATATGAAAGATTCTGTGTTTTAAGGGAGGCAACATGACAGACCGGAAAAATCGATGGAAGAGAGTACTGGCTTTTGCCGCTGCGGCCGTACTTCTTGCACTTGTACTTTACCTGCTTCTTGCATTTTATAAAACGCCGTACAGCCTGACGCATTCGTTTCTGCGAAACGGATGGCGGTCATTTTTGAAAAAAGAGAAGAAAAAGCTCGCCGTCTCATTGGCAGCGGCGGCAGCTGCGGCAGCCGCGGGCCTTTTGCTCACCATGGCGGCCGGGAGGGAAAAATCCGGAAAGGTCAGCCGCATACTGATCCTGACTGCACTGCTCGCTTCCGGATGCTGCTTCGGATATGAGATGATCCGATACCGATCTTTCCGGGATGATCCGGCGCTGACGGAACGTGTCCGCAGCGCGATCGAGCAGAATGATATCCTGCATGCCGCCGGAAGAATCGAAGGTGCGGACGGAACGGTCTACGATTACACGGACAGCAAAGAAGCGCTGGCGAACTGCCTGAAAAACGGGAAAAAGGTTCTGGAGATTGACTTCAAGGATACAACGGACGGCGTGCTGATCTGCGCTCACCGCTGGAATATGCTGACGGATCCGGAGGGAAACAGCCCGGAAGAAGCGATATCCTTCGATGAAGCCATGAAATGCAAAGTGGCCGGACAGTTTACACTGATGACGGCTGCGGATGTGGCGGAGCAGATGAAAGCCGATGAAGATCTGTATATCATAACGGATATGAAAATGAGCTTTGGCCAGGGACTGCGGATGCTCCGCGAATATGTTAAAGGGATGCAGGACCGGGTGATTGTACAGATCTACAGTGCTTCTGCTTATGATACGGCCCGGGATCTGGGCTACCGGAATGTCATCTTTACGCTCTTCCGGCAGACGAAGGATGATGAGAAGCTCATGCGCCAGATGCGGGCGCTGAGCGAACGCGCGCCTCTGGTTGGTTTCACGATCGAAGAAGAACGGGTCCGGACGACGCAGCTTGCCCAGACAGCGCTGGAGCTGGGCGTACCTGTCTATTCTCATACGGTCAATTCAAAGACTCTGGCAGATACACTGCGGGAAATCGGCGTCACAGCATTCTATACGGACTGCGTCGGGGAGATGGATCCGTGATTTCTGCCTGCACTTGCTGCGAAAAGATATATATTTTGCGGTTGACAAAGCCGTCCTGTAATGTTAAATTGTAAGTTGCACTTTTGTGCGAGCCGGTGAGGGGATTCTATGCCCAAAAATAGCGGCGTTCCTGCGCTGCGGATCCGGCGAATGGTCGTAACAGGTGAACAGAAAGGACAGAGGTGAAACATCTTATGGAGAAAAACAGGATCCGTCCTATTGTGAACGGGAAAAGTTTCCGGATGAGCTATTCCCGGCAGAAGGAAGTTCTTGAGATGCCCAATCTGATCGAGGTTCAGAAGAATTCCTACAACTGGTTTAAGGAAGTAGGTCTGAAAGAGGCATTTGATGATATCTCCCCGATTGAGGACTACAGCGGAAAGCTGAGTCTTGAATTTGTTGATTTCGTTTTGCAGGAACAGGAAGTGAAGTATACCCTCGAGCAGTGCGCGGAGCGGGACGCTACGTATGAAGCGCCGCTGCGGGTGAAGGTGCGTCTTCACAACAAAGAGAATGATGAGATCAGCGAATATGAGGTGTTTATGGGAAATCTGCCTCTGATGACAGAGACAGGTACCTTTATGATCAATGGCGCGGAGCGTGTCATTGTCAGCCAGCTGGTCCGTTCTCCCGGCATCTATTACGGCATTACCCATGACAAACTCGGAAAAGAGCTGTTCTCCTGCACGGTGATTCCCAACCGCGGCGCATGGCTGGAATACGAAACGGATTCCAACGATGTGTTTTACGTTCGCGTCGACCGGACCCGTAAGGTTCCGGTGACGGTGCTTGCCCGTGTCCTCGGCGCCGGCACGAATGCGGAGATTATTGAACTGTTCGGTGAGGAGCCGAAGATTCTGGCGACGCTGGAAAAGGACAGTGCCGCAAACTACCTGGAAGGTCTGCAGGAACTGTACCGCAAGATCCGTCCCGGCGAGCCGTTTGCCCAGGAGAGTGCGGAGAATCTGATCCTCAACATGTTCTTTGACCCGCGCAGATATGATCTTGCGAAGGTGGGACGCTATAAATTCAACAAAAAACTGCAGCTGTGCAGAAGAATCCGGGGCCATGTCCTGGCGCAGGATGTCGTGGATCCCAATACCGGCGAAGTGATCGCCGAGGCGGGCACGACGGTTTCCTACGAACTGGCGCAGGACATCCAGAACGCTGCCGTTCCTTTCGTCATGATCCGGACGGATGAGAGAGACGTCAAAGTGCTTTCCAGCATGATGGTGGATATCCGCAGCTTTATCGATTTCGGCGAGGAAGATCCCAGGGATTACGGCGTCACCGAACTGGTGTATTATCCGGCTCTGAAGCGGATTCTCGACGAGTATACCGACAGAGAACAGATTCTGGATGAAGTACAGCGCTCGATTCATGAGCTGATTCCGAAACATATTACCCGCGAGGATATCCTTGCGTCGATCAACTACAATATCCATCTCGAGTACGGGATCGGAAACAAGGATGATATCGATCATCTGGGCAACCGCAGAATCCGTGCCGTAGGGGAACTGCTGCAGAACCAGTACCGGATCGGTCTGTCCAGACTGGAGCGTGTGGTTCGCGAGCGCATGACAACCCAGGAGGCGGAGGGCATTACGCCGCAGTCTCTGATCAATATCAAACCGGTGACGGCGGCCGTAAAGGAATTCTTCGG
>CACXHD010000123.1 GCA_902767335.1 uncultured Lachnospiraceae bacterium
CCAGGGACAGACCGGACAGGCTTATCCCCAGGGACAGACCGGACAGGCTTATCCCCAGGGACAGACCGGACAGGCTTATCCCCAGGGCGTTTCTCCTGTGACGGGGAATGCACCGGCAGCGGAAGGCAGCCAGGAGAGAAAACCCCAGGAGAAGCCGGGCCAGGATGCGCCTTCCGCTCCCGCAGCGGACGGGGAACGGCGCGGGAAAACGGACAGCAGTTCCGGCGGACAATCCGCGGCAGGGCCTTCGGGCGGAAAAAAACGGAAGCGGAAAGACGTCGAAATTAACATGATCGATTTATGACCTTTCAACGGCTGAAAAGAAGGATGAACAGAAGATTTTTATTACGGGCAGGACTTACCGGAAGCATTCTCGCGGGGATGCTTCCGGTAACTGCCCTGTCTGTATTTACGGCATTTGGCAGTGCAGCCCGTACAGAAGCCGGGAGCAGCGCGGACCGGGCACTGGCCCGGGAGAGCACCCAGGACCTGGCCCTGACCGGGGAGAGTATCCCGGAGACCGAGGAGGTTTCCGACTGGTGGGAGGAAGAATTCGGAGAACCGCTGCCGGATCAGGAGGATGCTTCGGAAGGGACCCGGGAGCAGTATCCGTACGAAACCGGGGAGGATACCGCAGATTCCGGGGAAACACTGATCTTTGAGGTTTCGGAACTGCCGGACGGAACCGGCAGTGTGAAAGTCGATACGGCATTACTGACCGGACGGAAACTGATCCTGCGGATCCCGAGGCAGATCGGAAAATGGGAGATAACGGCCATTGAAGCGGATGGCTTCAGTATTCTCAGGGATTCTCTGGCGGGGCTGGTTCTGCCGGAAACGATCCGGACCATCGGAGAAGGGGCATTCCGGGACTGTTCCAGCCTTCGAACCGTGACATTCGGGCGAAACCTGGAGGACATCGGGGATTATGCGTTTGCGGGATGCTCCTCGCTGATCCGGGCCGGGCTGCGAAAAGGGATCGTCCGGATCGGAGCACATGCCTTTGACGGATGCGTTTCTCTTGCGGGAGTGAGTTTTCCGGAGGGGCTGACAGAGATTTGTGATTTTGCGTTTCAGGGCTGCGGCATGCAGAACAAAATCCGGCTTCCCGCAACACTGCAGAAGATCGGAACCGGAGCCTTTGCCGGAAGCACGGCCGCGGAGTTTATCGTGAATGCGGCCAATACGGTCTATGAAAGCAGGGACGGCATGTTGCTTTCCAGGGGAGACCATGCGCTGGAAGCGTATCCGGGAGGCAGCAGCGACCGGTTCTGCCGGATTTCGGACGACATCGTTTCGATTCGCCCATATGCGTTCTTCGGCGCGGCGAATCTGCGCATTCTGGCCCTTCCGGACAGCCTGAAGGACATCGGAGAATTTGCGTTCTCCCGGAGCGGGATCCGCAGGTTCCGGCTGTCCGACAAACATGCCGTCTACGAACTGATCGGAGGCGCCATTTACAGAAAGCGCAGCGGCTTTACCGCAAGAACGCTGATTGCCTATCCGCCGGGGCGGACGGAGAAAATTCATCTGATCCCCCAGGATACACGGAGGATTCTCGCCGGAGCATTTTCCGGGAATCCGTTTCTTGAGAAGGTGTTTTTCCCGGAGGGGCTTGTACAGATTCAGAGAGCAGCTTTCGCGGGATGCGAAGCACTGGAAGAGGTCCGGCTTCCATCGACTGTTTTCGATATGGATGAGGAGGCTTTTGCGGGCTGCAGTGCCCTGAAGGAGGTTTCTCTTTCCGAAGAACTGATCTGGATCAGCGAAAAAACCTTTGCCGGCTGCAGCAGCCTGGAGAACGTGGTATTCCGGGAGGGGCTGACAGCCATCAGCAGGGAGGCCTTCGAAGGCTGCAGCAGTCTGCGGAGACTCCGGCTGCCTTCGACATTGCAGCTGATTGACACAAGGGCGTTTGGAGACTGCAGTGCCCTGACATATGTACGGCTGCCCGCTTCGATCCGCTGGCTTTCGGAAGACGCGTTTGAGGGAAGTGATGTGTTTTCGGAGCAGCAGTGGAAGCAGGCGCTGCGGGAGGCGGCGAAAAACCGCCGGAACATCAGTGAAACATCTGCGGATTGAGAAGGAGGTCCATTCTTGTCAGAAAAATATACAGACAGCGCAAATGCGGCACTGAAGGAAGCAAAACGTGCCGCCGGGGAGTTTGGGCACAGTTATGTCGGCTCAGAGCATCTGCTGATCGGACTGTACCGGGAGAAAAACGGAACCGCTTCCAGACTGCTCCGGGATTTTCAGATCGAAGAGCGGAAGATGACGGATCTGATTGAGTCTCTGGTGACCCCGGAAGGGGAAGCGCTCAGAAACGTACCCGACGGATGGACGCCGCGGGCGAAGAACATTCTGAAGAATGCAGACGCGGAAGCCGTATCCCTCGGCCTTCCCCAGACCGGTACGGAGCATCTGCTTCTGGCCATGCTGGAGGATGTGGAATGCGTCGGGACCCGGCTCCTTTATACCATGCAGACGGACATCCAGAAGATGTACCGGATGCTGCTGGATATTCTGGATGCGCCGGAAGAGCGCAGCCGGGATCTGATGCGCAATGTACGGACCGCCGGAGAGGAATATGCGGCGGATACCCCGTTTCTGGATCAGTTCGGGACGGATATGACGCTCAGAGCGAGAGAAAACCGTCTGGATCCGATTGTCGGACGCGTCCGGGAAACCGAGCGGATCATGCAGATACTGAGCAGGAAAACAAAGAACAATCCCTGCCTGATCGGAGAGCCCGGCGTCGGAAAGACCGCGATCGTGGAAGGCCTGGCAAGGCGCATCGCCTCCGGAAATGTACCGGAAAGCCTGCGGGAGAAGCGCCTGGTGACGCTGGATATGGCGGCGATGGTCGCAGGCTCCAAATACCGCGGGGAATTTGAAGAGCGGATCCATAAAGTGCTCGATGAGGTCATGCACAGCTCGAATGTACTGCTCTTCATCGACGAGCTTCATACACTGATCGGCGCCGGTGGAGCAGAGGGCGCCCTGGATGCGGCCAATATCATGAAGCCCTTCCTTTCGCGGGGAGAGATCCAGGTGATCGGGGCGACGACCGTCTCGGAGTACCGGAAATACGTCGAAAAAGACGCGGCTCTGGAGCGAAGATTCCAGCCGGTGATGGTGGAGGAGCCGAGTGATGAGGAGACGGTGGAAATATTGAAGGGAATCCGCCCGGCCTACGAAGAGCATCACAGTGTCACAATCACAGATGAAGCGCTGACGGAAGCGGTTCGTCTGTCGCGCAGATATATCAATGACCGTTTCCTGCCGGATAAGGCCATTGACCTGATGGACGAGGCGGCGGCCCGATGCCGGCTGCAGCAGGAGACGGCGGCCAGCGCCGTCACACAGACGGACGAAAAGATCCGGGAGCTGACTTCGCAGCTGGAGAGCGCTCTGATGCACAATGAGGCGGAAGAGGCAAAGGCACTCCACGAACAGCTTACGCAGCTGCGCGAAGAAAGCCGGAAGGAGGAAAAACGCAGGGCACGCAGACTGAACCGGAAAAAAGCCAGTGTAAGTACACAGGATATTGCTTCGGTCATCAGCCTCTGGACCGGGGTTCCGGTAAAACGGATCGCTGTCTCGGAGGGCAGGCGCCTGCTGAATATGGAGCGGGAGCTTCACCGCAGAGTCATCGGACAGGACGAAGCGGTCCAGGCGACGGCCCGGGCGATCAAGAGAGGACGGGCCGGACTGAAGGATCCGAGACGGCCGATCGGCTCGTTTTTGTTCCTCGGCCCCACCGGCGTCGGAAAAACGGAACTGTCGAAAGCGCTGGCAGCGGCGGTTTTCGGCAGCGAACAGTCCATGATCCGGATCGATATGTCCGAATATATGGAAAAGCACAGCGTATCCCGTCTGGTCGGATCCCCGCCGGGATATGTGGGTTATGAGGAAGGAGGACAGCTCTCGGATAAGGTGCGCACGCATCCGTACAGCGTGATCCTCTTTGATGAAATCGAGAAGGCGCATCCGGATGTCTTCAACATACTGCTTCAGGTGCTGGACGAGGGACATATCACGGATTCCCAGGGAAGGAAAGTGGATTTTAAGAATACGATCCTGATCATGACCTCGAATGCAGGAGCACAGTCCACACAGACCCCGAAGCTGCTGGGCTTCGGCGGCGGAGACGATGCCGCCCGGGGGTATGAGAAGATGAAAAGCGGCGTCATGGAAGAGGTGCGGCGGATTTTCCGTCCGGAATTCCTCAACCGGATTGACGAAACGATTGTCTTCCATGCACTCACAAAAGACGAGATCCGTTCGATCGCGTCCCTGATGCTGAAGGAGCTTTCGGAGCGCTGCAGGGAACAGATGGATATCACGCTGCGGATCCGAAACGACCTCCGCAAAAAGCTGGAGGAAGTGGGATATGATGAGAAGTATGGCGCCCGGCCGCTGCGAAGAGCGATCCAGACCATGGTGGAGGATCCTCTGTCGGAGGCGATTCTGGCAGGCACCATTCACGAGCATGATACAGCCGTCGTCTCCTTAAAAGACGGAAAAACACAGGTAAAGGCAGAGACCGGGAAGAAAACGGCCGGTTCCGGGAAAGGTGAAGCATAATGGCAAAAGCGAAGGCAAGCATGTTTTTCTGCCAGAACTGCGGATATGAATCCGCGAAATGGATGGGACAGTGCCCGGCATGCCGGGAGTGGAACACCTTCGCGGAAGAGCCGGTCGCTCCCGCGCGAAGCACTTCCGCTTCCGCCGGGAGGAGAAGCGGCATTTCACGGCCGGTTCCGAGACAGATCAATGCCGTTGACACAAGACAGATGCCCAGAGATACAACCGGGATCGGCGAACTGGACCGGGTGCTGGGCGGCGGGATTGTGCCCGGATCCCTGGTGCTGGTCGGCGGCGATCCCGGGATCGGAAAATCCACCCTGCTGCTGCAGGTATGTCGGAATCTGACAAACCGGGGGGAAAAAGTCCTTTATGTATCCGGAGAGGAATCGCTGCAGCAAATCCGCATGCGGGCAGACCGGATGGGAACCTTTTCCGATTCGCTGCTGCTGCTGTGCGAGACCAGCCTGGATCTGATCCGGGAAGTGATCGAAGAGACAAAACCGGCCGCGGTGGTTGTAGATTCCATCCAGACCATGTACAATGAAGCTGTAAGCTCCGCACCGGGCAGCGTATCCCAGGTCAGGGAGAGCACCGGCCAGCTGCTGCAGATTGCAAAGGGAAGCGCCGTAACCATCTTTATTGTCGGACATGTCACGAAGGAAGGGGTGGTGGCCGGACCGAGAGTACTGGAACATATGGTGGACACCGTTCTGTACTTTGAGGGGGACCGGAATGCATCCTACCGGATTCTCCGCGGCGTAAAGAACCGCTTCGGTTCAACCAATGAAATCGGCGTGTTTGAGATGTGTTCGGAAGGCCTGAAGGAAGTTCCGAATCCTTCGGAATATATGCTGGAGGGGAAACCGGAAAATGCTTCCGGATCCGTGGTCGTCTGTTCTATGGAAGGAACCCGTCCCATCCTGATCGAGGTACAGGCTCTGGTATGCAAAACAAGCCTTGCGTTTCCGAGACGGACCTGTGAGGGCGCGGATCTGAACCGGGTCAATCTGCTGATTGCGGTCCTGGAAAAGCGGATGGGACTGCATCTTTCGGGCTCGGATGCATACGTCAACGTCGCGGGCGGGATCCGGATCCGGGAGCCGGCGGTGGACCTGGGCATTATCCTGGCCCTGATCTCCAGCGCGGAGGATGTTGTCATCAGTGACCGGACCATCGCCTTTGGCGAGGTCGGCCTGAGCGGCGAGGTACGCTCCGTGAGCATGGCAAAGCAGCGGGTACAGGAAGCGGCCCGGCTGGGATTTGACACCGTGATCCTGCCGCAGGTCTGTGTAAAGTCGGTCGGACATGTGGAAGGCATCCGGATCCGGGGCGTGCGGACCGTGCGGGATCTTGCCGGACTGCCCGGAATGAGGTAACCGAGAAATACGGGGCGGAAGGGGCTCCGGGAAAAAGGAGGAAAGACAGGTATGAAGCGACTGAAAAAACTTGCGGGGATTTTTCTGATTTTTTCACTGATCGTCGGGGTCAGCTGCACAGCGGCCGCTGCGGTGAAACTCGATCAAAAGAAGATTACGACGGGTGTGGGAGAGACGGAGCGCCTGTGGCTGAACGGAGCGTCAGACAATGTCAAATGGAGCAGCTCCAACCCGAAGGTGGCGAAGATCGTCCGCCCGAACGGAAACACAACCGAAATCACCGCCAAAAAAGCCGGCACCGCGGTCATCAGGGCACGATACAACAAAAAGACCTACAGTTGTAAAATCGTCTGCAAAAAGATTGCCCTGAATGCTTCCAGCGTGACCCTGAAAAAAGGAAAGTCCAAAACCCTGAAGCTGAAATACGCAAAGCTGACCAAGAGCCATATGATCACCTGGAGAACCGACAACACCAGCGTTTTGAGCATTACGGCGACGTCCGGCAATAAAGTG
This sequence comes from uncultured Lachnospiraceae bacterium, assembly GCA_902767335.1. Taxonomy (GTDB): domain Bacteria; phylum Bacillota; class Clostridia; order Lachnospirales; family Lachnospiraceae; genus Merdiplasma. Next base: position 6,480 of record CACXHD010000123.1, read on the forward strand.
ACGGTACGGGCCAGAGGCGCCGGAAAAGCCAAACTGACAGCGACGTACAGAGGAAAAAAATATAAGTGCGTCTTCACGGTTCCGGGTTCCTCCGGCAGCGGCAGCTCCGAAAGCGGGGCAACATCCACAAGCCTGCTTTCGGTTTCGTCCGCGACCGTCAAACTCAGCGTCGGAAGCAGCAAGACAGTGGATATTCATTACAAAGCGCTCGGAGACCTGTCCTACAGGTATCCGGATGCATCCAAACTGTCGGCGTCGATGGGCAGCTGGAACCAGTCGAAGGAGGCCTTCCCGCTGACGATCACAGGCAAAAGCGCCGGGGAAACAACCATCACGATCAAAGAAAGCACGAAAGGCGAGTCGATTACACTGAAAGTAATCATTTCTTAACAGGAAAAGGGGCCGGGAGACCGGTTCCGGAAGGCACAGGGGGCTTCGGCCCCCTGTTTCAACGCAAACCAGACCCACTCCGATGAGCTGACGGATAACTTCGACTAAGAAGGCGGGATATTCGCGCATAGACGACACGCTCTTATCCCGCCTCCTAAGTCGAAGTAATCCGTTATCTCATCTTCGTTCCTGTCGGAAATTGTTTGCTTATGAAACAGGGGACCGAAGCCCCCCTGTGCCTTCCGGAACCGGTCTCCCGGCCCCTTTTTCATTTGTGCAGCTGCACCGGTTTCAGATCGCAGTCTCCCCGGCGGGGACCGGATCATCGAGAATCAGTTTTTCGATGTATCCTTCTACATCTTCCTTTCTCATGCCGAGGGCAAAAGCAATTTCTCCGTGCAGCTTGTCCTGCGCGCTCCGGAAATACTTTTCATCCGTGGAAGTTGTCTTTTTCCCTCTGGAAAGCCGGCTCTGCTTTCTTTCGTACAGAGTTTTGATCACCCTGACCCAGTCCCGACAGTCGACCGAATGGATCGCCTCTTTGAACATCTGCTCCCGGACTTTGTCATCACTGCTGTGAAACGCTTCAATGGAAGGGATCGACTGAATCAGAACCTTTGCCTGTTCCGTCGTGATCACGGGCCTCATGGCGACTTTATGATTGTCTACCGGGGTATATACGGTACTGCCCCGGACATCCACAGGAGTCAGTTTGTAATAGAGTCTGTCATGATCCGACCCGGAAAGGTCCAGCTTCGTTATCTCATCCACTCTGCACAGACCACTGGTTGCATGGTGAATATACTCACCAGGCTGAAACATATTTGCGCCTCCTTTTGGTGTAGATGAATGGGTGACATCCTTCTACAGGTTATCCGGATTTCAGTATAACACGAATCGGCGCTTTTCGTAAGCAGAAAATCGTAATCGTTAAGGGGCATGAGGGCGTACGGCTAAGTGAACTGTGCGGTCAGATCAGCGATACCAGAGGAATCGTGATGACCGACACAATTGTTGTCAGGATGACAAGGCGGTTGCACTCGTGCCCCCGGCCCGCATATTCCTCGGCAAGCATTCCGGTCAGGGAAGCGGCAGGCATGGAGACCATCAGACAGAATAGGGTCCGAAGGTGTTCTTCCACAGGGAACAGGCGGATCAGCAGGGAGCAGATCACCGGGAGCAGCAGCATCTTAAAGAAAATGAAGCGGCAGTCGGAGGGAGTAAAGAGATCCTTCCAGCTGGTCTGCGCCAGAGTGACGCCGATGATCATCATGGAGAGCGGAATCGCCATATTTCCCACATAACTGCAGAAGGAAGCGATCGGAGCGGCCACCGGGATTTTCAGCACAAACAGCAGGACGCTGATGATACAGCTGGCCATACCGGTGTTGAAGAGCATGTCCGGCCGGAAATGTGCCTCGCCGTCGCTGATGCCGACGGCGAGACGAATCCCGAAGGTATAGGCAATCACATTGAAAACCATCAGGTAAAAAACCAGATAGATAATGTAGTCGTCCCCGTACAGCGCCTTGACCAGCGGGATGCCCATAAAACCCAGGTTTGAGAAAACCGTCAGAAGCATATAGAGATTGCTGCTGCCCGGATCAAAGCGGCGGTATCTCACATAAAGGAATCCTGCCAGTGTCAGCACCGCAAAATAAACCAGAGTGAGGATGAAATTCTGCAGCAGCAGCCGGCTGCTGCTTCCGGAGCTGCGGCCGATGGTGGAAGAGATGATCATCATAGGGTTGAAGATCTTGACCACCAGGGTTGTCACTTTGGAGGCAGAGGGCTGGTCAATCCATTTCAGGCGGAACGCCAGAAAACCGACCGCCGCCATTGCAGCCAGGACCAGGAGCTGCTCAAATAAGATCAGAGTATTCATAATTCAATCGCCGGCCCTGCCGCATATTCATAGTCCGCAAGGAACTGATTGATCCCGTCGATCGCCAGTTCCCTCGGATCGTTGTCCAGCTCCCGGCTGCGGATCTTCCAGTACTGTGCCGGCAGATACTGATGCAGCATATTCATGGGGATGCCGCTGCGGCGGAGGTTGTCGAACATTTTTTCCATTTCGCGCTGCACCTCTTCCATGCCGATGTAATACCTGGCGCGGTCCGAGAAGCTGTATTTGCGGGCGAGGGCAAGCTGTTTTTCGTTTCCGTGGTAATGGTTTTTCCAGCTGCGCGGATCTCTTACCATGACCTCGTCCAGCGTCTCGATCAGATGCGCCTGCTCCTGCGCGGGCACCAGTTCCTTTTCGATCAGGGACAGGGCGAAGAGCGCTTCGCGAAGTCCGAAGGTCAGTGCCGGGCCGACCTTGAGGATCATAATCCCGTCCTCGACCATCTCCCGCAGATGAGCGGCGCTCTGGTAATCCGTAGAATGTCCCTCAAATACGATCCCCGGATATTTTTTCAGTACATCGCACAGGGATCGGGCAGCGGACCGGTCATAATCAAAGATCTGGTCGTCCCCGTATTCCACGCCGGGCTGTACCACGACGGCGATAACATCCTCCATGCCGTCCGGGACGCCGCCGGCCGCAAATGCTTCGCGATACGTCCGGATCGTCTCTTCAAAGGCCTCGGGACTGGTGACGGCAAGAGCATCCTCTTCCTCCTGGGCGCCGCCCGGGATCGGCACCTCGGAACCGATGACGAAGACGGGGCGCGGCGCCTCCGGGCGAACCGACCGAAGCTGTTCGAAAGCTTCCATGCAGACCCGGTAAAGTCTGGCGCCTCTGCGCGCAATGGTCCGGATGGAAAGAAGGCCTTCCGGATCATCCGCGACTTTCATGCTGGTGTCCAGATGAATTTTGGTAAATCCGGCAAGCACATACTGGCGGACCAGTTCCTCCGCCAGCGGCATGGCTTCGCTTTCAGGCAGATGCTGCCAGGTCAGCGGGCCGAGATGGTCTCCGCCGAGGATCAGATGCTCCTCGGGGACGCCGGCCTTTTCGGCCATTTCCAGAACCTTCCGGTAATACTGGTCCGGTTTCATGCCGGTATAACCGCCAAACTGGTTGACCTGATTGGCGGTCGCTTCGATCAGAACCGGCCGGTTCTGCGCGGCAGCCCTGCGAAGCACTGCCTCCAGAGCCAGCTCATTGGCAGTACAGTAGGAGGGAACGCCGCAAAGAATGCCCTGCTGCCGCTTCGCAATCATTTCCTGCAGTATATGTTTCTTCATAAATTCTTTCCTCACAGTCAGCCGATCGGCCTTGTGGCCTCCTTCAGCCAGATCCGTTCTTCTTCGTTCAGCCGCGGCGAGATGGTTTCGTAAACCTTACGGTGATACGCGTTCAGCAGTTCAATTTCCCGGGACGTCATCATCTCCGGAACCACTGCCTCCAGATCAAAGGGAACCATCGTCAGTGTATCAAACGCCATGAACTGACCGCAGCTGTTCTTCTCCGCTTTCCGGCATACCATCAGGTTTTCATGGCGGATGCCGAAGGCGTTTTCCCTGTAATATCCGGGCTCGTCCGAGGTAATCATCCCCTCTTCGAGCACGGAACCGTCGATCCGTTCCGGAACCGACTTCCAGCGGAAGCCGTTCGGGCCTTCGTGGACGCTCAGCAGATAGCCGACGCCGTGGCCAGTGCCGTGATTATAGTCTTCGCCGATCTCCCAGAGCGGTTCCCGCGCGAGGTAATCGAGATTTCTTCCGGTGCAGCCATGGAGGAATTTTGCCGCGGCAAGATTGAGATTTCCGCGGAGAACACGTGTAAACCAGGCTTTTTCGTCCTCCGTCAGCGGGCCGAGAACGATGGTTCGCGTGATATCGGTGGTTCCCTCCAGATAATGCCCGCCGGTGTCCGCCAGCACCATGCCGGCCGGCTTAAGCTCGACATTGGTCGCTTCGGAAGGGCTGTAATGGGTGATGGCTGCGTGGGGACCGTAAGCAATGATATAGTCAAAGCTGGGTCCGAGATAAGTTTCTCCTTCCTGACGGAACTGCTCCAGGCGGGAGAGAGCGGAAAGCTCCGTGACCGGCGCCGCGCCTTCCCTGCCCACCGTGTGTTTCAGCCAGTAAATGAATTTCGTCACCGCAACGCCGTCCCGGATATGGGCTTTGCGCATGTTGGCGACTTCGACGCTGTTTTTGCATGCCTTGGGCATCTGGGTCGGGCTGACCTGGCTGAGAACCCGGACGGTTCCGGGGATGGATCTGCGCAGGGCGAGATTGGTCTGTGCCGGGTCGAGAAGGATGGAGCGGTCTTTGAGGAGCTGCCCCAGGAAAGAGTAGACCGAATCGTAGGGAAGAAGCTCCACGCCGTCCTTTCGAAGCGCTTCCTGCAGTTCGGCCGGGAAAGCCTCCGCCTGGGCAAACAGGCGGACACGGCTCTGGCTTAATACAAGGTAGGACAGAAACACCGGCGTACAGGAAACATCGTCTCCGCGCAGATTCAAAAGCCATGCGATATCGGCCAGAGATGCGAGCAGCAGATAATCGGCCTTCTTTTCCGCCAGCGACTTCCGGATTTCCCGGAGCTTGTCCGTTCTGGATTTTCCCGAATAGATGGTATCCAGTTCCCAGACGGGACGGCAGGAGAGCGCAGGGCGGTCTGTCCAGATCTCGCCGATCAGGTCCGCGTCTCCTTCGATTCCGGCGCCTTTTTCCGCGAGAATGCGTTCCAGCTTTTCGCCGTAGGAAGCGGTCACCGTACGGGCGTCGAATCCGAGTACCTGCCCTTTGCCCAGATGTTCTTTCAGATATTCTTCAATGGTCGGGACACCTTCCTGTCCCATCTTCATGAGCGTAAAACCGCTGTCTTTCAGCTGCGCCGCTGCCTGAATAAAGTAACGTCCGTCCGTCCATAACCCGGCAAAGTCCCTGGTGATCAGCGCCGTGCCGGCAGAGCCGGTGAAGCCGCTGATGTAATGTCTGCATTTAAAATAATCGCCGACATATTCGGAGCAGTGGTAATCGTCCGTGGCGACCAGATAGGCGTCCATTCCGCGGCTGGCCATGAGATTGCGGAGTTTTTCAAGCTTTTGAGGTATTGTCATGTGTCTTCTCCTTTTGTCCGTTATTGTGTGCGGAAGGGCTGTTCTTTTCATAGATCAGCAGCAGACCTTTCAGCAGCAGGTTATCGTCAAACAGAATATGATGCCGGCAGAGGGGGACGATCCGTTCGCTGAGCCCTCCGGTGGCGACAACGGTGGCTTTTTCACCGAGGTCATCCTCGATCCGGTCGATCATGCCGTCCAGGCAGGATGCATTTCCGTAGAGAATGCCGCTTCGCATACAGTCGATCGTGTTGCGGCCGATCAGAACTTTCGGCGGA
>CACXHD010000124.1 GCA_902767335.1 uncultured Lachnospiraceae bacterium
ATAGTAAAGACGAAGACTTCCCGGTTCGCGAGAAAGGAATACGGAGAAACTGTCCTTAAAAAGTACTATTGGAAGCCGTATTTCTGGGCTGACAGTTATTTCGTCACGACGGTCAGCGAGAATTCTCTCGCGGTGGTTCAGGAATACATCCGGAACCAGTAAATTTGTTCTGGCATTCACCCACAACCATGCGATGCAGCAGCTTCTATGGATGTGGTACTCTGCTGCTTCGCTTCATAGAATATGTTCAGTGAAATCGGCTTGCCATCCGCTTTACATCTGCTCTGATCATAGCATCCAATTTCAGGTTTTGTCAATTCCAAATACGGAATTTTTTCCATATATGGAATATCCCGGAAGAGAATAAGCACTCATCTCAGGCTCCCAGCTGCGCCAATACCCCATGAAGTCAACTATTATTTTTCCGGATGGCGAGAGGGCAGAACGGGGACGGTTCTGTGTCTCCCCCAGAACCGTCCCCGTTCTCCCTCTGCTTATGAAATATCACCCCGCGTAATATGTCTGTTCAAAGCAGTTCTCTGCGTCCTCTCCATTGATCATCATCGGCCAGCCATTGCCGGTTTTTTCCACGGTGATCCGCACAATGCTGCCGTCCTCCCTGCGCATATTCACATGCGCCTGGTCATCGCTTCCGCAGATCTGCAGAGATGTGCCGGCGGGCAGGATAATCGGTTCCCCGGCAGACGCGCTCCCGTCACCTCCGGATGCCTCCACAGTTCCATTCCCCGATGCTCCAGCGGATCCATCTCCGGCTTCCTCCGTGGAATCGTCTTCTCCATCCGGGAGGAGCAGCGCCGGCAGGTCCCGCACGGTTTTCAGCGTAGGGCCGGCGGGTACATCATAGAAATCCTCCAGCGGCTGTACGGTTCCATCTTCAGAAAGTGTGTAGTCTCTGACTCCGATGTAACTGCTCAGCATATGGATCCGCGTCGCCATGGTAAACTGCTTCGGATCTGCCGGAACAGTGGAGGCTGTGCCTTCCCATTCTTCTTTCCAAATCCCGCCGAAGCCCTCGCCCGGCTCCGCGGTTTTACGGATCGAGCCGGCGGTCAGTTCCAGGATCAGCGATGTATGATAATCATTGTCGGTGGTGTACTCTAAAAACAGGAAATTGTTTCCCTCCTGTGTATGCATCAGAACCGGGACCAGCTGATGACCGTAGATATTCTCCGAGAAGGTTGTATCTCCGACATTTACGGTCACGGAACCGAACAGACCGTATTCGTCCGCGTCCGTGTAGAAGGAAATCTGTTCCGGCGTTCCGTCCCCGTCCAGATCGACTTCTTCATTTGGATACGGCATGAGCTGATATGCATATGCGGCGTCTTCCGGGAAATACCGGCTGTCAAACAGCTCCGGATAATGGTCCCAGGTGAGGAAAACGGTCTGGATCCCCTCTGCGTAGGATGCAATTTCGTACGGGTTGAAGATCACGAGCAGACCGTTGTGATCGAGCACCCAGTTGAAATGGTACGGATCTTCGCCGGTTTCATAAAGGCTCAGGTCCACACCGGCCTCCAAGAAATACCAGCCCTCATATTTTGTCTTCAGTTCCTCTGTAATCGCATTCTTAAGCAGGTCAATGTCCGGGCAGACCTGCTGCAGCGAAATCTGCTCCCCGGTGGCCGGATCATAATTATACCCATTATAGTAATAGTATCCGTGTACTCCGCCGGTATAGGTTTCGCAGTATTTCAAGAAGCTGAACGTATCCTGATCAAATCTGCGGGGCAACATTCTCGTCTCCAGATGCGCTTCGTATTCAAACCCCTCATCCTGCAGAATTTCCCTGGCCGTTTCCGTATATTCCGCGAACGTCTGCTCCTGTTCCGTCTTTTCCTGATCGCAAAACGTCCTGAGCGCTTCCGTCAGAAGCGGATACTTTCCGGCAGCATCCTGCGGCAGGATTTCCTGCCAGCTGCCCTGCCCATAGCTTCTGCCTGTTCCGGCCTGCTCATCGTATACATAATCACTCAGATAATGCCGGACAATCTGAAACCCCTTCTCCGGCTCGGCTCCGGCCGGGACCGCCCATCCGCTGCACAGAACGAACAAAAGCGATGATGTCAGCAGCATTTTCCAGACACCGTTTTTCCTGTGTTTATTCTCCGCCATCTGTCTTCCTCCCTGTCTTTTCACCTTTATTCCGTTTTCGCCGCATTCTTCCGCTGCCTGCTCCGACTTGCCAGTTTTGCGTTTTCTTATCCTTCCTCCGACGCCTCTTCAATTTCGCAGTCTCTTATGCTTCCTCCGACGCCTCTTCAGTTTCGACGTTTTCTCCCACAGCGTCCGACGTCTCGCCGGTTTCGCAGTTCTCCTCCGGTGCCTCGCTGCCTTCGTCTCTTCCTTCCGCTGCCTCCGGCTCCTCGCTGCTTTCCTTCGCACCGTCCGGCGCCGCACCGGCTTCGCCGCTTTCCTCCGCTGCCTCCGGCGCAACACCGGCTTCGCCGCTTTCCTTCGCCGCCTCCGGCATCTCGCCGGCTTCGCCGCTTAAATTCACCTGAACTGCCGAAACATCGTCCCCGGTCAGGTCTCGAAGCGTGATCTCTTCGAGCTCTTCCTTCGTGCATTCCTCTTTGTCCGCCAGGCGGTTGGCCTGTCTTGTGATGGCCTTTTCAAACAGATTTCGCGCATCGCGGGCATTGGCAAAGTTCGGCTCGCCGAGTGCGGTTTTCACCGTATAGTAATTCTTCAGATACTCCATGGCATCCGCACTGACCGTATAACCGTTCTTTTTTGCGGTAAACGCGAAAATGCTGGTCAGCTCATCCGGCGTGTAGTCCGGGAAGAAGATAAACTTATTAAATCTGGAGCGCAGCCCGGGGTTGGAATCCAGAAATTCCTCCATCAGATCCGTATACCCGGCTACGATCACAATGAACTCATCCCGATGGTCCTCCATCGCCTTCAGGATGGTGTCGATAGCCTCCTGTCCAAAGTCGCCTTCCCCCTTATTTGCGGAAAGCGTATAGGCTTCGTCGACGAAAAGAATGCCGCCCATTGCACTGTCGATCACTTCTTTTGTCTTGATCGCGGTCTGGCCGATGTATCCGGCGACCAGGCCGGCACGGTCAACCTCGACCAGTTGTCCCTGACTGAGCAGACCGAGTTCGTGATAGACTTTGGCGAGAATTCTGGCGACGGTCGTCTTGCCGGTACCGGGATTTCCCGAAAAGACAAGATGCTTTGAGACATCCGCTTCCTTCATACCCAGATGTTTACGTTTCAGGTTGACCTTCTGGACATTGATCAGGGATTTGACATCCTCCTTGACCGTGGCCAGACCTATCAGCTGGTTCAGCTCTTCCAGGATGGCGTCAATCCGTTCCTGGGCATCCTCGGATTCAAAGTCCACGGCTGCCTCCGCCTCGGGGGTTTCGGCGGTCTGGCCGCTCCCGGCAGGCCTGGGCGCCCCCGAGTTTCCATTCGCAGCACCCGCGGAGACCAGATTCGGATTCCATACCGACTGCATGTCCGGATGATCCTGGCCCGGCAGACCGTTATTGGCGCCGGTATTTCCATTGCCCGCGTTGCTGCCGCCCGGCTGGCCGGAATTGGCACCGCTATTTCCATTGCCCGCGTTGCTGCCGCCGCCCGACTGGCCGGAATCGGATCCGGTATTTCCATTGCCCGTATTGCCGCCAAAAGGACCGGAACCTGGGCCGGCATTGCCTGAGCCGCCGCCGAACAGGTCACCGACCAAGGAGCTCAGCGTGTTCTGCATTCTTCCGTCCATGCCCTCGATTTTTGACAGCTCTTTCATGGTATTCAGATTGTCATTGATCATCGCGGTGAGCGCGTCCAGCGAGGAGTTCCCGTCCTTCGGGCCATTCTGGTCCGATCCGGATCCGGCCAGCTGGTCTGCACGGACCGCAGTTCCCGCATGCTTCCCCTCGATGGTCTGGCGGGCAAGTTTTTCCACTTCTTCCGAGCAGGGCGTCCCCTCTTTCTGCAGATACCGGAGCGTTTTCCCGATATAATCCGCAAGATAGCGGCTCTTTGACCCATCCGGATCCAGTGTGAGCAGCAGATAAGAATTTGTAATGACCAGAAGCTGCGTCATGACCGCGTCCACGCATCTGCGGTCGCCTTCCTTCGCCTGGCGCACCGCCGCCTGCAGCGGCAGCAGAGGTCTCTGGGCTTCCTTCCCCATCGAATCCTTCAGGGCATCGTAGGTCTCCCGGTTGATGTCGAGAAAATATTTCCCATATCCCGGTGTATCTGCCCGGAGCAAATCCGCATTCTCCGCGAGAGAGCGGATAAACATCTGTTCCTCGTCGGAAAGTTTTCCGCCGGCCGAAAGCGCCATCTCCGTCAGCACCCCCTGAATCTGCAGATCCGACCGCCGGCAGAGCGTCTCTGTCCCTGACGTGTCCGACCTGCCCGACACACTCTTTTTCAGAAAATCCTTCAGCTTCTGCCAGGCACTCCAGGATTGATTAAAATACTGCTGCTGTTCTCTTGTAAACATAACCTGCCCTCTTCGTTTTCTTCTCAATTCTTCCTTTGCATAAGTCTGTGGTACACCGCACAGACCGGCAGTCCCACGACATTCTGGTAATCTCCCTCGATGCGGTCCACAAAGGCTGCAAATGGGCCCTGGATCCCATAACTTCCGGCTTTGTCAAAAGCGTCTCCCGTATCCAGATATGCCTCAATTTCCGCCTCATTCATGGCATGGACAAATACATTGGTCCGTACGGCAAAAGAATCCGCATCTTCCGTTTCCCGGTCAAGACCAATCAGGGTAACCCCCGTGTAAACCTGGTGCTCCTCTCCCTGCAGAAACCGCAGCATCCGCGCCGCGTCCGCACGGTCCGCCGGCTTGCCCAGGAGCCGCCCGTCTTTCCATACGATGGTATCCGCGCCGAGGACGGTACCGGACGCAAATTCCGGTGAAACCTCAAGTTTCCCTCTGCGGATCTTCTCAACGACGTCCCACGCCTTTCTTGCCGACAGCTCCTTCACAATCTCCTCCGGCTCCGTCGCGGTCACTGTTTCGTCTGCATCACTTTTATGCACTTCATAAGAGATCCCGATCAGCCCCAGAAGCTCCTTCCGCCGCGGCGATCCGGATGCCAGTATGATTTTCTGCATGAATCAATCCCCTCTGCAACGCAACAACGGGCAATCAGCCGGAGAGAATAATTCCCTCCGGATTGCCCGTTCTGTTTTTACTCACATTTCATGAAGCAGGAAACCTGTTTCCTGTTCTAAAATAAGAATCCCGCTTCCTATTCCGAAATATGGTATTATGCCTCTGTTTTCATCTCTTCTGCAGCTTCACCAGCTGCCTCAGCAGCACTCTCAACCGCTTCTTCTGCTGCATCCGCTGCCGCTTCAACTGTGTCTTCCGCTGCATCTGCAGCTGCCTCAACTGCATCTTCCGCAGCACCCACGGCCTCTTCACATGCTTCCTGGGCAGCATCTGCAGCGCACTCACATGCTTCTTTTACAGCATCCGCGCCTTCCCCGCATGCCTCTTCCACCACCTCACCGGCTTCTTCGGCGAGATCTTCGGCTTCCTCGAGATCCTCGTCAAAGTCATCCTCGAACGCGTCTTCCATTTCTTCCTTCTTCTCATTGACCTTGGAGGCGACGCCCTTTACAAAAGCATCTGCATTCCTGGCAAACTCTGAGAAAAATCCCTTCGCCTTGTCAGCAGCGTCATTGACAATATCGCCAACCTCACTGGCTGCATCCGCTACGTTCTGGCGAAGCTGCTCGCCGTCATCCTGTGCTTCATCTTCCGCCGGAAGCGCCGTCCCGCATGCGGAACAGAACTTCTCCCCCTTGCCTGCTTCCTTGCCGCAGGACGGGCAGACACGTTTGCCGCGGACTTTCTTCTTCTGTTCTTCCAGATCCGCGATCGCCGACTTCGTATTCTTTACCGCCTCAAACAGATCCTCAAGGCCTTCCGGTACAACATCCCCGGCCTTTTCAAAGATCGACTCGCCGATCTGCGCAAACAGCTTGTCGAGCGCCTTTTTCTCATCTGCAATACGGTTGTTCATCTGAACGTTTTCCGCCGTCTTCTGTACACTGTTGACCGTGTCCTGACCAAGCTGAGCCAGTTTCTTACCTAATGATTCCAGTCCCATTTACATTCTCCTTTCCGATTTTTCCGGAAAAATCCGCCACAAAGTAAATTCTCGTATGACCCATCGCCCAAAAAGGCGGGGCCTCTTCGATTGAGTTGACCAAAGTATATCATAACTCTTTGCGCAAATCAGTAAAAAAATATTAAATTTCACTTGTATCTGCATTCAGTAATTGTTATAGTATCCTTTACACATTTTAATGATTTTTTCATCAGTTTCATTTGACGTTAATGCAGGGACTGATGTTATAATGGAGAACAGGATTGCGAAAGTCCGGCGAGCGGAACCATCTTTTCGTGATTATCCTTCCGGAACCATCTTTTCGTGATTGTTTTTCCGTTAATCGTTTTTTCGGAATCGTTTTTCTGTAATCGTTCTTCTGTAATCGTTTTTTCGAAATCGTCATTTACAGCCGCCTTATATTGCATCCGCCCTTTGGCGAATGGATTGCCGCAGATGCAAACCAGGATTTCAGGAGTCAGGACCCGATATGAATTGGAATGAGAAATGTCTGTTAGAGTTAACCCATCATAACATGTTTGAGACAACCGAGCACCGCAATCGGTTCCGCGATCTGCTGAACTGTTACTATACCGCTCCGTTTTTCACAAAAGGACTGTGCAAATGCCTGTACCTCTCCGCCTGGGACGACGAGCATTTCATGCAGATGCTGGACATACTCAACCACCTTACCATCGAGGGAGCCCGGGATCTTCGCAGCATGAGCGACAACGGCGAGGTTATGGCAGGCCGACTCTCCGGTACCGAGGCGGAGGTTTACGCTCTTTCCAATTCTTTCATTACCGGTTCAAATTATACACAGCCGGACTTTACCCTCATGGATTCCGAAGGCGCCCATATCATCCGCCAGGCACTTCTCGCCTCCATGTATATTGACGATCTGCCCGATCCTCACAGAGGGAACATCTGATCGTATGCCAGAATCCTTCTCAATGGGCTGTCCTCTCTCTACTTCCATAATCATTATTCATATACCTGCCTGATGCCTCAGATTTTGTCAGCAGAGGCTGTTTAACCGCTCTGGAATCATCCCGGAGCTTTTTTGCTGCACAGAAAAGTGCGTCGAACCAACGGCCCTCCGACTTACCCTGCTCAGCCGACTCACGCCTGCTGACCTCTGGCTCATACGATGTGAAAAGGGTGACGGGCGGACTTCCTTGCCTGATACGGCAGTTCGGTCCGCCGCGAAATGATAAGCAGGCAGATCTACCGACAGCCAGGATCTGTTTACCGCTCTGGAACATCCCACTTCAGACTGAAACCGCCTCGTCTCCAACACCCAGGCAGCCGGCGCGGGACCTGTCCCCTGGAAATCCATTCGAGAAAGCCGCCGCAAGATCTTGGGAGCTCAGGCCCTCGTGGGACGGGCCGAGAGCGGCTTCTCAAAAGCCGCTCGCAGAGCGATGCTGAGGCCGGAAATCATCAGGATTTCCGGTCGAATAAAGCGGTGCCCGTCCCACGAGGGTCTGAGATCCCTAGATCTGCAGCGGCTTTTGAGTGGATTTCCAGGGGACAGGTCCCGCGCCGGCTGCCGTCCGTTCCAGCACACACAAAAAAAGACCCTCACGAAGTGAAGATCTCTTTTCAGAGGCGCCAACCAGAATCGAACTGGTGATAGAGGTGTTGCAGACCTTTGCCTTACCACTTGGCTACTACGCCACATTCCGTCCTCTTTCGAGAACGGAATGGAAAAGTGACTCCTACG
>CACXHD010000125.1 GCA_902767335.1 uncultured Lachnospiraceae bacterium
GGAGCGCCGCAAATACGCATTGGCATGAATCGTTTCTCCTTTATCAATCAATAATCGACCCAGATACTTCCGTTGTCGGCAGACTCCACGCATTTCTCCAGCCATTTCATTCCCTGGGCGCCGGCATTGACATCCGGATACCAGAAATCGCCGTATTCTTCTTCCACGGAATCCGCGTTGATCATGGCGACCGCAAAACGGCGGTAGAGATTGCTCCAGGCCTCAAACAGACCTTCCGCATGTCCGCCCAGGAGACGGTCTTCCACCCGGGCTTCCGGATACAGATAGCCTGCTCCGCGCTCAAGCACGCGCACCGGTTCTCCCTCGATCTCATAGGTCATCTGGTTCGGACGCTCATCATCCCATTCGATGGAAGCCTTGGAACCGACCACACGGATCTTGTGATAATGGCGGGCGCCGCAGTTGATGGAACTGGACCAGCAGTACATCTGCGCTCCCTCCTGGACATGCTCGCTGCCTTCCAGGTTCATGATTGAAAATGCATTGTCCTCCAGCTCACGCCCCTCAACGAAGGACTGTCTGGTGCACATCAGGTTTTTGATCTTCATATCCGGGATCATCGCCTCGACGATGAAGAACGGATGGGTCCCAACGTCCGCCATGGCAAAGGAAATACCGGCTTTGCTCGGATCAAAACGCCATTTTGCGGCCGGATTGGTCTCTTCCAGTTTGACATTGTACGCACCGAACGCGAAGCTCATATTGATGATGCGGATCTGTCCGAGATCCCCATGCTTAATCATCTGGCGGGCCTGCTGGATCATCTGATGTCCGGAATAGCCGTAGGTCACGCCGACAATCTTGCCGTGTTCCTTCGCCAGGGCCTGCAGCTCGGCCGCTTCCTTCGTGGTGAAGCACAGCGGTTTCTCGCAGACGACATGCAGATCCGCCTCCAGAGCCGCCTTGCAGATTGCATAATGCGTCCCGTTCGGCGTGGCGATGGAAACCGCCTCAATGCCGTCTTCCCGTTTGGCTTCTTCCGCAAACATGGTCTGGTAGTCCGGATAGCAGCGGTCCGGTTCCAGTCCGAGTTCTTTTCCGAAAGCAATGCCCCGCTCCGGGTTGATGTCCAGCGCGCCGGCTACCAGTTCAAAATTGTTGTCCCTCTGTGCCGCAGAACGGTGAATATATCCGATCTGGCTTCCTTTGCCTCCGCCGACCATACCCCAGCGGATGGAATGATCAATAACCTTTGATCCGTTAATCATAATGAACAGTTCTCCCTCATACTAAAAACCAATATTGAAAAAGTTTCTGAAAGAAGCCGGCGTCTGGCCCGTCTTCTCCCGAAAGACGCGGATGAAATGGGAGACATTCTGAAAGCCGCACATTTCCGCAACCGTCGAAACCGAAATTGCATCCAGCGCAAGCATTTGTTTCGCATTATTGATCCTCGTCTCCAGCAGATACTCATAGGGCGTCTGACCGGTTTCCTTCGCGAACAGCCTGGAAAAATAGCTTCGGCTGAGTCCGACATAGTCCGCAATTTCATTGACCTGCAGAGACTCATTGGAATGTTCGCTGATATATTCCAGCGCCTTCCGGATCGACGGAGACTGTTTCATCTGGTGATCCATCAGCACATAGGTAAAAAGGGAATTAAAGAGCAGGGAAAGCTCATAATCATCCGGCAGCGGTCCGTCCAGACACGTCATCATCTGGGAAATCACTCCCTTGATTCTTCCTTTTACCGCGAATACATTCCCCCATTGGCTTACAATCAGGTTGTAAAAAGCTTCCGAAGCATTGCCGTCAAAAATCAGCTCCCATTTATCCATACGGTCCGTCAGCGAACGGTAATGGTGGGGTTTCCGAAAATCCAGCAAAATCGCCTCGTTTTCAGAGACTTTGCAGGTCTTTCCCTCGTAGGTAAATTCCATTTGTCCGCTGATGACATAGATCAGGGAGAAGAAGTCCAGGAAATCCCTGTTCACCGCATAATGGCCGTCGCAAAGGTAACGATTGCTCCAGGCTGCGTAGATCAGATTCTTCCGGGCAAAATCATTGACGCTGTGAAAGCCCTTTCCGCTTTTTCGAATAATCCCTTTCTCCTTTGGAATCGGGATCGATTCTTCTTTTCCTTCTCCCATACAGATCCTCAGTTCTTCTCGATATTCTTTCTCATATCAAGTACAACGGATACGATGATGATTACGCCCTTGACAATCTGCTGCCAGTATGCGTTTACACCGACCAGGACCATGATATTCTTTACAACGCCGAGGATCAGGATACCTGCGATAACGCCGCTGATCTTACAGACGCCGCCGCTGTGAGAGGTGCCGCCGCAATCGCATCGAGCTCATAGTTCAGACCTGCGGAAGAGTTTCCTGCGCCGGATCTTGCCGCCAGAAGGACACCGCCGACACCTGCGCACAGGGAAGACCAGAAATAAACCATAACCAGGTTCTTCTCAACATTGATACCTGCCACACGGGCTGCAGCGTCGTTGCCGCCGATTGCGTAAACGTTCTTGCCGAAGCGGGTCTGGGTCAGCATGAAGCCGGAAATCGCGGCAAAAATGATAAAGATCAGTACAATGACCGGGAAGCCCAGTATATTGCCCTGTCCCAGTACCTTAAAGCTGGGTTTCAGCTCCGGGATCGGGTATGCATTGGTATACAGCTGTGCAGCTGCACGGCAGATCAGCTGGGTGCCCAGCGTCGCGATGAACGGCGGGATCTTGGTGTAAGCGATAATGGATCCGTTGATCAGACCGAACAGTGCGGACACAGCAACCGCCGCCAGAACGGCAATGATCACGGGAGGATTGACACCCTTGAAGAATTTGCCGCTGTATTCCGGGTTCTGCGTAAGGCTGGCGACAATAACAGAAGAAAGCGCCACAATGGAACCTGCGGACAGGTCGATACCTTTGGAAAGAATACACCACATGATACCGACAGCCAGAATACCGATGATGGACTCCGTCATCAGCACGCTGATCAGGTTGTTATAGGTCAGAAAGTTTCTGGAAAGAATAGCAGCAACAACAAAGATCGCCAGGAAGATAACCCAGATACTGTTATTCTTCGCTTTTTTCAAAAATGTATTATCCTTCATCTTCATTTTCCCTTCTTTTACTGCGCGCCGGCCGCCAGTTTCATGATGGATTCCTGGTCAAACTCACTCCGGTCCAGGATACCAGTGACTTCACCTTCATGCATTACGATAATCCGGTCGGACATGCCCATAACCTCCGGCATCTCCGAAGAGATCATAATAATTGCCTTTCCCTGTCCCGCCAGGTTCGTGATCAGCGAATGGATCTCCGCCTTCGCACCGACGTCGATACCTCTGGTAGGCTCGTCGACGATGATAATGTCCGGATCGGTCAGCAGGCATCTCGCTACGAGTACCTTCTGCTGATTGCCGCCGGAAAGGTTTTTGATCAGTTCCTGGTTGCTGGGGGTCTTCACGCGAAGTCTGGCGACATATTCATCCACGTCTTTCTTGATCAGGCCATGTTTCAGCGGCGTCCCGTACTTGCGGAGATTGGAAAGGATGGTATTGTCGGAGATGTCACGGATTCCGACGATTCCCTTGCCTCTGCGGTCCTCCGTCAGGAAGCTGATCCCCTTCGAGATCGCATCCACCGGGCTTTTGATATGTACCTGCTCGCCTTTCAGGGTCACGGTTCCGCTCGTAATATGCCGGAGGCCGAAGATCGCCTCCATCGTCTCGGAACGGCCCGCGCCGACCAGTCCTGCAAATCCGAGGATTTCGCCTTTGTGAAGTTCAAAGGAGACATCCTTTACCTGCTTGCCGGCATTGATATGGTCAACCTTCAGAACCGTCTCGCCGATCTCGCAGTCGATCTTCGGGAACATATCCGTGACTTCACGGCCGACCATCTGCTTGATCAGTTCCTCCATCGTGATGTCCTTGACCTGGCTGGTCGCAATGTATTTGCCGTCACGATAGACCGTAACCTCGTCACAGATCTCAAAGATCTCATCCATCTTATGGGAAATATAGATCACGGCAACGCCCTGGGATTTCAGCTGACGGATAATGCGGAACAGATGCTCCACCTCGCGGTTGGTCAGAGAAGAGGTCGGCTCGTCCATGATCACGATCTTCGAGTTGTAGGACACAGCCTTTACGATCTCCACCATCTGCATCTGGGAAACCGTCAGTTCCTTCATCTTCTGGTCCGGATTGATCTCCACCTGCAGCTCTTCAAACAGTTTCACTGTATCCTCGCGCATTTTTTTGTGGTCGACCATCAGCTTATTCTTCATCGGCTGTCTGCCGATCCAGACGTTTTCCGCCACAGAACGCTCGGACACCGGGCTCAGCTCCTGATGGATCATGGAGATACCGCTGCTCAGTCCCTCAAGCGTCGTATTGAAATCGACTTCCTTCCCGTCAAATAAAATTGTGCCGGATGATTTATGATAAATACCGATCAGGCATTTCATCAGGGTCGATTTGCCTGCACCGTTCTCCCCCATCAGGGCGTGGATCGTACCGGGGCGCACCTTCAGCTGCACCTTGTCCAGTGCCTTAACGCCGGGGAATTCTTTCGTGATATCAAGCATTTCAAGAATATATTCGCTCAAACAACATTCCTCCCGTCTCTATAAAAGCCGGACGCTGCGGGATGACCCGCAACGTCCATCTTTCTACTTATTATTTGTTTGACGGATTTATCAGGATACACGGATCTTCATAGATTCTTCTGTACATTCAGGCCGGCATATCCCGATGAAATCACTGAGCGGTTATTCACTCAGAGCCGCGTCACAGTATTACTGCTGGAAGCCAGCCAGTACGTCGTCAACATTGTCGGGAGTGATTGCAACTGCGGAAGTAGCGATCTTGCAGTCATCGGTCATGCCTTCCGGAGCTTCGCCTGCCAGCAGGGAATTGATTGCATCGACAACAACCACGGACTGTCCTTTCGGATCCTGATTAACGGTCATCGCCATCGTTCCGGCCTTAACCGCATTGCAGCCAACCTCGGTCGCATCTACGCCGACGATCGGGAAATCGATCTCTCTGCTCATAGCGGAGCATGCTTCCACAACGCCCAGAGCCATCTCATCATTGTTTGCGCAGACGAAATCAAATTCTTCGCCGGTGCCTGCGAACTGTGTGAACAGGTTCATGGCTTTCGTACGATCCCACTCACCGGTCTGCTCGAATACCCAGTCAACCGTGATGCCGTTCTCTTCCAGAGCATCCTTTGCGCCCTGGGTTCTGTTGGTAACAGAGTCCTGTCCGAGAACGCCCATGAACATCATGCCTTTCACTTCGGTCTTGTCCTGCTCTTTGAAGTAGTTGGCAAGCCATTCGCCCTGCGCATAACCTGCATCATACTCAGCCATGCCAATGTAAACCGACTGTGTTCCGTCTGTAACGCCGTCTTCTACAGCACGATTGAAGAATACAACCTTCATGTCGCCGACGTTCTTCATGAAGTCCGCTCCGCTGCCGCCGGTCGCCATACCAATGACAACTGCGTCAAAGCCGTTGTTGTTGAATGCCTGAACCTGGGAGATCTGCGTGGAAACTTCCTCGCCCTGGTCACCGGCTACTACGGTCTGGAACTCATAGCCTGCATTCTCAAGGTTCTCGCCAAGGCTGGTCTCAAATGTGGTCCAGTACTGATCACGTGCCGGCAGGCAGATACCAACTTTGCCGCCCTCATCGGCGCTGACGGTCATTGCTCCGAAAGCAAGTACGGTTGCAAGTCCAAGACCCATAACAGCCAACATGTTCTTCTTCATAAATATCTTCTCCTTTCGGCATGTCCCAAAACTTCCCTGCAGTAAACCCGACTACGACTCTGCTCTTTTTGAAATAGCAGGAACATTTTGGTCAATTTAACGTTTGAAAAATTGTTAAAAAATAAACAGAGTCGTCACAACACATACGGACCATCCGATTTTCGGTGGTTTTATGTGCAAGTTATACAATATTATAGCTTGTCTTTCCGGAAAAAAGAATACCTAAGTGTGACTAAAAATGTTCTGATTGTGCTCTTTTTTGACAATATGCTTATATCTGCTAAATTTTTCACAAAAATATTGTCACAATTGAAAAAGGAACTGCCGCAATGCGACAGTTCCTTTTGATTTTTTTGATAATTAGATGATCCAGGAAACGCTGATTCCTGATCTCATTTCACAGTAAGACTGTGTTATAAATCCGTGTTTCCTCCGGTTTTGTGTTTCTGATTATTCGAAATCCGCAACGTTCTCTGCATCGATCCAGGTGTTGGTGGTGATCAGAGTATTGGTCTCAAGCTCTTCGCCGTTCAGCAGAAGGACTGCTGCGTTCAGGCCGTTGGCTGCCATCTCGCCGCCGTTCTGGGAAACGGTACCGGTGATTCTGCCGTCCTTGATCGCCTCGAAGCCGTCCGGTGTTCCGTCAACGCCGGTGATCACGATGCCGCTGTCTGCTCCGGCTGCATTGCCTGCACCGACTGCCATACCATCGTTCTCGCAGATGATGGCATCCAGATCATAAGCGGAAAGCCAGCTCTCAACGGTCGACTGTGCGCTTGCGGTATCCCATTGGCAGTCAGCCGGTTCCACAACCTGGACCATATCCGGATAGTTGGCAAGGATGTTCTCATAGCCTTCCATTCTCTGCAGTCCGCCGGAATCTCCGGAAGGACCGGTCAGGATGGCAATGTTGCCTTTGCCTTCCAGAAGGTCTGCGACTGCCTGCATCTCGGTTTCGCCGGCGGTAACGTTATCGCCGCAGGAAAGAGCTGCAATGCCGAAATTTTCCCAGTCTGTGCAGGAAGAGATGATGTTGATCACGATCACGCCCGCATCCGCAGCTTCTTTGGCTGCATAGCCAAGTCCGTCGGGATCGACCGGTTCAAACAGGATCGCATCGTATTCTTCTGCAACGCACTGCTCGATCTGGCTGATCTGTGTCGCTGCATCCTGGTCAGCACTGAGGATGTTCAGTTCCACGCCGAGTTCTTCCGCTGCCGCTTCGGCCGCTTCCGTTACAGCGATCTGGAACGCGTTTGTCTGATGCTGCTGCAGAAGAGCAATCTTATAGCCCTTGCCGGCACCCTCGCCTGCGCGCAGAACACCGTCTTCCATCTGTGCTGCCATAGCAGTACCGGCCACAAGAGCGGTCGCCAGAATGCCTGCTGCGACTACAGAATACATTTTTTTCATTTGAAGTTCCTCCTTTTGAAATGTAATAATACGTTATGTAAAAGGAACGGTTATTTCAGAAAGACCGGTTTTTCACCCTCAATCTTTCTTGCCTTTCCCTTTGACATCCATCAGAACGGCCAGAACGATGATCAGACCTTTGACAATCTTCTGCCAGTGCGAAGACACGCCCAGGATATCCAGACCGTTTGCAATAACGGTAATCAGAAGCGTTCCTACGATTACACCCCAGGGATTTCCGACACCGCCGGACATGGATACGCCGCCGACCACACAGGCCGTGATGGCGTCCAGCTCATAGCTCTCCGCCGCGGTCGGCTGCCCGATGGTGACACGGGAAGTCATAAGGAAACCGCACAGACCGGAAAGCAGGCCGGCAATGGCAAAGGTGGAAATCTTGATGAAGGTCGTGTTGATACCGGCGACTCTCGCCGCCTGTACATTGCCGCCGCAGGCATAAACCCGTCTGCCGTATACCGTCTTTGTCGCTACAAACGAGCTGATGATGATGACGACAATCAGAAATATCGCCAGACTCGGGATCCCGAGAATGGAACTTGCAGCGACCATGCGATAGCCTTCGCTGATCCCGGTGATCGGTTTTCCGTTGGAAATCAGCAGTGCCAGACCGCGGACAGCCGTCTGTGTGCCCAACGTCATGATGAACGGCGGCAGATCGCCGATGGCGATACCGACACCGTTGAGAATACCGACCGCAAGTCCTGCGACCATCGCCACAAGCAGGGGCAGAATCAGCGGAACCTGTCCTTTGCCCAGAAGCGCCGCCAGAATACCGGTAAAGGCTACGGTCGATCCGACCGACATATCGAAGCCGCCGGAGATAATGACAAACATCATGCCGAAGGCAAGGATCCCGTTAATCGAAGCCTGTTTCAGAATGTTTGCCAGGTTGCGCGGCGTAATGAAGCTCGGTTTCAGGATCGTCAGCCCAATGACAAGTGCGATGAATATTACAAAGATAAAATACTCACTGATCAAAGCAGATGCTTTTTTATTGTTTTTCATATTTCCTCCACTGGTGAAACAGCTTACACCGCGATATCCGAAGCCAGTCTCATGATACTTTCCTGAGAGAACTCTTCTCTTGAGATTTCTCCGGAAAAATGACCTTCCGCCATGACCGCAATCCGGTCACAGACGCCCATCAGCTCCGGAATTTCCGACGAGATGACGATCACGGCCTTGCCCTGCTGGACCAGACTGCCGATGAGCAGATAGATATCCCGCTTTGCGCCGACATCGATACCCCTGGTCGGTTCATCCATAATGATGATGTCCGGATCGTTCAGCAGCCATTTGGAGATAACCACCTTCTGCTGGTTGCCTCCGGAGAGGTTGTTCACGATCTGATCCCCGGACGGGGTCTTGATCTTCAGCTTTTCAATATACTCCGCCGACAGCTTCCGCGCCTTCGCTTTGCTGTACAGCCCGTTCACCAGTGTCTTGTTGATGGCAACCATCGAAATATTGTCATTGACAGACCCTGTCAGGTTGAGTCCGGTCACCTTGCGGTCCTCTGTCACCAGAGCAACCCCTTCCTTGATAATATCTGCGGGGGAGTGAACCTGTACCTTCTTTCCTTTGACATAGATTTCTCCGCCGGAAAGACGGTGCATGCCGAAAATGCCTTCCACCAGTTCGCTCCGTCCGGCTCCCACCAGACCCCCGATGCCCAGGATCTCGCCCTGCCGCACAGAAATACTGACATCCTGTACTTTATTGTCTTCCCTGGTAATATGCTTTGCCTCGAAAATCGTCTCTCCGATTTTCGTCTCCAGCTTCGGGAATACATCCGTGATCTCACGCCCGACCATCATTTTGATCAGCGCGGACTCATCAAGCTCGGCCGTTGTGCCTCTGCCGATGTATTTTCCGTCCCGGTAGACCGTGATACTGTCGCAGATTGAGAAAATTTCATCCATCCGGTGGGAGATATAGATGATTGCCACGCCGTTGGCCTTCAGTCTGCGGATATGCCCGAAAAGAAGTTCTACCTCTCTGTCCGTGATGGCTGCCGTCGGCTCATCCATGATGATGACCTTCGCGTTCACGGAGATGGCCTTGATGATCTCAATCAGCTGGCACTGAGCTACAGTAAGATGGCGCAGGGTTTCCGTCGGAGAAACGTGAAGTCCGCATTCCGCAATCAGTTTTTTCGCTTCCTCGATCTCCGCCTTTTTGTCTACAATCCCATGCCTGCGGATTTCTCTGCCGACAAAGATGTTCTCATATACGGTCATATCCAGGATCGGGTTCAGTTCCTGATGGATCATGGCAATACCGGTGTCCATGGCCTCCTTCGGGTTATGAACCACATAAGGCTGCCCGTTAAAGGTGATCGAACCGCCTTCGTCCATGGTATAGATCCCCATCAGGATCTTCATCAGTGTGGATTTGCCCGCACCGTTTTCTCCCATGAGTGCATGTACTTCTCCTGGCCGCACCTGCAGCTGTACCCCGTCCAGTGCCTTGACACCGGGAAAGGTCTTGCTGATATTCTGCATATCCAGTATATATTCCATGTTGTTTCCCTTTCTTGCCTGACCGGTCCTTAAGCCGGGAAGCCCCGGACGGTGTAAACCGGCCAAAACCGTATTGGTTTTTACAAACCGGTATGCTCCCGGATATAAGTTCTTCCTTTGATCGCATACTCCAGCGGATTTGCCTTCGCGGGATCCTGCTCAGCCTCAACCAGCAGCCATCCTTCGTATCCGCCGTCCGCCAGCACCTTGAAGATCGGATCAAAATCCACATCTCCGTCGCCGGGAACCGTAAACGCTCCCTCACGGACTGCCTTCAGGAAGCTCCAGCCTTCCGCGCGGACTTTTTCCACCACCGGAAGCCGCATGTCCTTCAGATGTACATGACCGACACGGTCCACATATTTCTTCAGCATCGTCAGCGGATCTTCTCCTGCAAAGGTGAAATGACCGGTGTCATAGCACAGGAATACCAGATCCGGATCGGTATTGCTCATCATGCGGTCGGTTTCCTCGCTGGTCTGGACAACCGTTCCCATGTGATGATGGAAGCAGAGTTTGAAACCGTGATCCTTTGCGATCTGGCCGAGACGGTTCAGGCCTTTGGTGAAGCGGTCCCACTCCTCGTCATTCATGACATGCTTGTGTCCGCCGGTCAGCACCGGTGTATCCACCTGACCCTGGATGGAATAGCTCTGCTCGCTGACATTGATGCGGTTCGCGCCGACAGCCTTCAGGAATTCAAGATTTGCGATGAAATCCTTTTCCTCTTCCTCGATCGGACGGGTCAGCAGGAAGGAAGAATACCATCTGCTTGCGATCCGCATGCCTCTCAGATCCAGTGCCTTCTTCAGCTCCGCCGGATCCGTGGGGTATTTGTTTCCGATCTCACAGCCGGTGAACCCTGCCAGCGCCATCTCGCTGACAATCTGCTGGAATGTATTTTCTGCGCCAAGTTCCGGCATGTCGTCGTTGCACCAGCCGATCGGGGCGATCCCCAGGGAAACTTTTTCTTTATTAAACATATCGTTCTCCTGTCATGGCCGCTGCCGGGTCCGTCTCCGGCAGCAGCCGCTTGCTGATCCGGCAGGAGGCGCGGTCCGATACCGCGTTTCCCGCCAAAATATCTTATGCCTTCAGTCCACGGATTACTTCGCAGATATGTTTGCTGGTCAGGCCGAAGCGCTCTTTCAGATAATCTTCCGGACCGACTTCGCCGAAGCAGTCTTCCACTGCAACATGACCGAACTTCAGCGGCATGCCGATCAGAGCAGATTCCACTGCGCTGGTCAGGCCGCCGATCTTATTATGATTCTCAGCTGTCACGACAACACCGGTCTTTGCCGCCCATTCACGGATCAGTTCTTCGTCGAGCGGTTTTACGGTAACCGGATCGATCACAGCTGCTTCAATGCCTTCCTCTGCAAGCGTCTTTGCCGCTTCCAGAGCTTCGCGGACCATAATGCCGCTGGCTACGATCAGGGCGTCTTTGCCTTCACGAACCACAGCGCCTTTGCCCGGAGTGAACACCGTGCCGTCCGCATAAATCGGATAAGAAACTTTTCTCGGCATACGGACATATTTGACGCCCGGCATATCTTTCACCTGACGAAGCGTGTCAATCAGCATGGCGATGTCCGTGATATCATAGACCGTCGCTTCAGGAATCGCGCGGTAAAGCGCCATATCCTCAAAGGGCATATGGGTGCCGCCGTTGAACGCAGCGGTTACGCCCGGATCCGTTCCGACCATGGTGATCGGATTGCGGGCATATCCGCCGGCGAGGAACACCTGGTCAAAATCACGTCTGGATGCGAAGCATCCGAAGGAATGCGCATAGGGTTTCATGCCGGAAGCGGAAAGACCCGCCGCGATGCCGGCCATGTTTGCCTCTGCGATGCCGCAGTTGATATAACGGTCGCCTTCTCCCTTTGCGGTGGCGCTGCAGCCCATCAGGTCTGCGTCCAGCCATACGACCTTGTCGTCTTCCTTCATGAGTTCATCGATCGTTGCTGCCAGTGTGGCATTGAACATTCTTGTATCTTTACTGCCGTTATATACGATCTCCATTCTGTCACCTCCCTGCTTTCATGGCGTCCAGCTTCTCCTGGAGTTCGGCAAGCCATCCGTCAAACACATCCTGACCGACATTCATGGAATGGTTCTTCAGGGTTTCTTCGATCTGTTTCACACCTTTGCCCTTCACGGTGTCCATAATGACTGCAATGGGCTTGTCCGCAGGTTTCCGTGTCAGAACTTCATGGAGCTGTTCCACGTCGTGTCCGTCTACCAGTACAGCTTCAAAGCCAAACGCTTCAAATTTCTGGCGAAGGTCACCGCTGTCCAGAACGTCCTTCACATATCCGTCCAGCTGTTTCTTATTCCAGTCCACAATCCAGGTCAGATTTGTCAGCTTCTTGGCCGCGGTAAACATCGCTGCCTCCCAGACCTGTCCTTCATCGCACTCACCGTCGCCCACAATGAGGAATGTACGGCAGTCGCGTCCCTGCAGTCTGTCACCCAGTGCCATACCGACTGCGGCAGAGGTGCCCTGGCCGAGAGAACCGGTGGTCATGTCAATGCCGGGCGTCTTGTTTTTGTCGCAGTGGGACGGAAGATCCGTTCCCGGCTGGTTCAGCGTTTTCAGCTTCTCATACGGGAAATATCCCTTCAGAGCCAGTGTGGCGTAGACTGCCGGACCCGCGTGGCCTTTGGAGCAAACAAGTTTGTCCCTGTCAGCCTTTTTGGGATCCGCCGGATCCACATTCATCACACCGCCGTAAAGCACTGCGAGCACATCCGCTACGGACAGGCTTCCGCCGATATGTCCGAAGCCTCTGGACTTGATGCACTCAACAGTCGCATATCGAATCTGCAGCGCAAATTCCTGCAGATTTCTGATTTCTTCCTTTGTCATATGGTTTTCCTCCTCTGTCAAATCCGCGCTACTCCGGACTTTCTGGCTGCCTCGGCAACTGCCTCTGCCACTGCCTTTCCGACTCTGGGATCAAATGCCTTCGGAATAATATAATCCGCATTCAGTTCTTCGTCGGAAATCAGGTTTGCCAGCGCCATCGCTGCGGCCATCTTCATCTCTTCATTGATGTCACTCGCACGGACATCAAAGGTTCCTCTGAAGATTCCCGGGAATGCCAGAACGTTGTTGATCTGGTTCGGGAAATCGCTGCGGCCGGTGGAAATAACAGCTGCCCCGCCTGCCTTCGCGTCATCCGGGAAAATCTCCGGTGTCGGATTTGCGCATGCAAAGACGATCGCATCCTTGTTCATCGTCTTCACCATCTCTGTCGTCACGGTGCCCGGTGCGGAAACGCCGATGAAGACATCTGCGCCGACCAGCATGTCAGCCAGGCTGCCCGCCTTCTTCTCAAGGTTTGTAACCTGCGCCATTTCTTCCTTGATCCAGTTCAGGCCGTCTCTTCCTTCATAAATGGCACCCTTGCGGTCGCACATAATGACATGCTTAAAGCCTGCGGAGAGCAGCAGCTTCACGATTGCGATGGCTGCAGCGCCTGCGCCGGAAGTGACAATCTTCACATCCTCTTTCTTCTTGCCGACAACCTTCAGGGCGTACAGAAGTCCGGCCAGCGTGATGACGGCCGTGCCGTGCTGATCATCGTGGAAGATCGGGATATCGCATTTTTCTTTCAGTTTGCGCTCGATTTCAGAGCAGCGGGGAGCCGCAATATCCTCGAGGTTAATGCCGCCGAAGGAACCGGAGATCTGGTAAACGGTTTCTACGAAGTCATCCACGTCCTTCGTCTTGACGCAGAGCGGGAACGCATCCACATCACCAAAGGATTTGAACAGGACACACTTACCTTCCATAACCGGCATACCGGCTTCCGGACCAATGTCGCCCAGACCCAGAACGGCCGTGCCGTCCGTGATGACTGCGCAGAGATTGTGGCGGCGGGTCAGATCATAGGACTTGTTCACATCCTTCTGAATTTCCAGACAGGGCTGCGCCACGCCGGGTGTGTAAGCGAGAGAAAGATCATCCTTTGTTGCTACCGGAACGGTCGCTACAACTTCAATTTTGCCCTTCCATTCATTGTGTAAGCGCAGGGATTCTTTTGCGTAATCCATACTGTCGTTGCTCCTTTCATTGCTGCTTGCGGCCGGCTTGCGCCAGGCCTTTTGTCATAGTTTTATATCCGCCGGAGACAGAAGCAGGCGCCCGATGTATCCGCGTTGTACAAAACACGGGAAAGGCAGCCGCTGCTCTTCCGGCGCCTGCCTGCGCCGCTTACTGCGGCGGCATCGGCAGGGTCGCACCCCCGAAGGGCATTGCGATCACAGTTGCGTCCTCTCCGTAGCGGGCCATCGCCTGATCAAAGGCGGTCTGGGCATCCGGCTGCGGATTGAGGAAAATGCTGCGTACAAAATCGTCATCCATCTCACTGACCAGATCAATCCGGGCGTTTTCCAGAACCATGGCGATGGCCGCGGCCTTATGTCCGCCCAGCTGGAAGTCTCTTCCGATCCGCTCGATCATGGATGCGGACGTCGGTGCATTTACAAGCCATTCTTCGAATTTTGCGCTGCCCAGGCCCTCATTGCATGCGCCGATCACAATCATCGTGCCGCCTTTTTTCACGGCATGTTTTGCGTTGTCCAGCGCTTTCTGCGTCTGGTACAGGTTTGCGTCCTTGGGCGCGCCACCCTGAGAGACCAGGACGATATCCGCACGCTCCGGAATCGGTTTGCGGTACATTTTGTCGAGATATTCACAGCCGACGCGATGGGCCTTGATCACATCTCCCGCCACCGCGTACACGATGTGCTTATGCTCATCCAGGACCGCGTTCACGATAAAGTGAATCGGGCAGAATTTCAAGGCTTCCTCCAGATCCTGGCGGACCGGATTGCCCTCCAGCTTTCCGGCGCAGGCATTCTCCGATACCATCATGGAATGATTCGCCTGAATGGCGTCCGGTGTGGAAACCCCGGGCATCAGGGCCTTTACGCCGCCGGAGTAACCGGCGAAATAATGAAACTCGATGTTGCCGAGCGCGATCCGCAGGTCCGCCTCCACGACTCTCCGCGTGAAATCAAAGGGAGTCCCGTTGGAGGAAACGCCGGTGCGGACGCAGTCATCCGGCGTTGAATCCACGCAGCGGATCCTGCGATAGATTTCCTCGCCTGCCAGCCGTTTTTTCTCCTCCGGAGTGTGCGGCCGGTGTGAGCCCAGCGCGAAAACGACCGTGATATCCTCATCCGGTATGCCGGCTTCGTTCAGTTCCCGGACAACTCCCGGAAGAACATCATAGCTTGGCAGCGGCCTGGAAATATCACTGGTGATGACAGCAACCTTCTGTCCGGGTCTCGCGATTTCTCTCAATCGCGGGGAGCCGATCGGATGCTCCAGCGCATAATCCACCGCTGCGGCGCCGCGGCGCTCATGTTCCATTTCGTTCGCGGTCAGCACAGCCATCAGGTTCCGGTCAGGGACATCCA
Source organism: uncultured Lachnospiraceae bacterium (assembly GCA_902767335.1). Taxonomy (GTDB): domain Bacteria; phylum Bacillota; class Clostridia; order Lachnospirales; family Lachnospiraceae; genus Merdiplasma. Next base: position 15,149 of record CACXHD010000125.1, read on the forward strand.
CGCGCTGTACGCCTTTTCCATATCCGAATTCAAGTACCATACCTGTTATTCTCCTTCAAAATTGCCGTTGAAACATAGGAACCGCGCCAGTCCCGTCCGGCGGATGCGGCCGGGAAGACCTCCGGTTGATTATGATTTATCTGGCTGCGTGACGCAGAGCCTTGACCACAGGAAGCTCTTCTCCGGTGAGGAAGCGGATGAGGGCCCCGCCGCCGGTGCAGACATAACCCAGTTTGTCGGTCACTTTGTATTTCTTCGCCGCGGTGACGGAATCGCCGCCGCCGACCACGGTATATGCGCCCGTCTCGCCCAGCGCTTCAAAGATTTTCTTTGTTCCGTCTTCACTGAGGGTGTCTTCGAAAACGCCCATCGGACCGTTCACAAAGACAGTCTTCGCTTTGGCGATATGATCGCAGTACATGCGGATCGTTTCGCTGCCGATGTCGATCGCGGAAAAGTCCTCCGGAACATTGTCCGGCGTGTATTCGACGCGCTTTCCGTCTTCCACGCCCCCAAGGTCCACAGGCAGGACAATCCGGTCCGGATACGCTTCGTAAAGCACCCTTGCCTTTTCGATATACTCTTCGTAGTTCTTTGCATAGATGAAGTCAATGCTCTTCTGCCCGATCGGCCGGCCCATGGCATGCAGAAGGATGTTGCCTGCCAAACCGCCGGTCAGTACCAGGTCGGCGCTGCCGCTCTTCAGCACGGTCTCCATCATAATGAACGCATCACTGATTTTGGATCCGCCAAGGACAAAGACACAGGGCTTCGCGGGATCTTCCATCAGTTCAGAGATCACGCAGTACTCTTTCTCAAACAGACGTCCCATCGCGGAGGGAAGCACCTGTTCGAATCCGCAGAGGGTCGGCTGGTCCCTGTGGGCCGCCGCAAAAGCGTCGCATACATACAGGTCCGCCAGCGGTGCCAGCTTCGTCACGACCTGGGTCTTTGCCTGCTCCTCGTGGGAAAGTTTCAGCTTCAGTTCAAAAAGGGTCTGTTCTTCACTGCAGAAACGGACATTGTCCAGAAGGATGACATCGCCGTCCTTCATGTTCCGGATGGCTTCCCGGGCCGTGGGGCCGCAGACATCCTCCACCCATTTGACTTCTTTCCCCAGCAGGGTGCTCAGTACCTTCGCATGGGGTCTTGTGCAGTAGAAATTCTGATATTCGATATCGCTGCCCTGATGCGCGAGCACCACGACTTTCGCACCCTTGTCGGACAGTTCCTTCAGTGTCGGCGCGCAGGCCTCGATCCGCTGCGTGCTTTTCAGTGTATCCGTTGCCCGGTCGACCGGCTGGTTCATGTCAACGCGGCAGAGCACGGTCTTCCCGGCCACATCAAATTCATCTATGGTATTGATTCCAAAACGCATACTTGTCTCTCCTGAAACTCGAATCCGATCCTCTGGCATAAACGCGCGTATCACAGCCCTTCCGGCGGCCTGCGCCGGACGGGCTGTGATTTCGTCATTCATGACATGATCCGCTCAATTATTTTTTGAATTTGCCGATGCCAAGATACTTGTTGGTCTCAGCCGTGCCCTCTTCACGGGTCAGCTGCATCTTCATGGAAGCACGGATCGCATCCATGGTCTCCGGGATCGTTACGCTCTCCTGCGGAATGTTGATCGCATACATGATATCGTTTCCGGACTCAACGATGGAGTCTTCCCAGAGGCCGATCTCATACATGTCGCCGCGGCGGTTGCCCAGGTCTCTCGCATACTTGAACAGGGAAGCGTTCCCCTTGAAGCCTTCGTCGATGGAGACGACGCGGATGCGCGGATGTGCCTGGAACGCAGCCAGAGCCTCTTCCTTCGTGATCTTGCGTCCGTCCTTGCCGGTAGCCACTACAGTGATGATATGTCCATGGGTAACCGGGGTGTGAACCAGAATGCCGGTGGCATGTACATGGGGCATAATGGTCATCAGGTCAACGGCCTGGTGGGACGGAGCCTTGTCCATCTGCAGCGCATTGGTCAGTCCGCGATGATAATCGCCCGGATCTGCCACACGGCGGATAATGGTGATGGCTACCTTTTCAATGCCGAACGCGCGGTCCAGGCAGTCAACGGTACGGATCAGACCGGTGGTATTGCAGGAGGTCAGCTTCAGATAATTCTGGCCTATGCCCTTTTCATAGTTGGCATAGCCATGGAAGAAAACATCCGCTACGGAATTCTTTTCGCCGCCCTGGAAGATTGCCTTGACGCCGTATTTGTCATAATAATTTTCTTTGTTCTTTGCGCCTACGCCGCCGGGAGCGGAGTCAAGCATGATGTCAACCTTCTGGCACAGATCTGCGAAGGAACCCTCAACCGGAATATCCTTTTCCTTGAAAGCAGCCTCATCAGCACCGTCAACCAGATACAGATTATATTTTACTCCGTTTGCGCCGATCATGTCTCTCTCGCGAAGAGCCTGCAGTGACAGCGTGGGGGCCAGATCCGCGATGCCGACCAGCTCCATGTCACCCTGCATTGCAACGCCGTCAGCCAGACGCTGTCCGATCGTACCATAACCAGCTACACCAACTTTAATCTTTGCCATGTTTTCCTCCTTTTGCTTTCATAAGCAGCTGCTGAAACATATAGAACTGAAGGTTACTCAAATTTCGCATCGTGCATCCAGACATACCGTTCGTCTTCGCAGCGGTCTGTCTGCAGCCACGGATTGCCGTCCAGATGGCGGATCATCCAGCACGTATACATCTGGAAGCCCGGCGCTACCGCCTGGGGATGAAGTTCTCCCCCGGGGATCGCGGAAAAGCTGCCGTCCACGCTCTTGAAGACCTGGTCTCCCACGAAGCTGGCGCCAAACCCTTCCGGGCGGTCAAACATAAAATAGTAGGTCTCCGGCTGCGGGTGTCTGTGGGGAAGATACCCGGACCAGTTGCCCCGGTCGTTGAGGACCTCGCCCAGCACCATGTTGGACATGGGCTGAATGTCATGATCAAAGATCGTATTGACCCGCCGTTTTGCCACGTTGCCGAACTTGCCGACGCTGGAATATCCCCAGGGAGCATCCTCGGGCTTGTACAGTCTGGATGCAAACGTCCTGTCATTGTGTGTGCACTGTACGAGAATTTCACTCTCCTCGACCGCCGTCACGCAGATTTTCGTGCCGGTGGAAACATGCAGTGCATACGGTCCCTCCGTAAACACGCTTCTCCTGGAAACCGTTGCCGACTGGTCTTCCCATGCAAGCGTAATCTTGCCGGAGAGAAGCAGCACCGCCACTTCTTCTCCCTCGCGGCAGAATTCTCTGACCGTACCGGGTTTCATGCGGTAGACACGAATGTCCATCAGCATATCCGAATATTCATTATCATAGGTGGTAAGGATTTTCTCTCCATTTTCGTCATAAACAGGATAGCCAAATACCTTTTTCATTCCCGTCTCTCCTTGTATCATCAATATTTTCTGGCCTGTTCCCTGTGGTCCATCACATCCTGGCAGGCTTCGCGGACGCTTTCGCTCTCGGAGGTCGTCGCAATACCGACATTCCACCATGCGCCGTAGCCGTCCGTCATGGTCTTCGGCACGACCTTCAGGTCAAAGAGGCATGCAACCTTCTGTGATCTGGAGTCCTTCAGCGCCTCCGCCAGTTCTTCCACGGATCTGCAGGTATAGGATTTCATCCCGTACGCTTCGCCGATCTTGGCGTAATCCATGGGGATCAGGTCCCCGGCCGGTTTTTTGCCGTCCGTATAACGGAACTCGGTCGCCAGGCTTCCGATCCCGTGGGTCATCTCAAGATTGTTGATGCAGCCGAAACCGCAGTTGTCAAACACCAGGATATTGGTCTTGACGCGCTCCTGCATGATCGTTCCCAGCTCACTGCTGAGCATCTGGAAGCCTGCATCTCCGACCACGGTGTATTCTTCATGATCCGGGTCCGCCATCTTGACGCCCATCGAAGCTCCGATCTCATAGCCCATGCAGGAATAACCGTATTCCACATGGTAGCCGCCGCGCTTGTCTGTCTTCCAGACACGCTGCAGGTCACTGGGCAGAGACCCGCCGGCGCAGACCACCGTATCCTCCGGTCCCATGATGGCCCGCAGCGTCGCCAGCGCAGCCGTCTGGGTCAGGGACGTACCGAACATTCCGACGAATTCCGGAATGGTTCTTGCATCTCTCGCTTTGATGATGGGTTCGAAGGCCGGGCCGTCGCAGACAATTCCGTTCAGGCGCTCAAGCTCATCATCCCATTCTTTCTTCGCGGCTTCGATCTCGCCTTCATAAGCCGCGCGGTAACCGGCGCCCCGAAGGATCTGTGAGAGTGCTTTCACGGTCTCTCTGGCATCGCCGACCGCCTTGACCGCATCGAATTTATAGGCATGGAAACGGCTGATGTTGATCGCCGCGAATTTCACTTCCTCATTGCGGAACAGCCACTTGGAGCTGGTGGTGAAGTCGGTCATCCTTGTGCCGATGCCGATGACGCAGTCCGCTTCCTTCGCAATCTTGTTGGAAGCCGAGGTGCCGGTCACGCCGATGCCGCCCAGGCAGTACGGATGGCTGGACCTGCAGGCGCTCTTTCCGCCCTGGGACTCGCCGAAGGGGATATTGAACTCTTCGCAGAATTTCTCGACCTCTTCTCCGGCCTGCGAATAGCGGACGCCGCCGCCGACGATCACGATCGGGCGGCTGGAAGCTTTGATCAGCTCCGCCACATCCTCAAGTTCTTCCTGTACCGCCACCGGCCGGGTAATCCGGTGCACTCTCTTTACGAAGAAGGATTCCGGATAATCGAAGGACTCGCCTTCCACATCCTGCGGGAGCGCGATTGCCACGGCGCCGGTCTCCGCCGGGTCGGTCAGTACGCGCATGGCGTTGATCAGCGCGGACATAATCTGTTCCGGGCGCTGGATCCGGTCCCAGTATTTCACAACCGGTTTGAACGCATCGTTCGTCGTCACGGCCAGCGAATTGCTCTGTTCGATCTGCTGAAGCACCGGATCCGGCTGTCTGGACGCGAAGGTATCTGACGGAAATACCAGCAGCGGGATATTATTCACGGTTGCCGTCCCGCAGGCCGTCACCATATTGGCAGCGCCGGGGCCGATGGAGGAAGCGCACGGAATGATCTTCTTCCGGTCGTTCTGCTTGGCATAAGCGATGGCGCAATGGCACATGCCCTGCTCGTTTCTGCCCTGCATGACCTTGATGGAACCCGGGTTGCTGTCCAGGGCTTCGCCCAGGCCTACCGCGATCCCGTGGCCGAACAGAGTGAAGAAGGCTTCCACAAACTTCGTCTCTTCTCCGTCTCTTGAAACGTACTGCTGATCCAGGAACTTAACGATCGCCTGTGCCGTCGTAAGTCTGATAGTTTTTCCCATGATAAACTCCTTATTTATCGATTATTTTCCGATAAGTTCTCTCTCGATCCGCTCTCTTGCCTCCGGAGCCTGTTTGTCCATCTTCTCCGGGAAGCCGAAATAGGAAACGCAGGCGATATTGTCGCCGCCGACCTTCGGAGCGTCGCTGCGCAGCTGCTTATTGGCGAAATCCATCTCCCGGAGGGTCTCAAAGATTCCGTCGAAGTCGACCTCTCCTTCGCCCATGGCGGTGTGCTGATGGATCGTCACATCCGCTCTTCCGCGCTGATTCAGCCACGGCGGATTCAGGATATAACGGCAGTCTTTGGTCTGATTCCAGGTGTCCGCGAACAGGACATGGGTCAGCTCGTCGCCGGCATATTTCAGCATATGGCGGACATCGCCCTTGCCCTGGTCATAAAAGAAACCATGGGAGGCACTGTACACATAGCCCAGGTTTTTGGACCGGAAGGATTTAACGATATCGCAGGCCTCGTCATTGAGTTCGCAGAAGTCATAGGGATGCGACTGTACTTCCACCCGGAGTCCTTCTCTCTCGATGATCGGCAGCAGCTCTTCCATGGAACGGAAGAACATCCCGTTACAGATTTCCTGCTGATTGGGATCGCCGGAGAATTCCGTATTGATGACGGGTACGCCCATGTTGACAGCGATCTCGATCATCCGTTTCCAGTTCGCGACCGCATGCTGCCGCTGCTCTTCGGTGGGACCGGACCAGCGGTAAACAACAATGAAGGAGGAAATTTCCACACCGGTTTCCTTCAGAGCTCTGCGGTATTCTTCCTCACACTCTTTGGAAAAAAGCGGGTGCTTATAGAACGGATTAATCCTCGGATGGGGAGACTGTTCAATATACTTGTATCCCCAGTCAGCCACCTTGTGAACCATATCGGTGATGCTCATCTGTTTTGCGAGAACATCGACATCAAAAGCGATTTTCATAGACATCCTCCTTTTCATTGGAATATGCTGCGTGCTTTATGTTCGTTATCGTGTTCATTTTTGCGTGCATTTTGACGCATTTCTCAAGGCATGTCTTAGTGTACACGATAACGCCGGATTCGTCCATAGGCAAAGGCGCTAAACTTTGGGCATGATTTTTGTGTATATATTCCATAGTCTGCGTGCATATCGCACAGGCACGCACAAATGCACGCATCGGAGAATTTACAGATTATATTTTGTTTTTATGCTGATTTCCGTATTTTCGCTGTAGGATACCGGAACCTTCTTCCCGTTGACCGCATTTGCCAGAATATAGAGCGGGCGGTATCCCTGCTCATACCCGTTCTGGTCAATCAGAAAGTCCACCACGTCATCCCGCATCAGAGTTTCATTCTTCGGCGTCTGATCATAGATGATCACATAGGGTCTCCGGTCCAGCGCCAGGCTGCGGAAGGCTTTCCGCAGCCCGCTCTGTCCGCTCGAGACCACGAAGATCCCGTTGATTCCGGCAATATTGAGCATGGCCGTATTCACGATTTTGCAGACCTCTTCCTCACTGTCGAAGGAACACTGCACTGCGGCAATCTTCAGTCCCGGAAAGGATTCTTTGAGTTCCTTGGTAAAGCCGTCGACACGGGCATTGTTCAGCTGGTTGCTGAAAGAGCCGGTGATGATCAGAATTTTCCCGCTTCCGCCGGTCAGCATATTCATCAGTCCGGCAGCGGTCCTTCCGCTGCGGGTATTGTCCATACCGACATAGCAGAGGCGGGGGACCCCCTGCAGGTCGGAATTGAACATGACAATCGGTAGCTGCGTCGTCTTTTCGATGTCATACAGCTTCTGGCGGATTGCGCCGGTATCAATGGGCATGATCGCGAGTCCGTCCAGTTCTTCTTTGAGCAGTTCATCCAGGAACGCAAGCTGCTGCTGTTCGTCGATGGAAGGGGACTCCCGCAGGAGAATTTCAATCCCCCATTCCCGAAGTTCTTCCTCTGCCCGGGCAATCCCCCGGTTGATCTCCTGCATGAATCCCGCATTGCACAGATACGTGATCACTCCGATGCGAATCTTCCGCCGCTCCGTCAGGGTCTCCGCCCCCTTCGGACCCGCTTCCTTTTTCAGCTTCCGCACAGGCGTATAGCCAAGTTTCTCTGCGATCCGGAAGATTTTTTCTTCCACGGCCGGATCAATCCTTCCCCTGTGGTGAAGCGCCCGGTCTACCGTGCCCCGGGAAACCCCGGCCGCCTCGGCGATCTGCTGCATTGTAATCTTCATTTCTCCCGTCCCCTTATTTTCCGCATCATCTTAGTACAGCGTTCGCGAAATACTTGTGCAGAAACGCTGTATTCGCAGGCAGTTTCTCAGGAAACACGGATTTCATACGCATTTCCTGAGAAAAGTATTATACAAAACTTCCGGAAGCGCAAGTCCAAGTTTCGGGACCCCGGTGAGAATTCATGCTTCGCCCTGCCGGCCGGCCGGATCAAAGAAGGTGGAACATACAGACAAAATGGCAGACGCTGCCGGCCAGTACGAACAGATGAAACAGTTCATGGTTGCCAAAATACGGACGCTGCCGGAAAAGAGGCAGCCGCAGTGCATAGATAACACCGCCGGCCGTATAGATCACACCGCCGGCCAGCAGCCACCGGAAGGCGGCCGCCGGAAGATACTGTATCAGGTCCGGAAGGAGAAACACACAGGTCCAGCCCATGGCGATATAGATCACCGAAGAAAACCACTTCGGGCAGTCGATCCAGAAGAATTTCACAGTCATACCGGTCAGTGCCAGGCCCCAGATTGCTGCCAGAAGGATTCCGCCGTGATGGCCCTTCAGCGTAATCAGACAGACCGGCGTATAGGATCCGGCGATCAGGACAAAGATCATCATATGATCCGCTTTGCGGAACCTTCGGAGAATGGCAGCGCGTACAGTCACCGAGTGGTACAGCGTACTTGCCAGATAGAGCAGCAGCATGCTCCCCAAAAAGATACACATCCCGGCAGCAGCGGCCGGTCCGCCTTTCGCAGCCGCTTTGATCAGCAGGGGTACTGCGCTCATCAGGACAAGGATCACACCCGCCAGATGTGTCAGGGCACTGCCCGGTTCCCGTATCGTAATTTTCATCATCTTCCTCACCTCCGTACACGATGTGCAGGCAGCCAGATCCTGCCGCATTACTTATTTCTTTATACTTCAATTTCTATCATAATTGTATTCGATAACTTGTCAAGAGTTATTTAATAACCGATAATATGAATTTTATAATCTTCTGTTGGGTTTTCTTTCTTTTTCTGTTTGACTTACATCCGTCATACCGTTTATAGTGATAGGGAAGCGCTGATGAATTCCCCTCATTCTGCTCTATCGACTCCGGACAGGCGCTTCCCTGATCTAATCTTTGAGCGCGCGGTGCGCTCAAAGCCGCGTGCAGCGCGTTTTGAAGAAATCCTTCATCTGCGCCGCGCGTCCATCCGCCATCGGTATTGGGAGGAAAATATATGATGGAACAATACATACGGGATACGATTGCAGATACGATCGCAGATTTTCATATGCCCCGGTTCGAAGATATTCCGGGCGTCGGTCTGTATCTGGAACAGACCGTCAATTATATCAACGAATATCTATCTCCAATTCTGGACGGGGCAGTCACCGGTTCCATGATCAGCAATTATGTGAAAAAGAAAATGATCTCAAACCCGGTCCGCAAACAGTATACGCGGGAGCAGATCGCTTCTCTGTTTTTTATCGCAGTGACAAAATCCGTTCTCTCGCTGGAGAACATCCGTGTTCTGCTTGCAATCCGGGACGCCAGGTATGACGACAGTGCCGCCTACAATTATTTCTGCGAAGAGCTGGAAAAAGTGATCCGCTTCGTGTTCGGACTGGACAGCACTCTGACGGAGGAAACATCCTCCTCCGGAGCGCTGGACGCGCAAAGCGCCGAGGAGCGGGATATCCTGCACAATACGGTGATCGCCGTTGCTCACAAAATCTATCTCGACAAATGGATCTGGCAGTATGCCAGCTGCACGAACAATTTTTCGGAGGAATCAAAAGGATGAGAAAAAGAATTCTTACTGCTGCCTTTCTGACAGTCATGATGACATCCCTGTGTTTTGCGGACTATGAACGGGAAACGATCCGGCAGGTTCAGCAGGCGCTCAATGAAGCCGGCTTCGACTGCGGAAAAGCAGACGGAATCGCAGGAAAAGCGACGGCTGGTGCGGTTTTAAAATATCAGCAGGCCAAAGGGCTTACGGCCGACGGAAACATCAATGACGAACTGATTGAGAGTCTTGGCCTTGCGGAAAATGAAAATATGACAGAACCGGAGGAGGATTCTACTTATATTGAATTTGACGAGAATGCCTTTGACGGGAAATGGGTCTCCTTCTCTGAGGCCTTTGAAATCTATGTCCCGGCAGATATGGAGGTCGAAGATGCCGCCGCGCTGGCCGGTTCGGATGACGCGCAGTTTGACGGCATTGACGGTATGGATTCGCGTGCGTGCCTGCGGTGTGCCGAGCCGCGCGAAGATGGCATCTCCGTCTCCGTGGACGAAATGCGGGTTTCCGATCCTTCCGCTCTGCAGAACATCGGCGTCTCATCCGCGCAGGAACTCTATGAGATGTTTATGAGTGTGTACCTTTCCGAGCCGGATCCGGTCCGGATCAACGGAATCACCGGCGTTCCTCTGACCTTTGTCTACGGCGAAGATTTTTCGTTCATCTGGCTGGAGGACGATACCATATTCTTCCTGACCATAGAACATCATCACAATGACGCAAACGTCGAACCGGCGCGGAATATTCTCGCATCCCTTCGCCGGCTGGAAGATGCAGGCGAATCCGCCGCGGAAGATACAACCGAAGCGGGCGAATCCGCTGCGGAGGACATGACGGAAGCCATCGAAACCGCCGCAGAAGATACAACCGAAGCGGGCGAAACCGCCGCGGAAGATACAACCGAAGCGGACAAAACGGCCGAAGAGAGTATGTCGGAAACGGACAAAACCGGCGTCAGATAAGAGCACCTATGCATCTTCTCCCGAATACCTTGCAGTGATATACGTTTCATGAAGAGAGGCGACATCAAATCCGTCCGGGAACGGCGTCTCTTCTTCAATCTGCGAGGGGGTCTCGACTCCCAGCGGAAGCTGTCCCCGGCGGCGGTATTTGCGGATGGTTTTCCGGTAGTTTCTCCGGATCTTTTCCCGCTCGGACAATGCCCTGCCGCCGCCCTTTTTCCCGGCGGCCGGGCGGATCCCTGCCGCTTCATCCGTATCCAGCGAAAACACCAGATCGCCGTTCTCCTCCACATTTCCCCGGAAAGACCGGGCATAGTCCCGGATCCCCTTCAAAATCAGCGAAGCGAAAAACAGGAGTGCCAGTCCCGCCAGAAGATATCCTGCCGGTTTATACCAGCCGGGCGTTGGACGGTATTCTCCTTTTTCGATGTAGGAATGCGGAATAATCTCCGGCAGGGAGTTCCCCATTTCCGGAAACAGCTGCTCTTCCGGCGCGATCACCTGTGTTGACTTCCACTCCCGGATATCCGCATAGGAACGGTACCGGCCCGTCAGCAGAGCGGGAATGGCGGCCGCCCCCAGCAGACAGACCAGAAACGTCAGGACTGCCAGATGCTGGCGAAGGATCTTTGCGGCAGGAACATGGGTCAGATGCCGGAATTCCTGAAAATATGCCAGCACCTCCTGCAGATCATGATATAAAAGCAGCAGTACGGCAGCGCAGATACCTGTCTTCAGGGAAAGGTCACAGAATGCCGGGCAATGAGTAAATTTCGCGAGAAGATACGCCGCTGTGAAAAACAGCATGCCAAAAAAAGACGGTCTTTCCAGAAGCACCGGGGTCTCCGTCCATGTAATATCATTTTCCTGCATTGCCTTTCTCCTGCGCTTTTCCCGCATGCGGACCTGGGCGCTCGAAAGCGCCAGAAACAGAATGCCGCAGGCGGTCTCCAGAAGCAGGGCCGTCCGAAGGCCCGGATTCAGCCATACATTTCCCACCGAAAATACCAGTCCGAAGACCGCAGCCCCTGCCAGGATGCAGCTTATAAGATAAGCGGAAAAGGTCTGAAGCTTCCGTGCGGCCAGGTCACCGGCAGCGGCAAAAAGGAACAGAATCATTCCCGCAAAATACAGACGGCATACCTGTTCATCGGACCGGCCGCTGATGAGCAGACAGCACATCGGCACCGGCAGAGCCAGCAGCATGACCGCATACAGCTTTGAAAGAATCCATGTGAAGGATCGGATCCGCTGCAGAGAACGACTGATATCCATAAGTTCCTCCTCATCCGTTTTTCCCGGCCCGCTCCCTGCCGCCAGCCGCCGCAGCCCGGTTATAGCCCGGTCGGTCCAACGCGCCTGGCCAGCAGTTCAAATCCCCCGCCGGCTTTTCGGACCGGTGTCACAAGAACCGCATCTGGTACATCCACGCTCACTTCCTCCGCGCGCAGATTTTTCGATATCAGAATATAGACCGCCGCAGGATTCATGGTTTCCTGTGCCGTCCGCCCCGTCTCCCGACTCCCTCTCCCGGCCGTCCGGTCAACCAGAGCGAGAAAATCCGTCTTTCTTCCTGCCGTAAAATTCTCTGTCAGCGCATACTCGACCCTGGAAAGCAGTTCCCTGCCCCGCTCCGGTCCGAGAAGAACCGGCGGGTCCGTGTTGACCGCCAGTCCGGTCATCTGTGAATGCAGGATCATTCTCCGGCACAGCGAAGCGGCCGCCCGGATACTTTCTTCGACAAGATCCTCTTCCTTCAGGATATTCCGGTCCTCTACATCGAGAAAAATCATACAGGACAAATCCTGCACACTGGAGAAGGTATTCACCATCATGCTGCCGGTTCTGGCCATGGCTTTCCAGTTGATCCGGTTCATGGGATCCGTCCGCCGGTAGTCGCGGATCCCGGAAAAAAGAAACGGATCCTCATAAAGACGGTTTCTGCTTTCCGTCATCCCCAGAAGATTGTCACAGAGCTGTTCAATCGCCGAAATGTCTGTATACCCGGCATAAACCAGAAACGCTTCTCCCTCCCGTCCGTCCGGGCTGTCCGCTTCAAGAATGTATTCCCGCCCATGCAGCAGGGCTTTTGTCCGGACAATCACCTGGCTGACCGAATATCTGCCTCTCGCCTCACAGCGCATCGTATATTTCCGCAGGATCTGTTCCATGCCGCGAAGAGAGAACAGATCCCGTTTGTAGACATAGTCACTGATCACAATATTCTCGGCATCCGCAAACACCAGACCCTTCGGCAGACGAAAAGCAGCCTCCACCTGCGGCAGAGGCATTTTTTTATGATTTGAGACAATCTCTTCCAGAAGAATCGATTCTCCGGCATATGCAGCCGGCTCCGAAAACCGGATCCGGACCGAAAGCCCCTTCTTCCACATTTTTGCATACAGTCTGCCGGCAATGCCGATCAGGACAAATGCAGCGCAAAGAAACCACAGCATCATAGCGATTATCTCTTATTCCAATCTTCCGTCGGGACAGGGATCGTATCCAGCAGCTGCCGGATTTTCTGCAGCTTCCGCGCGTACGGCTCCTCACAGATCCAGCGGTGCCCCAGCACCGCGCCTGCCACCGCCTGAATATCCTCCGGTATCACAAAATCTCTCCCCTGCACCATCGCATATCCCTGGGATGCGCGAAGCAATGCCAGCGTTCCGCGGGGGCTGATCCCCGGGTCCGTCTGACGACTTGCCTGCGTCAGCGCTGTCATATACTCCAGCAGATCCTTATGCACAAAAATCTCCCTGCACTTTTCGCGCAGAGAAACCGCCTCCTGTCTGGTCAGCACACTCGTCAGCTCCTTCAAAGGTTCCCCGTGTACAAACCGCTCGAGCATACGCTGTTCCTGCTCCGGGCTCAGATGGTCCATCTCCAGCTTCATCAGAAAACGGTCCAGCTGCGCCTCCGGAAGCGGAAAACATCCATACGTCTCCACCGGGTTCTCCGTGGCGATCACAAAAAACGGATCCTCCAGCGCCCGGGTTTCCCCGTCCGTCGTCACCTGCTGTTCCGCCATACACTCCAGCAGCGCAGACTGCGTCCGCGGCGTTGCGCGGTTGATCTCATCCGCCAGCAGGATATTTGAAAAGACAGGTCCCTCTCTGAATATGAAC
>CACXHD010000126.1 GCA_902767335.1 uncultured Lachnospiraceae bacterium
CGTTTTACAGTTTTGCGAAAGGTTATGTATTTTTTACCGGGGCCAACGGTCTGGAAAACCATGTGCCGAAGGGCATACCGGGAGCCATTCTAAGCGGCGGCCTGATCCTGCCGCTGGATATCGCGGTGGGATTTGTTGTAGCCTGTACCATGTTTGGCTTTTTCAGCCTGTTTCGGAGAGGAAGTATCGGCGGTGTTTGGGAATCTACTGGTAAATAATGAGGAAGCAGTGGCAGTTATACTGTTCGGCATCGGTTTTACGATGCTGCTCTTTCAGCGCAATCTGTTCAAGAAGCTGATCGGTATGAATATCATGGATACCGGAGTTTTTCTTTTCCTTGCCTCCATGGGCTTTATCGAGGGAAGAAAGGCGCCGATCATCGAAGACGGGATTATGGAGATGGAGCATTATATCAATCCGGTTCCCGCCGGTCTGGTGCTCACCGGTATTGTTGTTTCGGTTTCCGTGACAGCGATCATGCTTTCCCTGACGATTCGTCTGTATAAACGTTATCATACATTGGATCTGGACGAGCTCTATGCGCTCTCCGGTCATTTGGAGGAGGACAGATAAGTGGACTTCATCCGTAATTTTCCGTTGTTTACCATCGTACTGAGCCTGTTTTCCGGGGTACTGTGTTACATGCTTCCCCCGAAAGCGGCAAGGCGATATACGATGTGTTATGAAAGCCTGCTGATCCTCCTGACCGGCAGCGTGCTCTGGTATACGATCCATACCGGCGTACCCTTCACATATGTGATGGGCGAATTTCCCGCTCCCTGGGGCAATGAGATCCGGGCAGGCGTGCTCGAAGCGCTGATGGCGGTGGTTTTCATGATCATCATGCTCTGCTCGGTTCTGGGCGGGTACCGGTTTGTGGACACCGACATGGATAAGAGCAAGGTGAATCTGTACTATACGCTGCTCAACCTGATGACGGCGGCGCTGATGGCTCTGATCTGGACGAACGACCTGTTTACCGGGTATGTATTTCTGGAAATCCTGACGCTGACCAGCTGCGGGGTTCTGATCGTCCGTGAAATCGGGCGGACCACCCTGGCCGCGGTACGCTATATGATCCTGAATCTTCTCGGATCCGGCCTGTTCCTGCTGGGCGTCGTACTGCTCTATGATCTGACCGGAAATCTGCTGATGGTGCCGATGCACAAAGAGATCGTGTCCCTCGCGGCGGATCCGGCGGTCCTGCCGGTGCTGACCATCAGCGTCGGGATTCTGACCATCGGTCTTGCCATCAAGAGCGGTCTGTTTCCCTTCCATTTCTGGATGCCGGATACCTACGGATGGGCGACGCCGACTTCCGCGTCGGTCCTTTCGTCTCTGGTGTCGAAGGCCTATATTTTCCTGCTGATCAAGACGTATTACCGGGTCATCGGACCGGAGGTGATCGCCGGGCTGCCCATCCGGAATATTCTGCTGGTGCTCGGCGCGGGCGGGATTGTGATCGGTTCCGTGCAGGCCATGCATGCAAACAATATCAACCGGATGGTGGCCTTTTCTTCTGCGGCCCAGATCGGTTATATCTATGTCGGGATCGGACTGGGCGGAGAAGCAGGCTATGTGGCGGCCATTTTCCATATCCTGGCGCACGCGGTGACCAAATCCATGCTGTTCCTGACAACGCCCCGTCTTGCGGAGGTGTCCGGGGACAGTCTGCGATTCCGGAAACTGCAGGGAAGCGCCCTGCGGAATCGGGACGCCGGATTCTTTTTCCTGATCGGCAGTCTGTCTATGATCGGCATTCCGATTTTTGCCGGTTTTGCTTCGAAGATCCAGTTTGCGATGGCAGCCGTGGATTCCGGGAGCTTTCCCAAGCTGACGCTGGTGATGCTGGTGCTGGCGGTCAGCTCGATGCTCAACGCGATTTACTTTATCCGCACCCTGATCCGTATTTACAGCGATCCCCTGGAAAAGATGAAGAAATCGGATATCCGGCCGCATCACCGGATGGGATATAATATCCCGATGGCTGTTCTGAGCATTCTGAACCTGTTTCTCGGGTTGTTCTCCTGGGTTGCGGCAGATCTGATACAGAAAGGGCTGACAATGTTCAGCTGACGGGGAGGTCGAATTTATGATATCAATCCTTGCGTTTTTATTTCCGGTTGCTGCCGGCACTGCGGTGAGCGCTGCAGTGAAAGAGGAAACACTGCGCAATCGGCTGTATGCAGCGGTCATGCTGCTCACGGATGTGCTGGGCGTTCTGGCAATGAAGTCCGGCAAAAGCGTTTCGGCTGTGAACCTCTCCGAACGGGCTTCCCTGACCTTCTGCCCGGACCGGCTGGGGATCTACGCAATGTCCGCAGTCCTGATTCTGTACACGGCGGTATGCTTTTATGCCTTCGCCTATATGAAAACCGAAGAGCGGGTGAACCTGTTTTTTGCCTGCTTTTTCATCTCACTGGGAGCGATGATGGCCGTATGCATGTCTTCGAACCTGGTGACGCTGTATTTTGCCTTCGAACTGGCGACGCTCTCCACGGTACCGATGGTACTCCATGAGATGACGAAGGATGCGGTGACCGCCGGCGTAAAATATCTGTTTTACTCCATCGGCGGAGCGCTGCTCGGCCTTCTTGCCGTCTTTTTCATTTATGCCTTTTCCACAGGAGACGCTGGTTTTGTCCTGGGCGGCTTCATCGACCGGGGAAAGGTCGCGGCGCATGAGACCGCATTTTTCGCGGCGGTCCTGGCGGGCATTATCGGTTTCGGCACAAAGGCCGGTATGTATCCGATGCACGGCTGGCTGCCGAGCGCGCATCCCATTGCACCTGCGCCCGCATCCTCCCTGCTGTCCGGCATCATTGCGAAAGCCGGTATCGTGGCGGTCATTCGTCTGGTTTACTACTGTGTCGGCGCGGACCTGCTCCGGGGCACCTGGGTGCAGCGGACATGGATGATCCTTGCGATGCTGACGGTACTGATGGGTTCGACCATGGCCTTCCGTGAGAAGGTGACGAAGAAACGGCTTGCGTATTCCACAATCAGCCAGATTTCCTATATCATGCTGGCGCTTTCCTTCCTGACAGACGACGGCCTTCGCGGCGGTCTGATGCAGCTGATGAGCCATATGGCGGCAAAGGGCTGCCTGTTCCTGGCAGCCGGTGTATTTATCGTTATTCTGGGAAGCCACCGGGTGGAGGAACTGCGGGGCGTCGGCCGGCAGATCCCGGTGACGATGTGGTGCTTTTTGATTGCATCCCTGTCTCTGATCGGGATTCCGCCGATGGGAGGTTTCGTAAGCAAATGGGTGATTGCCGGCGCTGCGCTGGCCGCCGAAGACGGTATCTGGAGTATCCTTCCGCCGGTGGTTCTGCTGATCTCTGCGCTTTTGACGGCGGGGTACCTGCTTCCGGTCGTGATCGACGCGTTCTTCCCTGGGAAAGATTTTGAAGAGGCCCGGGAGCAGGCGGAAGCAGCGGACGGCGGCGAAGCGGCCCGCACGAAGCGGGAGCCGTATCTGATGACGATTCCGATGATTGCGCTCTGCCTGACGGCCCTGCTTATGGGTATTTTCGGCGTCAGTATCGTAGGGAGGGTAATACTGTGAATCCACTGTTTCTCCTGGCTTTGATTATTACACCGCTTCTGGGCGGCTTCTGCATCATCCCGCAGCATTTTGACGATGACCGGAAACGCAGTATATATGCGGAAGCGGTGGTCTGCCTGACATCGGTGCTGATCTGGATCGCCATCGCAAAGGTGCAGCGGGGCAGACCGGTGGTCATCTACAGCTTTACAGAGGATTTTTTCATTGAGTTCTGTATGGACGGACCGGCGATGCTGTTTGCCGGAATGATCTCCATTCTCTGGCCGCTGGTGATGCCCTATGCGTTTGAATACATGGAGCACGAACGCCGAAAAAACGGTTTTTTCGCCTTTTATGTGATGACCTACGGCATTACCCTGGGGATTGCATTTGCCGCGAATATGACCACCCTTTACGTTTTCTATGAAATGCTTTCGCTTGTGACGATCCCGCTGGTCAGCCATTACATGGATCATGAAAGCATGTATGCCGGCAGAAAATATGCCGCCTTTACCATCGGAGGCGCATCGCTTGCCTTTTTCGCGGTGGTGATGACAACCCTTTGGGGAAACAGCGGGCGGTTTATTTACGGCGGGAGTGTGAAAGCCGCTCCGGGTTCCGTGATTCTGCAGACGGCGTTTCTTTTCGGCTTTTTCGGATTTGGCGTCAAGGCAGCGATTTTCCCGCTGCACAGCTGGCTGCCCACGGCCTCGGCCGCTCCGACGCCGGTGACGGCGCTGCTGCACGCGGTTGCGGTTGTCAATTCCGGTGTGTTTGCCGTTCTCCGGCTGGTATGGTATGTGTTCGGACCGGAACTCCTTACAGGTACAAAAGCGGCGGACATCGCGCTTCTGACGGCGGAATTCACCCTGGTCTATGCGGCCTTCCTGGCGGTGAAGGAACGGCATTTCAAACGCCGCCTGGCTTACTCCACGGTGAGCAATCTTTCTTATATGCTGACGGGCATCCTGCTCCTGACGCCCTATGGCCTGGAGGCGGGCATGATGCATATGGTTTTCCACAGTGTCATCAAGATGTCGCTGTTTCTGTGCGCCGGCGCCTTTATGCATATGACCGGCAATGCTTATGTCTATGAGGTGAACGGAGTCGGGCGGCAGATGAAAGTGACCTTCATTTTCTATACCCTGTCCGCCCTGTCGCTGACGGGTATCCCGTTGCTTTGCGGATTTGTCTCAAAATGGCATCTTGTGCTGGCATGCCTGCGTCGGGCGGATATGATTTCCTATATCGGCGGAGCGGCACTGATCCTCTCTGCGTTTGCCTGTGCGGTCTATACGCTGAGCGTCAGTATCCGGGCATTCTTCCCGATCACCGGCACAGACTGGTATCAGGCGGCCCGGCCGGCGAGCGCTTCGACGGAAGGAGCGCCTGCGGCGGCAGCGGCCCGGACTAAAAAAGGGAAGACCGTTACAGATCCGGGGATACGGATGCTGCTTCCGATTGTGGTTTTCGGCATCATCAATGTGATTTTCGGTGTATTTCCGCATCCGCTGGTGAAACTGCTGGAAGCCATTGCTTCGGGCATGTAGGAAACAAGGGGGAAAAAATGCTCTTTCTTTTGATTGTATTCGGACCGTTTGCCGCGGCTCTGATTTCATATCTGATCGGCAGAAAAACAGAGGGGATTCCCTGGATGGCGTTCCGTATGATTTTTACTGCCGCGGAGTGTCTGCTTGTCCTGGCGCTGTTTCTGACCTGGAGAAGGGATCCGGGGCTGGCCTTCGGGTTCCGGCAGACGGGCATATTTGCCGGTGAACTGGGATTTACCGCAGACGGGTTCCGAATCGTCTATGCGGCGATCACCGCCTGGATGTGGATGCTGACCACGTTTTTTTCGGAGGAATATTTTAAAGAGGAACGGGAACACCTGAACCGTTACTGGTTTTTCATCCTGCTTACGCTGGGGGCAACGGAAGGCGTCATGCTCTCCGCGGACCTGATGACGGCGTTTTTCTTTTTTGAGATTCTGTCCTTTACCTCCTTTACATGGGTGATCCATGAAGAGACAAAGGAGGCGGTGCAGGCGGGGTATACCTATCTGTTTATTGCCGTGATCGGCGGCCTGGTGCTGTTCATGGGGCTGGCACTGGTTTGGTACACCTGCGGAACGCTGCGGTTTGACGAGCTTGCCGGGGCAGCGCGGAATGTTCAGCAGCCCGGGATCCTCCGGGCAGGCGCGGTCTGCATTCTCTTCGGCTTCGGCGCGAAGGCCGGTATGGTGCCGGTCCATGTCTGGCTTCCGAAAGCGCATCCCGTGGCGCCGTCGCCGTCTTCGGCCCTGCTGTCCGGTATTCTGACCAAGGTCGGAATCTACGGGATTCTGATGATTTCCCTGCATGCCATGGCCGAAGATGTCATCTTCGGATGGATCGTCCTTTGCGCCGGTGGAATCACCATGCTTCTCGGAGCGGTGCTGGCGCTGTTTTCTGTCAATCTGAAACGGACACTTGCCTGCTCTTCCATGTCGCAGATCGGGTTCATCCTGACGGGAACCGGCATGATGATCCTGCTGGGCCATGCAGGAGAAGAGGAAGGCGTCCTGCTGGCGTGTTCCGGCCTGATGATGCATATGGTGAATCATTCACTGATCAAGCTGACCCTCTTCATGTGCGCCGGCGAGGTGGTCATGCGGGCTCATACGCTGCTGCTCGACGAAATCCGGGGCTTTGGAAGATCCCGGACGATCCTGAAGGTATCCTTTGCGCTGGGCGCACTCGGGATCAGCGGCGTGCCCCTGTTCAACGGATATATCAGCAAAACGATGCTGCATGAGAGCATTGTGGAGGGAATTGGCGCCTGCGCCGGCGTGGGACCGGTTCTGCATGTGGTTGAGTGGGTCTTCCTTTTCTCGGGCGGTCTGACCTTTGCCTATATGCTGAAACTGTTTCTCTGCATTTTTGTACAGAAAAATAAGGATCCGCGCCGTCAGCAGAGCTACGACCGGAAAGAGGGTTATCACTATAAAGCCAGTGCATGGCCGATTCCGGTGTCCGCATTGTTCTGCTTTCTCCTCGGGCAGCCGGCTGCGGCACTCGGCATTGCCCGTATGATGACCGGAGAGTCCCTGGCATTTCATGCGTTTTCATTTGAAAACCTGAATGGGGGCATGATCTCCCTGACGATCGGCGCCCTCGTGTATCTGCTTGTGGTCCGCCGGTGGATGGTGTCGGAGGGCTCCTATGTCAACCGCTGGCCCCGGAAGCTGGACCTGGAAACCGCCGTATACAGACCGCTGGTCACAAAAATCCTTCCCGGAGCGATGGGAGCGGTGCTGCGTCTGTTTGGCGAGAATGTGATTACGGGGGTTCTGGCCAGAGTCGTATTCTTCGTGTTTACGGTACTCATGCGTGCCGCGGAAATGAGTATGGACGGTCTGATTGTCCTGCTTCGCCGAACGGTGCTGAAAGAAAAGAGAGGAAATACCGGGGACAAAGAAGGCATGTGGCTCGGCCGGATCATTGCAGCCGAGCTTACCCAGGCCTCCAGACCGCTGGTTTCAAACTTTACATTTGCGCTGATGATGACCTGCATCGGAATCATTGTGATCCTGTGCGTGCTGGTATATGCATCCGTGCTGTGACCGCGGATCCGCATCCCGTTTCCTTCCGGGAAAATTCATGGAATTGTGCCGCCTTCTTCCTTAAGAAAATGTACATCTTCTTATAGATATGTTTCTGTAGTTTTCCGAAGGGCCTTCTGCTATAGTTAACGCAGATGGTGCATTTTGACAAACGTTGCGCAGCGGCGGCTTTGGCCGCTCTTCGGGAGAGGAGGCAGAGAATGTCGGGAAAAAACTGCAGAAAGGGATTGCTGGCAGGCATGATGGTGGTCCTGCTGGCGGGAAATCTGACGGCGCAGGGAGAAAACCTGTATGAAACCGGGCAGAGCGAAGAAGCGTTTGAGACGGAGGAAACCATCCGGCCCTGTACGGATGAATTTCCGGGAGAGTATGTGGAGCAGGAGACGGAGGCAGCTGCGGAGGACCCGGAGACGGAGGCCGGGGAAGACGGATCGGCCTCGGTACGTGTCAGCGGGATCCGGTATGCAAAAAGCGAAAAAGATCTGTATGATACGCTTCTTAAGGTAGATGTGCCGATTTACCTGGACTATGAGCTTGCCGAGGAGTCTGTCATGGATGCGGCGGCACCGGCGTTCGGGGATGCGGGAAACAGCGCCGCAAAGACAGAAGCAATGACGTACGATTCGGCTCCGGAGGCGGAGTATTCGGAGACGAATGTTCGTACCGAAGGCGTGGATGAAGCGGATATCATCAAGACGGACGGCCGGTATATCTATATCCTCCGGGGAGGAACCGAGCTGATTACGGTGGAAGCGAAGGGATCGGAGACCGCGCTTGTGTCGTCCCTGAAGATTGCGCAGGACAGCACCTGGGATTCGCCGGGCGCACAGGAGCTTCTGCTGTCGGAGGGAAAGGCGTACGTGATCCTTGAAGAATCGGATCTGTCCGGAGACAAGATTGAGAAATACGGATATTACTCGCCGACCAACCGGATGACAAAACTGATTACGGTGGATATGACGGATCCGTTTGAACCGGTGATCGAAGACGAGTTCAGCCTTTCGGGGAATTACTTGCAGTCCAGAAAAATGGACGGGGTGATCTATCTGTTCACACAGTGGAGCCCGTATCTTGGCGGCTCTGCGGAGGACAGCGAGCTGCTTCCGTGGATCGGCGGCCGGAAGGCGGAGGTTTCCTCGGTGATTATTCCGTCCATCGTGACGCAGACCAGCTATCTGACAGCGGCTTCCGTCCGTACGGATGCGCCGGGGCAGGCGGAGGATTACTGCGCTGTGGTTTCCGGGGCGGATGAATTCTATGTCAGCACGGACAGCATTTATGCCGTCAATGTGGACAACTGGTCATCCGTTACGAGTTCGGAGATCACAAAGCTGACCTTCCGGGACGGAGAGATCGAAGGAAAAGCGGCCGGAACCGTGCGCGGTACGGTAAACAATTCCTTCTCGCTGGATGAATACAACGGGTATCTGCGCGTCCTCACGACCTACTGGGGAAGCGCCAGACTCAACCTGCTGAAGGTGCTCGGACAGCTGTTCGGCATCGATTACTATGACGAAGATGAATGGGTGCGGCACAACGCGCTTTTTGTCCTGGATGAAGACATGAACTACGCCGGCAGCCTGAAGGATTTGGCGAGAAACGAGGAGATCAAGTCCGCGCGGTTTTTCGGGGATACGGTTTATTTTGTGACCTTCCGCAATACAGATCCGCTGTTTACGGCCGATCTGTCCGATCCGTCTCATCCCAGAGTAATCGGAGAGCTGAAGCTTCCCGGATTTTCCGCTTATCTGCATCCCTTCGGAGAGGGAAAACTGCTGGGCCTGGGCTATGACGCGGACGAGCTGACCGGCGTGACGAGCGGACTGAAGCTGTCCCTGTTCGATATTTCCGACCCGGCAAATGTGAAGGAAACCGCACGGCGCATTGTGCCCGGCGTGACCTGGTGTCCGGCGGTGGACGAATACAAGGCGATCTTTGCCAACCCCGCGCGGAACCTGGTCGGCTTCTGGTGTGAAGGCAGGTATATGGTCTTCGCCTGGGACGGCACAGACGGGTTTGAGAGGGTGCTCCTCTATGATTTCTTTGAGGATGACTTGCAGGAGAAGAATGATTACAATACCATGCGGGGACTCTATATCGGCGACGTCTTTTATCTGGCGGGAGCCGGCAGTGTGATTGCCTTTGACATGGATGCAGATTTTCAGAAAACCGCGGTGGTGGTCTTCTGACCCGCATCACACCGTTTCCGCCAGGCCTTTGGCAGACAGAGACGCAGGCGGGGAGAACGGGAGACGGAACATAGTCTCTGTGTAAATCAGAAAAAGAGAGGGAGAAAACATGTCTGAAATCGGAGTGCTGGGAGCCGGCACCTGGGGAATGGCTCTTGCCCGAATGCTTTGCAACAGTGGTCATGGCGTGATGGTCTGGTCTGCTCTTGAGCGGGAGATCGACGAATATTCTTCCACGCGCAGACATCCGAACCTGCCCGGGATGGTGATCCCGGACGGGGTCCGGTTTACGAAAGAGATCCGGGAGGCCGTGACGGATAAGGATATTGTTTTGTTCGCGGTTCCGTCCGTCTTTGTGCGCAGCACGGCAGCCAAAGCCGCTGCGTTTATCCCGGAAGGACAGATCATCGTGGACGTGGCCAAGGGCATTGAGCCGGATACGCTGTATACGCTCACGGAGGTCATTGCGGACGAGCTGCGCAGAAACGGCAGGGGCGGAAACGTCCGTCTGGTCGCGCTGTCCGGACCGACCCATGCGGAGGAGGTTGCAAGGGACATGCCCACGACGATCGTCTCCGCGGGAGAGGACATGCGGGCTGCCCGCTTTGTGCAGGATGTGTTTATGAATACCTGCATGCGGGTTTACACCAATCCGGACGTCAAGGGCGTAGAGCTCTGCGGAGCGCTTAAGAACATTATCGCGCTTGCCGCCGGGATGGCCCGGGGCCTCGGCTACGGGGACAACACCAAAGCGGCACTGATTACCAGAGGGATGGCGGAGATTACCCGCCTCGGACTGGCGATGGGCTGCCAGGAGACGACCTTTTACGGACTGGCCGGCATCGGCGATCTGGTCGTGACCGCGACCAGCGTGCACAGCCGCAATAACCGGGCCGGCGAACTGATCGGACAGGGGATGAGCCCGGAGGAAGCCGTGAAAAAAGTTGGAATGGTCGTGGAAGGCATCAACGCCCTTCCGGCAGCCATGGAGATGGCAGATGCCTGCCTTGTCCAGATGCCGATTGTCAGCGGCGTGAACCGCATCATCCGGGAAGGCGCAGATCCGAACAAGGTGGTACGGGAACTGATGGAGCGGGAGAAAAAACCGGAGAGGTATTGAGCGTGTGAGACAGGGGACGGTTCTGGGGAGACAGGGGGAGACAGGGGACGGTTCTGGGGAGACAGGGGACGGTTCTGTGTCTCCGAACCGTCCCCTGTCTCCCCACCCTGTCTCCTCTCTGGCTCAATCTGACACACACTGCCTCTTGATTTTTCATGAAATCATGTCTATAATTGCGGATTAGAAATAACTAAGGAAGATGAGAAGAGAATGAAGTGCAGTTTTCAATGTAATAAACGTCGTCTGATCGGAACCGGAATCTTTTTTGCGGTCGCACTGATTATGTTTGCCACGGCCCATTATCCGCTTCCGTTCCTTTTTTTGTGCCCGCTGGCCTATTTTCTGATCCTGTGTACAGACATTGAGTTCAAAGGGCTCTGGAAGGGGATCCTGTGGATCTGGACCGCCTTTTATCTCGCTGCCGGCCCGGTGTTTTCCACGCTCTGCATTCAGCACATTATCCTGGAGCCGGAGCTCTATAAAAAGACCAAGGAGCGGATTCTGCATCTGAATATGTGGTGCGTGGCGTGCATCTATCTGGCGGTCCTGATTCTCGTGGGCGAGATTCGCTGGAGCTGGAGGATTGCACATTTCCTCTGCATGTTTGCGGCGTTTGCGGATTATTTTGTCTATGAATTCCGTGAGAACGAGATCTCATTTGCCGATATCCGCACGGTCGGAACCGGCCTGAGCGTGTTCGGCAGCTACCGGCTGAAAATGCATGACCGCGGAGCGATCGCCATTTTGCTTTCGGTGGTGATTTTTGTGCTGATCCGGAAGTCGAAGATAAAGATGAAGCGGATCTTCCACTGGCTGATCCGGGCGGCGGCAGCGGTGGCCCTGGTATTTACCGTGATGTACGTACAGGATAAGTCGGCAAAGATGGCGACCCAGACCTGGGAGAAGAAGGGTACCTATAAGAACGGATTTGTCCTGAACTTTATCCTTGGCGTCGGAGACGGGATTATCAAAGATCCGGAAGGATATGACCGGGAAATCATCTCTGCGTTGGAGGAGGAGTATGGCAGGGACGACACCTCCGGGGACGGACAGAAAATGGCCAGATCCGCCGAGGAAGTGGCCCTGTCCGCCAAGCTTTCCAACCTGGACCGCAAGCCCGTGATCATCACGATCATGGACGAGTCCTTTGCGGACCTGCGCAAGCTGGGAGACCTGACCACCAACAAAGAGGTCATGCCGTTCCTGGATTCGCTGAAGGAAAACACGCTGCGCGGCTTCTCATTGTCTTCCGTATTCGGTGCGAAGACGCCGAACTCGGAGTGGGAGTATATGACCGGCAACAGCATGGCATTCCTGCCGGAGGGCTCGGTGGTTTATGAACAGTTCATCACAAAGACGCCGACATCGCTGGTGTCCACGCTGAAAAATGAGGGATATACAGCGGTTGCCATGCATCCGTATCAGAATACCGGATGGAAGAGAAATATCGTATATCCGACCCTCGGTTTTGACGAGACCTATTTCCTGGAGGACAATTATTTCGACGAGACCAATATCATCCGCGACTATGTCACGGACCAGGAGCTCTTCGACAAAATCATCGAGCGGTTTGAACAGCAGCAGGAGACGGCTCCGGAGGATCCGCTGTTCATCATGAGCATTACGATGCAGAACCACGGCGGATACCGTCAGACCTACGCCAACTTTACCAATGAGATCATATACCGGTCCAGGTACGGCAATTTTGACGACGCCAACCAGTATCTGTCGCTGTGCCACGAGACGGACAAAGCGCTGAAGAATCTGATCGGATACTTTGAAAAGGCAGACGTACCGGTGGAAATCATCTTCTTCGGAGACCATCTGCCCAGTCTGCAGACGTCCTTCTTCCGCTCGCTGAACGGAAAGGGCATATCCGGACTTACGCTGACACAGCTCGAAGAGCTGTTCTCCGTACCGTTCTTTATCTGGACCAATTACGATACGCCGGAGAAAGAGATCAGCCTCACCAGCCTGAATTTTCTTTCGACCATGGCACTCTCACGGGCGGGGATTGATCTTCCGCCGTACAACCAGTTCCTGGCCGATCTGATGAAGAAGATTCCGGCGATGAACGCCAGAGCCTTCTGGTCCGAGACGGAAGGGAAATTCCTTCACTACGACAAAGCGACCGGCGAGGAGAAGGAATGGATCGACAAATACAATTATCTGCAGTACAACGAAATGTTTGACAAGAAGGGAAAGAGCACGTGGTTCTTCCCCTACCTGACTACGCAGTGAATCATTCATCGAATTCATGCTGCCAACAGCCCTCAGGCCCCTTATGTTTCATAAGCAGACAATGCCGACAGGAACGAAGACGGGATCCACGGTTTACGCAGACTTAGGGGCCGGGGTAAGAGCGTGGCGTATATGCGCGAATGCCCCGGCCCCTTAGTCGGAGTTAGCCGTTAGCCCGGCGGAGTGGGTCGGGTCAGCTTATGAAATATAAGGGGCCTGAGGGCGTACGGCTTCGATGATTGCAAACAGCAGCGAATTCACACATGCAGAACAAGAAAGCTCTTTTCCTTTGACTGCATACCTGTTATACTGTTTATGTTGTCCGGTCGGGAAAAACATTTGACCGCGACAGAAAGAACCATCCCTTCGGGGATGAGATAAAGCAGGCAAGACAGAGAATCGTCCCCTGTCTTGCCTGTCTTGTACAGGAGGAGAAATATGATACAGGCAGCAGTATTCGGTTTTGGAAATATCGGCAGCGGCGTCGTCGCCGTGCTGGAGGAAAACCGGGAGCAGATCGCAAGGGTGATCCCCGGCGGGATCGCCGTGAAATATATTCTTGATATCCGGGATTTCCCCGACAGTCCCTATGCGGACCGGATTGTCCACGATGTGGATGTGATTTTGAATGATCCGGAAATCAGCGTCGTCTGCGAGACGATGGGGGGAAAAGAACCGGCATACACGTTTTCACGCAGAGCTCTGGAAAGAGGGATCAGCGTCTGCTCTTCCAATAAGGAGCTGGTGGAAGCGTTCGGTCCGAAGCTTCTTGCGGCAGCCGCCGAGCACCACTGCAGTTACCTGTTCGAAGCCAGCGTGGGCGGCGGCATTCCGCTGATCACGCCGATGCTGAACTGCCTGGTGCAGGAGAAGATCACAGAGGTTATGGGTATCCTGAACGGGACCACAAACTATATGCTGACGAAAATGCAGCACTGCGGAGCCGATTACGGAAAAGTCCTGCAGGAAGCGCAGGAACTGGGTTACGCGGAGCGGGACCCGAGAGCGGACGTCGAGGGACATGATACCGGACGGAAAATCGCGATCCTTTCGTCTCTGATGTGCGGGAAAACCGTACGTTACGACGAGATTTCCTGTGAGGGCATTACCAAGATTACCCCGGAGGATTTTGTGTTCGCTGCGCAGCACGGATATACCATCCGTCTGCTGGGCATGAGCCGGCTGCAGGAAGACGCTGTGTCGGTTCTGACGGCGCCCTTCCTGGTTCCGGAGGGACATCCGCTTTACGGAGTGACCGATGTGTTCAATGGCGTGCTGGTTCACGGAACGATGGTGGACGATGTCATGTTCTACGGACGGGGGGCCGGCAAGCTGCCCACCGGATCCGCGGTGGCGGCCGATATGATTCTGGCTTCCCGGAACATCGGGAGCACCGTCCCGATCGCGTGGAGCGAGGAACTGATGCCCGTGGTCCCGGCTGGGGAACGGATTTCCGCCTTCTTTATCCGCGGGGACAAAGCGCAGGAGGAGGCCGTTCTGAAAGCCCTGGACGGTAAGCTGGAAGCGGTCTGGGAAGCGGAAGACTCCCTGGAAGGGGATGAAACCTTTGCCCTGGTCACGAAAGAGTACCGGGAAAAAGAGATTTATAACGCATTGGAAGAGATTTCGGGAATCCGCAGCATGATCCGGATGCTGCCGAAGGAAGCCTGAACAAGTTTGGATCTGATTTTCGGGAGGGATCTTCATGATTCTGCCGGAAATCAGGTCCTTTGTACATGGAGGCGTGCGCCGGGAGAAGAGACTTGATCGGAATCACAGGTATGACAGTGATCATTTTGGGACTTATACTGCTTTCCCTGTTTGCGGCGGCATGGGTGCATATGTGCCTGTCTGCACCAAAGGGAAAAAGAGGGCGGCGGCCTGTGCCGGACAAAGAACGCGCGGAAATCTATGCCCGGAAGCTGTCCCGGATGCTTCAGTATGATACCGTATCAAAGCCGGAATATAATGTGGAAGACCTGAAACGCTTCCGTGCCTTTCAGGGAGAGCTGGAGCGGCTTTTTCCTCAGGTACATGCCCGGCTGGAATGCTTCCGGCTGGACGGGAACCTGCTCTACTTCTGGAAGGGGAAATCCCATGATCGCCCGTTGGTGCTGATGAGTCATCAGGACACGGTTCCTGCGGAGGGAGAATGGAAGTATGGTCCGTTCTCCGGGGCCATTGCGGAGGGAAGCGTGTGGGGCCGCGGAGCCTGCGATACAAAATGTTCCGTGATGGGCTTTCTGCAGGCAGTGGAAGAACTTCTGGAGGAAGGATATGAACCGGAGCAGGACCTCTATCTTTCCTCTTCCTGTACGGAAGAAGTGAGCGGCGACGGCTGCCCGAAGATCGTACGTTTTCTGCAGGAAAAGGGGGTTCGGCCCTTCCTGGTCTGCGACGAGGGAGGCGGGATTATGGAAGACCCGGTTCCGGGCGTCCGGGGCAGCTTTGCCATGGCGGGCATGATGGAAAAAGGCATGGCCAATGTCCATTTTCATGTATCCGGAAACGGAGGGCATGCCAGTACGCCGCTGCGCGGCATGCCGGTGGCCCGGACCGCGGATTTTGTGCACTGGATGGAGCATCATGATCCCTTCCGGAAGAGAATGGAGAAACCGGTCCGGGAGATGCTGCGCCGCCTCGCCCCCTATGGGATCCTGCCGGTGCGCTACGTTTTTTCCAATCTGTGGCTCTTCGGCCCGCTGGTGGCGGAAGTGATGCCCCGCCTGTCGCCGCATGCGGCAGCGATGCTCCAGAGCACGATTGCATTTACACAGATTGCCGGATCCGACGCGAACAATATGTTTCCGAAGGAAGTCATTCTCGGAGCGAATCTCCGGTTTATACCCCATCAGGACATGGAGGAAACACTGGGTCTGGTGGAGAAAATCGCGGCGAAATACGGACTGGAGATGGAAGTTGTCAGCGCCGAACCGTCGACGGCCGTCTCGGAGACAGAGGGGGAAGCCTGGGAACTGTTCAGCCGGGTGGCCCGGGAGACATTTCCGGAGGCGCCGGTCTGCCCGTATATCCTCACTGGGGGAACGGACGCCCGGTTCTATCAGGATATCTGTCCCCATGTATACCGTTTCGCGCCGGTTGTGCTCGGACCGGAGCAGAAAGCCGGCATTCATGGGATCGATGAGCACATTTCCACAGACTGTCTGCCGGGATGTGTTGATTTCTATAAAAATCTGATCCGGGCGAACCGATGACCGGTCAGGGAAAAGGAGAACAGGAATGTTTGAATTTCGCAGTATTTTGCCGGGAGAGGGCCCGGAAACCTCGAGAATCGAGAATATCTGCTTTCCGCCCAACGAAGCCTGCTCGTACCGGCATATGATGGAGCGGGTGGAAGCCGCTCCGGACTTATTCCTGGTGGCAGTCGACCCTTCAAACGGCCGGATCGCCGGATTTCTCAACGGGATCGCCACGAACGAAACCTGCTTCCGGGATGAATTCTTTACGGATGCTTCCCTTCACGACCCGTCGGGAGAGAATGTGATGCTGCTGGGGCTGGATGTACTGCCGGAATACCGGCGGCAGGGTCTTGCCAGGGAGCTGGTTGCCTGCTACTGCAGACGGGAGCGGGAAAACGGTCGGAAACGGCTGGTCCTGACCTGCCTTGAGGAAAAAGTGGAGATGTACAGAAAGTTCGGTTTCCGTGACCTGGGTCTCTCCGCCTCCGTCTGGGGAGGCGAACAATGGCATGAGATGGACCGGATGCTGTGAAAGGAGACAGGGGACGGTTCTGTGTCTCCCTTGAGAATAAGCAGACGATGATGTAAGATAGTCCTGCCGGGATCTGAAACAGGAACCGGCCCGCACTCTGCCGGAAGGCGGATGATCAAAACAGACAGGGGGTAGAAAAAGTGAAAAAATATGGATTGCTGCTGGCTGCGCTGATGACGCTGACATTTTCCGCAGCGGCACAGGCGGATCTGCAGACCGGAGATACGGGGGAGGATGTGCGCTCTCTTCAGCAGATGCTGTATGATACAGGGTGGCTGCAGGGGGAGCCGGACGGCGTGTACGGCGAGATGACAGCGATCGCCGTGCGGGATTTTCAGGAGTATGCAGGACTGGAAGGAACCGGCGTCGCGGATGAATCGATGATGCCCTATCTGGAGAAAGAAGCAGGGAAGGAGACATCCGCGGATGTTGTGATTCCCGCCGAGAATACAGAAACCACAGAAGCGGAAGAAAACGGGGAAGCCGCAGAGCCCGCGGCAGCCGCAGAAACCACAGAAGTCGCGGCGGCCCCGGAAACCGGAGCGGCAGCCGCAGCCGGAGAAACCGCAGAGCCCGCGGCGGCTGCAGAAACCGGAGAAACCGCAGAAACCGCGGCGGCTCCGGAAGCCGAAGCGGCTGCGGAAGGAAATGAGACGGCGGCAGAAGAGGAGACAGAAGCGCCGCAGGCAGCTGCGGCAGCGGCCGATCCTTCGGCGCAGACCACGGAAAAACCCTGGGTATCCGTGACGGCGAATGCTTCCGGAGACGCTTCCGAAGAGAGTGCGCCGGACCAGTGCATGATCATTCTCGATGAGGGGAACCTGCGCAGAATCTACTGCAGCGAGCACAGGGAACTGCTTCGCGAGGATACGCGGCTGGAGGGAGACGCAGACTCGGTGAAAGAACTGAATGCCCTCTGGGAGCAGGCCATCGACAAGCTCTATGAAGAACTGGCCGCCGAAGCGGAGAGCGAAGAGAAGAAGAAAGACGTTGCGTATGCGCAGGAGGTCTGGAAAGAATACATTGCGCAGCAGAGGACAACGCTGAGTGACATCTGGCCGGAAGACCCCAAAGGCGTTGAAGAGCAGATTTTGCTGATGCAGAAAGAACAGACAGCGTCTCTGTGCGCGCAGCGGGCGGTGCAGTCTGCTGAGGAGGCCGGCGCGGAAGCATTGACAGAGCAGGAAACGGAAACGGTATAACGGGGGGAAAAACGATGAAGAGAATGAAATGGCTGCCCGTGAGCGCAGGAATACTGGCTCTGGCATTTTCCTGCCAGGCTGCGGCGGAAGAATACAGGGGCTTTGATGATATTGGCGCCGGGGACTGGAACTACGAAGAAACCGGCTACGATGCAGGGTACGAGGATTACGGCTACAACGGCGGTTATGAGGATGCCGGCGCATGGACAGGCTATGACGACGGCGCATCTTACGATGACGGCGCCTTCCAGGATGTCATCTCCTATGGGAACAGTGACTACCGGGGGTTCGACGATGTCGGGTCAGACGGGACAATGAGCGGCTACGGGTACGATGATTACCTGACCGGAGACGGATCCGGCAGCTACAGCGGCAGCGACAGCAGTTACAGCGGCACCGACAGCGGCAGTTACAGCAGCGGCAGCTATACGGGCAGCAGCACAACCGACAGCGGCAGCTATACCGGCAGCAGCACATCCGGCAGCGGCAGCTATACCGGCAGCAGTACTTCCGGCAGCGCCAGTACGTCGGAAACCGGCAGAGGTTCGCAGACGCAGACCGAAGCTGCGGCTTCGCAGACAAACGCCCAGACCGCCGCCGGCACGGAAAAAACGGCTGCAGACGCAGAGACAAAAGAGACCTCCAAGGCCGGAGAAACGACGACCGTAAATACCATGACGGCAGCGGCTCCTGCGGCAGATCCGGCGGATGATTCCACCTGCCGGTTTACGACAGACAGTATCGGACAGATCGAAATCCATTACTGCGAAAAGCATGCTCCCCTGATTGAGCGCGAAGAGCGCCAGGCGGAGGACGGACTGAGCGTTGAGGAATTAAAGAGTCTGATCAACTCCTGGGAAAGTTCCCTGAATGAACTGTATATCAAGTGGCAGAGCCCGCTTTCCGTACAGGCTGCCGGAAAAGTGCGGAACGCCCGCATTGCCTTCTATACCCAGCTGGATCAGCAGGATCTCGTTCTGACGCCGCTCGGAGAGGAGACGGCGCTGCGGTTCCGCCTGCAGGCCCTGAAGGAAGAATGCGCCCGTCTCTGCCTGCAGCTGCGAAACCGGGGATAAATGACAGAGAGATAAAATGGACAAAGAAATTATCGGAAAACAGTTTGATGAGGAGCGGGCACTGTACCATCTGTGCCATGCAAAGGTTACGGACTGCGTGTTCGCCGGCGAGGCGGACGGCGAGTCCGTGTTGAAAGAGACAGAGGACATCCATCTTTCGGGGTGCAGCTTTTCTCTGCGCTACCCACTCTGGCACACAAAGGGATTTACAATGAAGGACAGCTGTATGGACGAACTGACACGGGCTGCCATCTGGTATGCTTCGGACGGCGAGATCCACGGCTGCAGACTGCATGGGATCAAGGCGGTTCGGGAGTGCCGTCATATCTCCGTCAGCGACAGCGATATCGTATCGCCGGAATTCGGGTGGAAATCCACCGATATTTCGCTGAAGGATACGTCGGTCGTTTCCGAGTATCTGTTTCTTGATGCGGCACAGATCCGGCTGGAACGGGTAAAGATGAGCGGAAAGTATTCGTTTCAGTATGTCGACGGACTCGAGATCACGGATTCTGTGTTGGACACGAAGGATGCATTCTGGCACAGCCGGAATGTGACGGTAAAGAACAGCACCGTGAAGGGTGAGTATCTCGGTTGGTTCTCGGAAGGCCTGACCCTGACAGGCTGCCATATCATCGGAACGCAGCCGCTGTGCTACTGCAAAAACCTGACGCTGATCGACTGTACGATGGAAGACTGTGACCTGTCCTTTGAGTATTCGGAGACAGAGGCACAGATCCTCGGCCATATCGATTCCGTAAAGAACCCGAAATCCGGCCATATCACCGCAGACAGCATCGGAGAAATCATCCGGGAGGACGCGGTGATGGAGTGCGACTGCAGGATTCTCATCCGCAATGCATAGCTGCATTCACAGCCGATGAAACCGTACGCCCTCATGCCCCTTATATCCCATAAGCTGACCCGACCCACTCCGACAGGCTAACGGTTAACTCCGACTAAGAAGTCGGGGTATTCGCGCATATGCGCCACGCTCTTACCCCGCCTTCTAAGTCTGCGTAAACCGTGGATCCCGTCTTCGTTCTTGTCGGAATTGTCTGCTTATGGGATATAAGGGGCATGAGGGCTGTGAATAGGAACGTACAATCTGTACAAGTTTTTTCGCTCCCGTCCCTGAGGAAACATCCCCCCACGGGGCTTGTGCCGAAAAATGCAGCTGATATAATCGATGTCAGGTGAAACGATCGTAAACACCGAAACTCATCTGACGTGGATTACAACATTTGCAGAAGCGGGGGGAAGAATTTATGCATATGGCAGATGCGCTGCTTGCACCGGGTGTGGGAGCGGCAATGTATGTTGCGAGCGGGGTCGCGGCGGGAATATCGATTTATCAGCTGAAGAAAGAGGATGACCCGAAACGGCTGCCGGTGATGGCGGTTTCGGCGGCTCTGGTGTTTGCCGGGCAGATGATCAATTACACGATACCGGGGACCGGCTCCTCCGGGCATATGTGCGGCGGCATGCTCTTGTCCGCACTGCTGGGACCGTACGCGGGCTTCCTGTCCATGATTGTCATTCTGGCGATCCAGTGCCTGTTCTTTGCGGACGGCGGTCTGCTGGCCCTGGGAGCCAATATCTGGAACATGGCGTTTTACGGGTGCTTTGTCGGGTATTTTCTGATCTGGAAACCGATTCTGCACAGCGGTCTGTTCGGAAAGAGAGGCGATGCGGCGGCGACCCGGGCGAAAATCATTACCGCTTCCATTGCGGGTGCGGTGATTACCCTTCAGATGGGCGCCTTTTCCGTTGTGCTGGAGACTTCGCTTTCCGGGATCACGGAGCTTCCTTTTGGCGCCTTTGCGGCATTGATGCAGCCGATTCACCTGGCCATCGGTCTGGTGGAAGGCCTGATCACCGCGGCGGTGCTGGTTTTCGTATACCAGTCCCGTCCGGAACTGATCCGGGAGGCGGATGCCGGAACCGGCCAGGCAAAGAGCGGCCTTTCGCTGAAACATACGGTGGTGATCCTTGCGGTCCTTGCAGCCGTAACCGGCGGCCTGTTCTCTCATTTTGCCAGCTCCAATCCGGACGGACTGGAATGGGCCTTGTTCGGGAATGAGGAAGAGGGCTTCCATGCAAATATGGGCCTGGATGAAGAGCATTTCGGCGTTGAGAGCAAAGCGTCCCGGACGGCCGCGGCAATTCAGGAAAAAACTTCCTTCCTGCCGGATTATGCATTCGCGAACAGCGAAAGCGCGATGGGAACCACCGTATCCGGAATTGTCGGTGCGGGGATGGTGGCCGCCGCTGCCCTGCTGATCTGCATGCTTGGCGGATTTTTCCGGAAAAAACGCAGAGAATAAAGAAAATGAACGGGATTGATCGATCCATCGGGGAATGGAAAAGTATTGAGATGCTGGAGGACGGGAACTCACCCGTTCACCGGCTCTCGCCGCTGGCGAAGCTGATCATCACAGCCGCCTATATCCTGACAGTGGTTTCTTTTCATAAGTATGATCTGAGCAGCATGATTTTCATGCTGCTTTTTCCGCTGACAGCGTATCAGATCAGCGGGATCCCGATGCGAACCTGTATGTACCGTCTGCGCCTGGTGATGCCTCTGATCCTTGCTGTCGGCGTTTTCAACCCGCTGTTGGACAGAACGCCTCTGTTTTTCATTGGGCGGACCGCAGTATCCGGCGGCGTGATTTCCATGCTGACGCTGGCCCTGAAGGGCTTCCTCAGCCTGAGCGCTTCGTTCCTGCTGATCGCGACGACGAGAATCGATGCCCTCTGCGCTGCGCTTCGAAGACTCCATGTGCCGTCCATGCTGGTCACGCTCCTGCTGTTGACTTTCCGGTATATTACCGTCATGATGGAGGAGGTTTCCGTAATGTCCCAGGCATATGCGCTGCGCGCGCCCGGGCAGAGGGGAATTCATTACAAAGCCTGGGGCTCGTTTCTCGGACAGCTGCTGCTGCGGAGCATGGACCGGGCGCAGGAGCTGTACGCATCCATGGAGCTTCGCGGTTTCGAAGGAACGTTTACGTACGCGCAGGGAGCTCCTTTCACGGCAAAAGACCTGATTTGTACGGTCGTCTGCATCGGCCTTTTCGCGCTGGTGAGAAATTTTAATCTGACACTGCTGCTGGGAAGAGCCGCCGTCGAACTTCTGGGGCGTTGAAGCAGCTGTGATACTATGTAAGCGATTTTTGGATGCTGTCCCCGGGCGGAAAGACCGGCAGGATGTGCAGGTTATTTCGCTGCAGTTCCTAAGATTTTATGAAACATAAGAAACTGGATTCCGGCCCCCGGAACCTCCGGCGAAAGACCGGACAGGGATTGCGGGAGAAAGAAGAAGCGCATGAATAAAAGTGAGCGATACAGAGAAATTGTTGAAATTCTGCAGCGGGAGCACAGCGTGGATGTCAATGATCTGGCCAACCGTTTCCCGTTTTTTTCGGAGTGCGCTGAGGAGACTGGAGGGATACGATGCTGGAACTGAAACAGGTCCGATTTGCTTATGAAAAAGGGAAGGACGTGATCCGGGATGTCAGTTTCCGGATTGGAGACGGAGAGAACGTCGGACTGATCGGCGCCAACGGTGCCGGAAAATCCACGGTTCTGAAACTGATCCTGGGGCTGCTTGCCGGAGAAGGAGAAATCCTGGCAGATCAGATCCCGGTTGAGAAAAAAACGCTTCCTCAGATCCGGAAGAAGATGGGCTATGTCCTCCAGAACTCCGACAACCAGATGTTTATGCCGACGGTCCTCGAGGACATGGTGTTCGGGCCGGTCAACTACGGCCTTACGCGGGCGGCGGCGGAAGAAAAAGCGGAGCGCGTCCTGGAGCAGCTGAATATTTCCGGCCTGAAAGACCGGTACAATCACCGGATTTCCGGCGGAGAGAAAAAAATGGCGGCGATTGCCACCATTCTGACGATGGAGCCGGATCTGATCCTGATGGATGAACCGACGGCATCGCTGGATCCTTACAACCGGAGACAGATGATCCGGCTGATGCGGGATCTTTCCCAGACATTGCTGATCACTTCGCACGACCTGGATATGATTTACGATACTTGCAGCCGGGTGATCCTGATGCATGAGGGGAAAATCGCCGCCGACGGCCCCGCAGACGTCATTCTGCGGGACCGGAAGCTGCTGGAGGCATGCCATCTGGAGCTGCCGCTTCGGATGAAGTGAGGCGCAGCTGAAGGCTTTCTTCGAAAGCCGCGCCGCACGCGGTTTTGAGCGCGTGATGTGCCGCCAGGCGGACGGTTCACTCCTTAAATCTTCTTTCCGGTACGCTCCTGATAATCCTCAAGGGCGGAGCGGATGGCCTCCTCAGCCAGAACACTGCAGTGCATCTTATAATCCGGCAGGCCGTCCAGCGCTTCCGCCACGGCCTTGTTGGTCAGCTTCATGGCATCGGCGACGGGTTTGCCTTTGATCAGTTCCGTGGCCATGGAGCTGGAGGCGATGGCGCTGCCACAGCCGAAGGTCTCGAATTTCACATCGGAGATCACATCATCTTCAATTTTCAGATACATCTTCATAATATCGCCGCATTTCGCGTTGCCGACTTCCCCGATTCCGTTCGCGTCTTCGATCGTGCCGACATTGCGCGGATTGCGGAAATGATCCATCACCTTTTCACTGTATAAAGCCATTTTCTTACCTCTCTTTCAAAACGCGCGGTGCATGCACGACGCGATGTTATCACAGAATAAAATCTTTTTGCCTGATATTGGACGGTGCGATGTTCTCACAGAATGAATTCTTTTTTGCCTGCCATCAGGTCTCTCCAGATGGGGGAGAAGCTGCGCAGATACGTCACGACATCCTTTACGGCTTCGATGATATAGTCCACATCCGCTTC
The DNA here is from genome assembly GCA_902767335.1 of uncultured Lachnospiraceae bacterium. Lineage (GTDB taxonomy): Bacteria > Bacillota > Clostridia > Lachnospirales > Lachnospiraceae > Merdiplasma. The sequence continues at coordinate 23,555 of CACXHD010000126.1, forward strand.
GGTGGTCTCTTCCCCGAGGCTCAGCCGGAGAGATCCGTGGGCCACATCATGGACCCGGCCGATGGCCAGCAGGACATGGCTCGGATCGAGGGAGCCGGAGGTACATGCGCTTCCGGAGGAAGCGGCAATGCCTTTGTCGTCCAGGAGAAGCAGCAGGGATTCCCCTTCGATTCCTTCAAAGCAGAAATTGACATTTCCGGGAAGCCGGCGCCGGGCGTCTCCATTCAGGGCGGAATGGGGGATCCGGCCCAGTCCTTCGATCAGACGGTCGCGCAGTTTCGTCAGGTGCGCGGCATCCTTTTCAAAGGCTGCGCTTGTTTCCTTCAATGCCGCTGCCATGGAAACGATGCCCGGTACATTCTCCGTGCCGGCGCGTTTGCCGCGTTCCTGTGCGCCGCCTTCGATCAGCGTGGACAGCCGGATTCCCTTTTTTGCATAGAGGAAGCCGACGCCCTTGGGACCATGGAATTTGTGGGCCGACGCGGAGAGCATGTCAATATTGTCCTCGCCGACATGGATCGGCAGATGCGCGACCGCCTGTACCGCATCGGTATGGAACAGGACATTCTTCTTTCGACAGACAGCTCCGATCTCGCGGATCGGCTGGATGGTGCCGATCTCATTATTGGCGTACATGACGGTGACCAGACAGGTGTCTTCCCGGATCGCCGCGTCCACTTCTTCCGGAAGGACAATGCCGTTTTCATGGACATCCAGCAGGGTGATCTCAAATCCTTCTTTTTTCAGCTTTTCCAGTGTATGCAGAACCGCATGGTGTTCGAAGGCGGTGGAGACGATGTGCATTTTCCCTTTTGCCCGGCCAAGTTCCGCAGCGGTCCGGATCGCCTGGTTATCCGCCTCGCTGCCTCCGGAGGTAAAGGTGATTTCGCGCGGATTTGCGCCGATCACCGCAGCGATATCCGCCCGGGCCTGTTCAAGGGCTTCTTTCGCTTCCTGCCCATGTACGTACAGGCTGGACGGATTTCCCCAGACCGTATTCATCACCTCTGTCATTGTCTGAATGGCCAGCGGGCTCATTTTTGTCGTTGCCGCATTGTCAGCGTAGATCATATATGGTTACTCCTTTCGGGTGGATGATTGGCTTTACCAAAGAGAATATAAACCTATTTACCTATCATGTCAATAGGATATTAAGAGACAGAAATGCTTTCCTTCTTTGCCCAGGAGATTGAGTGTCGGACTTGCTTTACCTATTTGCCTACCGTATAATAGGGGAAAGGAAGAATTACGTCTCCGGAGGGCATGTTTCCCGAAGGGGACAGAAAGAAAGGCGGCACGGATATGATTTCGACAAAAGGACGTTATGCAATCCGGGTCATGATTGACCTGGCGGAGCACAATACCGGCAGCTATATTCCACTGAAGGACATTGCGGCCAGACAGGGGATTTCAAAGAAATATCTGGAGATTATCGTAAAAGAGATGGTCGCCGGCAATCTTCTTGTCGGAGCCAGCGGAAGAGGCGGCGGATATATGCTCTGCCGGAGTCCGCAGGAGTATACGATCGGGGAAGTGATTGAACTGATGGAAGGACCGCTGGCTCCGGTGGCCTGCCTGGCGGACGGCGCGGCTCCCTGCCCGCGATCAGCCGAATGCGAAACGCTGCCGCTCTGGGCGGAATATGATCAGATGACCCATGATTTTTTCTACAGCAGACATCTGAGCGATTTGATTCGGAAATAAAGGAGAAGGGGAGACAGGGAGGACATAACATGAAATGCAGAATTACAACGGAAGGCTTCGGGGATATGATTTTTGAGCTGTATCCCCAATATGCACCCATCACGGTGAAGAATTTTGTCGATACGGTAAACAGCGGATTTTACAATGGTCTTGCCTGGTGCCGGATCGTGGAGGGATACGTCATCCAAGGCGGTTCGCCGGACAATGACATCATGACGGACAGCGACTGGCATATCAAAGGAGAATTCGCGGAGAACGGAATTGAAAACCCGGTGCCGCACATTCGCGGCGCGATTTCCATGGCCAGAGACGATGCGCCGGATACCGCGGGAACACAGTTTTTCGTGGTGCACCAGGACGCCCATAAGCTGGACGGCAGATACGCGGCCTTCGGTCAGATGACGGAAGGGTTTGATGTGCTGGATGCCATCGCATCGCAGCCGACGTACGGGCCGGAGACCTGGAACAAGCCGGTAAAGATGCCGGTGATCCGGGAGATTGTAGTGGAGGAGTAGGAGACAGGGGACGGTTCTCTGTCTCCTCCCGGGGCGGCTTGCGGGAGACGGAAAAGACAGTGAATCGTCCCCTGTCTTCCCTGTCTCCCGTTCTGCGAAAATGAAAGGGAAGTGACTTCAATTGAACACAGATTTGACAACAGGAAAACCGGACACCGTGCTGTGGCAGTTCTGCCTTCCTCTGTTTGGGAGTATTATTTTCCAGCAGCTCTACAATATTGCGGACAGCCTGGTTGCAGGGAAATTTGTCGGAGAAAATGCGCTTGCGGCGGTCGGCAACAGCTATGAAATCACACTGATCTTTATTGCCTTTGCCTTTGGGTGCAATATCGGCTGTTCCGTGATCGTTTCGACGTATTACGGAGCCCGTCGGTATAAGGACGTCAAAACAGCCGTCTCGACGGCTATGATCGCGAGCGGCGTTCTGTGCGCTGCTCTGATGCTGCCCGGCCTTGTCCTCTGCGGAAGGCTGCTGCGGCTGATCCGGACGCCGGAGGCTGTATTCGCGGATTCCCGGCTCTACCTGAGGATCTACATTCTGGGCCTGCCGTTTGTGTTTTTCTACAATATTGCAACAGGGATTTTCTCCGCCCTCGGAGATTCAAGAACGCCGTTTCTCTTCCTCGCCGCTTCGTCCAGCGCCAATATTCTGATGGATATCTGGTTTGTTGCGGGATTTGGCATGGGCGTGGCCGGCGTTGCCTGGGCAACCTTCCTCTGTCAGGGAGTGAGCTGTATTCTGGCGGTGTTTTTTGTGCTGCGGCGGCTTTTCAGCATTGAGCAGGGCGGATGGGGACCGCTGTTTTCCTGGAAAATCTGCGGACGGATTGCGAAAGTGGCCGTACCGAGCATTCTGCAGCAGAGCTTCATTTCTGTGGGAAACATTCTGATACAGAGTGTCATCAACGGGTTCGGACCTGGCGTCATGGCCGGATATTCTGCGGCCATAAAGCTGAATAACCTCGTTATAACCTCTTTTACAACCCTCGGGAACGGCATATCCAATTATACCGCCCAGAACATCGGCGCGGGAAAGTCGGAGCGCATTGCGGCAGGATTCAAAGCCGGGCTGAAGATGGTCTGGCTCATTTCCCTCCCGCTGGTCGTGCTGTACCTGGCCGCAGGAAAGTACCTGCTGCTGTTTTTCATGAAAGAGCCCTCCGCAGAGGCGATGCACGCAGGACTTCTGTTCCTGAGAATTGTTTCTCCGTTCTATTTTGTTGTCTCCGCCAAGCTGGTTGCGGACGGGATCTTACGGGGCGCCAGTATGATGAACCGGTTTATGGCGGCAACCTTCACCGACCTGATCCTTCGCGTGGTCCTTGCCTTTCTTTTGTCGAAGACCTCCCTTGGAGCGACCGGGATCTGGTGTGCCTGGCCGATCGGATGGACGGTCGCGACAGGGATGTCGCTGCTGTTTTATCGAAGGGAATCCTGGGGCAAAAGTGCGAATGCCGCATAGATATTTTGAAGCGGGAATGGTATACTTTTTATGACGGAGGAAACATGGATAAAATCCATGTTTCTTTGGACTATATGGCACCTGTGAGATGTTCAAAGGGAGGATATTATGGTAAAAGTAAAATATCTGGGGCATGCCTGTTTTCAGTTTGATGACGGAAGTTATAAGGTACTGGTGGACCCGTTCCTTTCGGGGAACCCGCTTGCAGCCGCGAGCGCGGAGGAAGTGGAAGCGGATTATATTTTCGTGACGCACGGGCACGGAGATCACATCGGCGATGCACTGGCGATCGCGAAGAGGACGAAAGCCGTGATCTGCACGACTGTGGATCTGGCGGATGCCATGATGCAGGATCCGGATCTGGAGGTTGTGACGGGGAATATCGGCGGGACGATTGCATTCCCCTTCGGAAGCGCGAAATTCTTCCAGGCCATCCATGGGAGCGGCGCTGCCGGAACCGTGTCCTGCGGGTTTGTCTTCGAGATCGGCGGGAAAAAGATCTATCATGCGGGCGATACGGCGCTGATGATGGATATGCAGCTGCTGGAGGAGGAGAAGCTTGACGCGGCGCTGCTGCCGATCGGCGATTTCTATACGATGGGACCGAAGGATGCCATCAGGGCAGCGCAGTTTATAAAAGCCGGAACCGTGATTCCGATGCATTACAGTACGTTTCCGTATATCACGCAGGATCCGCAGCAGTTTGTCGATGCTCTGAAGGAAAAAGGGCTCGGCGGTATGGTGCTGCAGCCGGGTGAGACGGCGGAAATCTGATTTCGATGAAGCGACAGGCCAGGGAAGCGCTGATTAATTCCTGATTCTGCTCTATCTCCTGCGGATAAGCAAATCTCTAATCTAATCTTTGAGCGCGCGATGCGCCTAAAGCCGCGAGCGGTGCGGGTTACAAGGAAAGCATTTATCTGCGCCGCACTGCGATCTGCCGGAAACTTTAAGGAAACATGGATTAAATCTGTGTTTCCTTAGAAGCGACCTGTCCTCTGTGACGGATATGTGACAGGACAAATGATAGAGTAAGAGAAAACAGATCCATTGAAAACAGCGGCAGAGAAAAGGAGGGTATCCATGAAAAGAAGATCTTTCTTATCAATCGTGATTTTTGCATTACTCGTCACGGCAATGTTCTCACTGAGCGCAAAGGCCAGTGACTTTATCGGCGAGATGTATGCGAACGCAGATTATGTCTATGTTTACGAGGCAAAAGATACCAATTCAGATGTGATCCGATATCTGTCCGGCGGCCAGTCGATTCTGGTTGACTCAATCACCGAGAATCAGAAATGGGCCCACGTTCTGATGGAGGCATCGGACGGAGAGGGTCAGGAGGACGGCTGGGTCCGGATGAGCGACCTGGTTTTCACCATGCCGTCCCAGTATTGTTATCATCAGTGGACGGACTGGCAGACGATTAAGGAGGCAACCTGCACGCAGCCGGGCCTGCTTTCCACCTACTGTACCATCTGCGGACTCGGCGAGACGTATGAGACGCAGCCCCTCGGACACAGCTTCGGAAACTGGGAGACGGTGAAACCGGCGACCTGTACGTCGGAAGGAGAACGTATCTCCAGATGCGTCCGCTGCGGATACGATGAACATCAGAAAACCGAAAAACTGGCCCATGAATACGGCGACTGGACGGTCATCCGGCAGGCGACCTGTACGGCGGAGGGCGAGCGCTCCCACAAATGCAAAGTCTGCGGAGCGGAGGAAAAACAGACAGTGGACCGCCTTCCGCACAATTTCGGAAAATGGACGGTTCTGAAGGAGGCAACCTGCACCGCGGAGGGGGAACAGTCCCATAAGTGCCAGAACTGCGGCTTTGAAGAAAAAGCCACAATCGAAAAGATCCCCCATGACTTCGAATGGAAAGTCATCACCGAGGCGACGGATCATTCCGCCGGTGTGCGCACAAATGTCTGCAAAGTCTGCGGATTTACGGAGGAAGCCGTGGAATTCGATCCGGAAGGGACGCTCCGCCGCGGCGACCGCAGCGAGGAAGTGCGCGAGGTCCAGCAGCTCCTGGCGGATCAGAATTATCTGAGCGCGGACGGCGCGGACGGGATCTTCGGCGGCGGCACGGAAAAAGCTCTCATGGAATTCCAGAATGACCAGGGCCTGGCGCCGGACGGTGTGGCCTGGCCGCAGACAATCCGGAGACTGCATCATGACTTCGGAGAGTGGAAGGTGATCAAAAAGGCGACCCGCTCCAGCGCGGGCGAACGCGTCAGAACCTGCAAGGAATGCAGCTATGAGCAGCATGAGACGATTCCGATGAGCCCGTACTTTGAGAAGGGCAGACGCGGAGAAGACGTGCGCGCTGTCCAGCAGATGATGACCATGCTCGGTTACCAGACCGGCTCCTGCGACGGTATCTACGGACCGCTCCTTGATACTGCGTTTGAGGCGTTTGCAGAGGCCAGGAAGACCGAATTTGAGCCGGGAAGCATAACCCCTGCGGAGCTGGATTCCATGATCAATGAAGTCATCCGCCAGGTTCCGGAAGACAAATGGATGAAGGACCAGGGACTGGGAACGCCGGTCAATATGGCGCTGACCGTGAATCCGCTGGTTGGCGAATCCCCGGATAATACGGATGATGTCGTCGAGTGCAGCTGGACGCTGACCAATCTGGGCGATACGGACTGTGTGTTCACGGCGCTCCTGCTGAATTTCGGGGAGGATCAGGATTTCCGCGAAGACAACCTGGTGGTTGTGCTCGACGGGATCGATCTGAAAGCAAACTGCGAGAACAGCGCTTCCGGAACCTTCAAGGTCAGCAGGGACTGGGGAAAAGGAGTGATGAACTTCTGCGCCCTGGCGGTGGATACCGAGGCCGGCTATGTATGGCTCAGCAACGAAGACCAGATCGAAAACGGGGAAGAAGAACCGGAGGAATCGGTTGTCCTCGAAGACATGACCGAAGACCCGGCGGAAAACGTTCTGTATGAGGACATGACCGAAAATCCGGAGGAGCAGGTGCTGTCCGAAGACACGACCGAGAAAGACTGAAAAATGAAATAACATTACAGATACGATTCCGGGAGGCGTGATATCATTCGCGCTTCCCGGAGGAATGCGTATGATGAAGGCGAATGAAGGAGAAATCGTAAGATGAAGAAAGTACAGGAAATACGTTTGGCGAGTGACGGAAGTGATATAGACTGCGTGCTCGATGAAGCAGGGAAATTTGCGGAAAGCATGGAACTTTCCGCGCGGGATGCTTTGCGGATCCGTCTTCTGGCGGAGGAGACCATGTCGATGCTGCGTACACTGACAGGCGAGATGGACCTGACCCTTTCCTTTATCGGAGACGAGAATGAATGCATTCTTTCACTGGCAACAGAGACGAGAATGGATGCTCTCAAAAAGGACAATATCCTGTCGGTTTCCACGACCGGTAAAAACTGTGCCGCGAAGGGGATTATGGGAAAAATCCGGGATGTGTTCGAGACTTCCTTCATGATGCCGACAGGAGCTTCCCTCCAAAGCTGCGGGACACCGGTGATTCTTCTGGGGCTGCCCGCCGATATTCCCGGAGGGCAGACGATGGACGCCGTGTACTGGACGTTGGCGGATTACCGTAAAAATGTGGAGAATACACAGGAAACAGAAGAAGGCATGGAGCGTTGGGATGAACTGGAAAAATCCATTGTCTCAAATATTGCCGAGGATGTACAGGTCGGAGTCCGCGGCAATCATGTGCTGATGAATATTGTGTATAAACCGCTCAAAGGAGAAACGGAATGAACCCATGGATATCTGTAGGCTTTTACGTACTTGTAAAGATTTTGACCTTGCTTCTCTGCCTATGGATTATACGGAGGAACGGTGTTCTGGCAGGGCATGATGCTCTGCGGCGCGGTGTCCTTGCTGCGGGACTGTGTGTCTATATCTTTTTTACCGTCCTCCCTGTCGGGGGGACACTTCTGAAAAATGGAAGTTTAAAAATCTGGTGTCAGGGCGCCGGAAATATCTGGCTTGGATTTCTGCTGTACTTTTATGGAATCCTGATTGCCGGAGCGCTTGTATGGCTGATTTTTGTCCTTCTATCCCGGCTGTTTCGGCGCCCCCGCAGATTTCTGGACGGTCTGGCACCGCTCCTGAGCCTCAGTGTGTGCGGCAGCCTGGTGCTGCTTGTATATGGGACACAGCATGCCCAAAAGACCATTGTGACCACGTACGATGTGACCATCGACAAGCCGGCGGAGGATCTGGAGGACCTGAAGGTGATCCTGATCGCAGATCTGCATCTGAGCGTGAATTCGCATCTGCAGATGATCCGGAATATGGTGGATGAGATTAACCGGCAGAATGCGGATCTGGTTGTGGTGGCGGGGGATATTTTCACCAGCTCTTACGGGGGACTGAAACATCCGGAGCAGTATGCGGCGGTGCTTTCTGAAATTGAATCCAGGTATGGGACCTATGCCGTATATGGGAATCATGACGTGGAGGAGGAACTGTTCGGAGGTTTTCCGATTTCTCCGATTTCAGAGGCGTTCCGCTCCAGACAGATGGAACAGTTTTTTGAGGACTGCCATTTCCGGATCCTGTACGACGAGACCGTCCCCATCGCAGACGGCGCGGTTCTTCTGACCGGCCGTGTGGACGGAGAGAAGGCGGGGGACGGTACTGCCGTAAGAAAAAGCCCTGCAGAGGTTCTGGCAGGGCTGGATACGAAAAAACCGGTGCTTGTTCTTCAGCATGAACCGGTTGAATTTGCACAGTTGTACGAAAACGGAGCGGATCTGGCTCTCTGCGGGCATACCCATGCGGGTCAGGTCTTCCCGGGAAATCTGATCGTTCCCTTTTTCAACGAAAACGCGTATGGATACAAGGTTATTTCCGGGCTGCAGACGATCGTGACATCCGGGATCGGTTATTACGGACCGCCGATGCGTGTCGGGACAAACAGTGAAATCACGGTCGTGAACGTACATTTTTCTTAAGGTCCGGCTTCGCCGGAGAAGACGGAAGCCGCGATGCACGCGGCTTTGAACGCATAAGGAGCTCAAAGATTTTATCGGGAAACGCTGAGATGAAGGTATCAAAATGCGAAAAGTGGAATTACTCAGCGTTTCCTTAAAACCCGAGCAGGATCGAGAGTACCGTAATGAAGGCAAGCAGGAGGACGAGCAGGATCAGCTCCTGCTTCCAACGATTCTGGAGAAGCCCGACGCATTCGCGGACAAAGGCATTCGGCCAGAACCACCATTTTGTACGGGCTCCGATCCCTTCGGCCGCAAGGCCGGCGTTGGATGCCCAGACACCGCTGCGGAAGACGTGATAGTTGGTCGTAGAGTAGATCACCTTCGCGTCTTTTTTTCGTTCCTCGATCAGCTTTTTTGAAAAAGCCATGTTCTGATATGTGTTCCGGGACTGATCCTACTTCAGGATTCTGTCTTCGGGAATTCCCTGCTCGAGGAGATACCGCTTCATGGCATCCGCCTCCGGCATCACTTCATCCGGACCCTGCCCGCCGGACGGGACGAAGATCAGATCCAGTCCGGTTTTCTCTTTCTGCTCGGCGGCGAAACGGATGGCGCGGTCCACCCTCCCTTTCAGCAGCGGCGGCAGGGAGCCATCCTTCCGGAAGCCGCACCCGAGGATGATACAGAAATCTTTGCCGGGAGCCGGCTGGTGCTTTGCGGCGATGATTCCGCAGATGACGGCGCCGATCAGCATACACTCGAAATAGACATAGCCGGTGGCGTAGATTGAATGAAGCGTGTCGATCAGAAGGATCTCTTTCCAGGAGCTGGAATAGTTTCTGGTATACATGATCCATCCGATGAGATCTCCCACGACAAGAAAGATGCTGACAAGGATTCCAAGCAGATTCTGGATTCTTTTTCTTTCGTGGCGCAGAAGCTCGATATTACTGATAAACATAGCGGCTGAAAAAACAAGGATCAGCGGCGTCGTCACCAGCATGAAATGGAAACTCATGGCGCGTATGGTACTGTAGACCGCAAACATGGGAAATTCCGAAGGATTATTTATATGGTCGATGGTGTTGATGAGCAGGACGATGCCGATATCGAGGGCAAACAGGGAAAAACCTGCACTGTAGATCGTCGCGTAGGAATAGAAATCCCGGGCGAGAGATCTGTGAAAACTGTGCAGCATGGATGCGGCCGCGATGAAAAAGAACGCAGTGCATAACACAAGAAACAGGCTGTCCCCCGTAAACCCGCCGGTGGTCAGGTTATAGACGGTACCCGTCGGACTGGTGTAGTATTCCGAAAACCAGCTCGGGTCTCCTTCCGGCGTGAGGACGGATGCGCCGACTTCACCTTCCCTTCCGGGGCGGATCCTTACCTCCATGAAATCGCCATGGCGCCCGACTTCCTCCATCTCTATGATTCCCGGACGGTCAAATTTGATTTCCGGTTTCTGAGCGGGCTGCTCAAAACTGTCCATCGGAATAAAATCCGTGTATCGGTTGTGCGACAACCGGTAGACAAAGAACAGGAGAAGAAAGCCTGCTGCCAGGATTCCCATCTGTATTCCCATTCGTCTCATCCGTTTCTGACCCATTTTCTGCCTCCTGATATTCTGAATGCCAGCCCCTGCAGACTTGACAGAACAGGCTGATGTCTTTACTATATATCATGTGGGTATAAAAAGTAATCTGTTTTTTATCGTCAACGACATAATAAAATGACGTAACGCCGGCAGTTCTGCGGCGATGTGTGACGGTTTTGTGACACAGCAGGTGATAAACTACAGATAACAAAAACAAAGGGGTGCCGTAAAACGGCGGAAAAAGGAGGAAACAAATATGGCAGACATCAATAAAATCAACCCGGAAGAACTCGACAATGTAACAGGCGGAGCAGCCGGAGCAGGCGTATGGAAAACCGTGTGCAATCTCGACGGCGGTTATCTGGCAATCCGTACCGCACCGTCAGCGAATTACGAGAATGAAATCAACCATATCGGTCTTAAGAACGGAGAGAAGGTACAGGTGACCGGAGCAACGGTTCAGGGTACCGGTTTTGGCGGCGGCATAGCGTATTATACCTGGGTATATGCACCGAAGTTCGGTGTGTCCGGATTTGTAAATGCGGCATATCTGGGATAAATTCGCCGGGCATCGCGAAAAACTTAAAAAGAGAATACATGCGTTTTTATCAGACAAGAGCTTCGGAGATCCTCCGGGGCTTCTTGTGTTTATGACGACAGAATTGCGAACATGTATCGTCTGCAGAATCTCGCCGCTGCAGTTCTCTGCGCGGCAGGGGGATGGTTCCTTTTTGATTTGCGTTGATGGCAGGGAATAGCAGCGGAAGGGAAGAATACCAGGAATATAACAATTGCGCGGAACGGGTACTGCATGGTATAATCAAAACTTACATCTGGAAAGAATACAGAAATGAGGTATGTGATGGAATATTGGATTAATATTGTCCTGCTGTTTTTTGCATACGGATTTTTGGGATGGTGCATGGAAGTCATCCTGAAGTACCGGCAGTATCACCGCTTTATTAACCGCGGCTTTCTGACCGGCCCGATCTGTCCGATTTATGGGTGCGGAGCAGTTCTGATTACAGTGGTGATCGGGAATCTTTCCGATGTTGAATCGGGACTGGTCATGACCTTCGCTTTATCTTTTGTGATCTGTGCGGTCGTGGAATACTTCACCGGCCTGATTCTGGAAAAGATTTTTCATGCGCGCTGGTGGGATTACAGCACCAAACCGATGAATCTGCACGGACGGATCTGGATCGGCAACCTGGTCCTGTTCGGCATCGGCGGAGTGGCGATCATGCATATCATAAATCCGGTTATTTATAAGGTCCTCGACCGCATTCCCGTTGGCACGAAGGAGATCATCATGACGGTTCTGCTGGTGGTCATTGCCGCGGACTTTGTGATTTCCTACTTTGTGCTGAAGCTGGTGAAGGTCGGCGTAGACAGCAGTGAAGCGGATAATACCGAAGAAATCAATAAAGAGGTCCGTCAGCTTCTGACGAACCGGTCGTATTTCTATTCACGTTTTGCCGATGCCTATCCGGAAGTGGTTTACCGGACCGAGCGTGTACAGGCCAGGATTGCTGCGGTTAAGGCGGAGACGGAGCGCCTGCGTCAGGAAGCGGAGAAACGGCTCGAAATGGGAGCAGAAAAAGTCGCTGCCGGCCTTGAACCTGTGTACATGATTCGCGGAGAACTGATCGGAAAACAGGATGAACTGATTGCGATGCTCTATAATGAGCAGACCGCCAGCTCGGAGATGAAAGCGCTCAAGGCGGACATCGACAGACAGAAAGAACGTCTGGAAAAACATATTCTGGTCAAACGGCCCTACGGAAAACGCAGATGAGCCGGTTACAAAGACCGCCGCAGTTCTAAGAATAAGAACCTGCGGCGGTCTTTTATTATTTTTCTATGGTTCCTTATTGCCCTCTGACGTTCAGAGACAGATTCGAAAAATGAACAGTATTGTCTTTCGCATAGAGGAAAAGCGGTTTCTCATTTATCCCGTAGAGCCGCACGGTGAAGGCAGCAACATCCTCAATGTAGAATACCCCGACAGAATCCTCCTGTATGTATTGAAAATGGTACGTTGTTCCCGCTTCCAGCGGGACATTTTTTTCGGCGGGAGCGACGTCCCCGCCGCGGAAATGCAGAACCAGCTTCTGCTCGGCAGGGTCAATGGTGATGAGCTTGTAATCTTCTTCGCTGTCCTTAAAGTCAAAGGCCAGACCGAAAGCGCCGTTCCCTTCGTAACGGAAATCTCCTTCCAGCCAAAAACTGTCCGGAGTCGTGCAGAGTTCACGGTATACGTTTTCATCCTGAGCGGAGAGATCCAGAGAAGAATCTGTGGTTTCGAGTTCGTATTCTTCCTGATACTGGGAGACGATGGCATCTACCGGTTCCAGAACGAGCCCTCCGTCCGGAAGCTGGCGGATCTGCTGCACGAGAAGATTTCCGGCCCACTCATTCACTTTCCGGGTATCTCTCTCGGAAGCGGACCGCCTGGCCCAGCCGACCATATACGCACCGCCTTCACTCTCCACGTGCTTTGCAGCGTAGAACAGCGGCCCGTCGAGACTTTTCGGTTCGGAATAGGGACCGTATGGGTTATCGGAGGCTGCGTACCAGAGAACATCGTCCTGTGCGGAATAGGTGAGATACCAGGTATCTCCGATCCGGAAGGTGTCGCTGCATTCCAGGTTATAGACCTTTCCGATCGGATCGGTAAAGATGATGCCGTCATACGTTATTTCAGAAAGATCGCCGCTCACCGTATATTTCAGTATCCTTGCGATGCCGTCCTGCGAGGCCGTAATCGTGAAGGTAAACGTATCGGTTTCTTCATCGTAATAACCCTGCGGATCACGGAAATCCCGGTTCTGCTTTAACGATTCATCCGGAGTGATTTCCCATCCGGCAACTTTTTCGAACGAAGTCGGCGTGCTTCCTTTGGCCAGCATCACGGTTTCCGCATATGGAAATTCATCCGAATCCGTATGACCGGTATAAAACAGATAGTAGGTATCCTTTGCTTTCACAACCGAGCCGGTTCCGACCCAGTCATCCTGTGCGGGCGGATCTTCCGCTTCCAGGACCGGGTCCTCGTACTCCGTGTAAGACACGAAGTCCGTTGTGGTTGCCAGATAAATGGAGTGATGATAAGAATCACCGGCTTCTTTCAGATAATAGATATAATACACCCCGTCTTCATAGTAGGGCATACAGTCACCAACATAGGGCTGAGAGATGCCATCCATCTCTGGAAGGAAGAAGTTCTGTACAGCGGCCGGATCAGACGCATATGCAGAAAACGTCAAAACCATCGATTCCAGTATCACACATGAAATAAAGCATTTTCTTCTATTCATCGTTCCCAACTCCTTTTTTTCACAAAAGAAATTTTAGATATTTTAACATTGTTTTCAGATAAATGGCAACTGTCATCTTCCCGGCTTTCTTTAAAGGTTCATTCAAGGTTGATGGCTTATGATGCCATCGAAAGGGAGATGAGGTGATTTGATGAGCAATAAGGAGATCCGATATCGTCACGAGGTGAAGCATTACCTGAATCCCTGATCCATCTGGAAAAAAAGAGCAAGCATAACAACCTGGGAACGAAGTACGATGCCCCGCTTTCCGCCGCTGAGGCGCAGAGTATTGTGGAAGGCGATACCGGACTGATGTGCACGGATTTTCTCAATCCGGATGCGGTTACCATTCCGGCAGGGGAGCGGGTCATTCTCATGGAAGTGAAGTGGGATGCCTATCTTCCTTCCGTGATCCGTGATATTGTGCAGACCCGGGGAAGGCAGTCGACCGCTTTTTCAAAATATGCGGATGGTCCTCGCGATGGCCCTTGCCTTTGCGCTCGGTCTGTTTATTGCAGGAAAATACAGACGGCATTAAGATGATATGCATGTGGAAGGATACCGGACTTTGCGGCATACGTGTTCCGGTCATATGGAAACCGCTTTTTTCCGATATTCGGAGGGTGTGAGACGGTAGGCTCTTTTGAATGCTTTCGTAAAATAATCAACCGATGTGTATCCGATCATCTCAGAGATCTCCGCGATGCCAAAGCGGGTGTTCTTCAGGAGGTCTGCCGCCTTTTTCATTCGTATGTTCATCAGAAGTTCACTGAAAGTCATGTTCATTTTCTCTTTGAACATGCGGCTCAGATAACTTTTGTTGTAGTTAAAGAAACGGGAGAGAAAGTCCAGGCTTACAGAATCATAGTGTTTCTGCGTGTATTCCAGAATCATCAGAAACTGACTCTGGACTGTCATAAATTCATCCTGTGTAAAATAGGCGGCAGTACTGCTGTAATTACGAAGGAGGAGAAAAAACATTTCCTGTGTCAGGCAGTTGCTGACAGCCCCGGAATACCGTGCCGGGCTGTGGGTTTCGAGGATAATGTCCTGGATCAGCTTTGAAAACAGTTCATCTTCCGGAGAGATGTGAAACCGCAGACTGTGGCGGTTGTTTTTGTTGTAAAGAACATTTTTGAAATATCTTGCAAGAAGATCATCCATCGCCAGTACACTGCCGAAGATCGTATCAAAGGTTGACTGCCGCACCATAAACCCGATGACGATGCTGCCTTCATCATTCACTGTCAGATTATGATGCATCTCGGGGGGGATGATGCAGAGTTCGTTTTCTTTCAGGACATGCCGGTCATTTTCGGCGTCCAGCACGGCGCAGCCGCTGTATATATAATCAATCTCAAGGTGATTATGACGATGCAGCCTGTCATCTACAAATGGAAGATGGCAGACGGTTTCAACATCTTTCCCCTCCGGGATGATATGTTCTTCGGAGATCACGCTTTTCTGCCGGTTGTTGAGAATAATGTCTGCCGCCACGGTCGCGGCATCGATCATGTCGATAAACTCCGCTTTTCCCAGAAGGCGGTTGGTCCGGACAGACGAAGAAGAGGCTGGCTGACAGCACAGCCCCCTTCGAATAGCTTCTGAAAGCGCCTGATCGAACGCCATTTTCTGATGACAGCGGCGATAGTTTTCCGTCAGGATGTTCCTGAGTGTCCGGATATTCACATAGCGCTCCATGGGTCACTCCCTTCTGTATTTTCGTCTGATGTTACAGCAGATGAAAAGATGATTGCTTTAGCCGTTTTCTGCAAATTGACTTAGCGGCATAAGCCGGGGATGCTCGTGCAGAGCTTCATTGGGTGCATGCCATACCACATAGGATTTTCCGGTATTCTCCGTAAAAACCATACCATGCCCACCGCCATAGTAAGCAGCTTCTTCGCCGTGAATCCACGGGCCGGTTATCCCGTTTTCGGAAACAGAGATCCCCATCGCATATCCGCGCTCTGACCAGCTGGACCACAGCATGCACAGCTTTCCGACACTGTTGTAAAACAGGTAAGGTCCGTCTGAAAAATAGTTATTGCCATCGAGACCGAATTCTTCTCTGGCAAATGGAATGGGTCGTGTCCATGGAGCGTCTTCGGCGTGAAACAGAGTCTGGGGCTCCGAAACCAGCGCTGTCATATCCTCTGAAAGTCTGGCGGCAACGATCGCCCCTCCGGGCTCCTGCGGAAAGCTGTGACTGAAGACCAGCCAGGAAGTATTCTCCTCGTCGGTAAAAACCGTTCCGTCCAGGCAGTTCCAGTCTTTCGGCGTGACAGGATCCTGTGTGAGCAGTGAGAATGTTCCTGCAGGTGTATCACTTTTCAGAATCTGAATCCCCTTTGGCTTTCCTTCCGTACCGAACGTCGCGATCAGATAATACGTATTGCCTTTCCGAATACATTCCGGCGCCCAGAATTCTTTGTCTGCCCAGAAATTTTCCGGCCGGCGGAAGATCTCTTTCGGCCCGGTCCAGTTTTCAAGATCATCGCTTTCATAAACGTCAAATCCATTTCCGTGTCCCCAGGCAGTCTCGCTTCTTGTTCCATAAAGATAATACCTGCCGTCATCCGTCAGAATAAAGGGATCCCGGATTACAATATCTTTTATATTCATATTCTCTGCCCTCATCAGTTCTCCTTGTCTGCAGGTTTACCCGGAGCCGGGAAGCGCATCAGTGCGAGAACGGCTATAAGAGCCATAAGCATCGGCACGCCAAACCGGACAAGCGTGATTCCGTTTACAGTAGCCTGTGGTTCCTGCCCGACCGCATTTGCAATATAGCCGGTCATTGCAAGGACGGAACTGAGAATTCCATTTGAAGCCGCAATTCCGAATTTGTTGGAAAAGCCCTTTAATGCAGCGATGGTTCCGTTCATGACAACACCGGTCTGAGCCAGACTGCGGTCTGTGACTTCTGCCATTATCATAGCACCATATACCATAAACATGGTAGCAAAAAGAGCACCAAGTCCTGAAAGAATAAAGACGGCCGGGATGCTGGACTTAAAGAGCAGGCATGCAAGATTGCAGATAAGCGTCAGTGCCTGGGATGCAATGAATGCCTTCTTTAAGGACTTGAAGATCTTCAGGAACATGGGAACCAGCACAAACGGGCTGAGAAGACCGACCAGGGAGATCGTCATCATGTATTTTCCGATCAGATCCGGCCGCACCATACAGTACATTACATAGTATACAGAGGAACTCATCATTACATTAAATCCGATATATCCGGCTACCCAGACGACGACGGCGGGGATCAGGCCGTTGACACGGATCAGAAGGCCAAGCTGCTTTGCGAGAGGCAGTTTTGTGTCATTTGATTCCGGGACAAAGTCTTCTCTGGTTGTGGCAAACAGACAGAATGAGAAGATCGTCATAAGAATGCCTGCCAGACCGACAACGATCATATAACCTTTTGCCGTATTTTCACCTCCGAAGAAAGATACCATGGAAAGTGCGAAGGAAGTTGTGATCGCAGTAAAAATCCCCATGATCTGTGTGTAGGTGGAAATCAGCTTCTGTCTTTCCGACTCCAGGTTGGTTACCGCGTTGATCAGCGCATTGCAGGGAATTTCAAAGGCGGTTCTGAGCATACCGTATAAGATATAGAAAACCGCTGCCCATATGATCTTACCGGTTGATGAGATGTTCGGGCTCATGAACAGGCAGACAACGGCGACCGTCAGACAGCCCGGAACCCATAAAAGATAGGGACGGAATTTGCCGAAACGGGTTTTTGTCTTGTCTGCCAGAACACCCATGATCGGATCATTGACAGCGTCCCAGATGGATGCGAGTACCATGATGACGCCGGCGGCTGCCGCAGGTATTCCGAAGGTATCAGTGAAGAAGATCATCAGATAAGATCCGACCAGTGACCCCATGATCTGATATCCGCTGCCATAGGCCATGCCGTAGGAAAGGATTGTTGCGAGACTGAGCTTTCCGCTTTTTTTGTTGTCCATTACTGCCTCCTGCTTTGAAATAATTGATTGTTTTTCTTGATTTTAATTGAATTGTCGGGGACAGTCATCATTTGATCTTGACATAAATCCGACTTATTTTGCGGTACCTGTGGCACGTTTCTTTCTTGCTGTTTTGCCTTCGCCGCCGTGAATCCATTTTCTTGAAAAACACATCTGACTCTGTAAAAACAGGACTTACTTATGAGTTTCTGAAATCGCTGAAAGGAGGAATTGATATAACCATCTCCAGCACACAGGCAGTCTCAAGCGGCTGGAGCAAAGGAGAAGCGGTCAATGATTCCGATGCTTCTCATGTTCCGGTGCATCGGAAGGTTCATTACCTCTCCTCCAATCCCAAAGTGGCAAAAGTCGGGAAAACGAGCGGAAAAGTAACTGCTGTCTCGGCAGGCACCTGCAAAATCTACTGCTTCACGCAAAACGGTCTCCATACAACGGTCTCCGTGAAAGTGCGGTAAACGGATAGAGCCGGTATCCTGATCAGAGTGAGTCATGATGAGTAGGGGACGTATTTTCTGACTCACCAGCGCAGGCGAGCGAAGAGAGGGCACCCGGGGAGCCGGGAGCGTCGGGAGAAGCGGGAGCGCCCGGGGAATCTGGAGATAAGGCAAGTGAGTCAGGGGACGTATCTTCTGACCCACCAGCGCAGACGAGCGAAGAGAGGGCACCCGGGGAGCCGGGAACGTTGGGAGAAGCGGGAACGCCAGGAGAGTCTGGAGATACGGGAGAAGCGGGACTGCCAGGGAAACCTGAGGAGTCGGAAAAATCGAACGAACCAGGAGAAACACTAGAAAGTGCAGCCGGATCCGCAGACGGTATCGTATCCGGTCAGGCGTGGGCAGATCTGTCGGCAGCGCAGAAAACGGAAGCAGGTGAAGCAGCGGCGCAGGAAAATGTCGGTCCACAGCCGGCGGGAGCTTTGGAAAAACCGATGGCTGTAGAAAACGTTGATATAGATACCGGCGATACTGAAACCGGCGATACAGAGATCGGTGATACAGATACAAATGACAGCAAAAGCAGATGGATTATGACGATTCTGAGTTTTCTTGTTCTGGGCGTTGGCCTGTTCGTTGCAAAAAAGTATAAACGGCGGTAAGATGGAGCCATGAGACACAGAAAGGCAGAGCGAGCCAAGGAAGCCGGGGTGAGTCAGGGGACGTATCTTCTGACTCACCCCAACTCACCAGACGGGAAAGGATTGAGATGACAATGAGAGAACAGGAAATGCAGGACCTGATCCGGCAGGTTGTCGAAGGGATGTTTGGTCAGGAAAAGGACGGAAAAGTACGCAGATTTCAGGAACTGAATCCGTATGCGCAAAAGGGACAGATCGTGTTCGCAGGATCCAGTCTGATGGAACATTTCCCGATTTATGAGATGCTGTTGAACCGGAAGCTTCCGTATATCATTTATAACCGAGGGATTGGCGGATATACAACCGGGGAGCTGCTGGATCATCTGGAGACTTGTGTTCTGGAACTGGAACCGGGTGCAGTGTTTCTGAATATCGGGACGAACGACATGAACGGAAACGACTATGTGCTGTCGGAATTCCTGGAACGGTACGAGAAGATTGTCATGACAATCCGAAAGAGGCTGCCGGAAGCAAAGCTGTTTCTGCTTGCCTTTTATCCCGTCAATCAGGATGCGGCGCCGGATCCGAATGCAAGAGAGGCATTCCGGTATCGCACGAATGAGAGGATTCAGGAGGCAAATCAGGAGATTCGGAAACTGGCGGACAGATATCAGGCTTCGTATTTGGATTTGAATGCCGGTCTGACAGATGAAGACGGGAATCTGAAGAGAGAGCTTACGATTGACGGCGTTCATATGCATATGGAAGGATATCGGATTGTGATGGAGAATCTTGCCCCCGTACTGAAATCGTTGGCAGAAGCACTCAAATAACCATACGCTTCAACATCTGTTCCCCTGCAGAATTGAAGCCGGGAAATATGTTACTTCAGACAGGAGCATTGACCATTCTTTGGGCAATGCTCCTTTTGTGTGCGCCATCAACGTGAAAGCACAGCCGGAGATGAGAAGAAAAGCAGAAGCGCACAAAAAGCAGAAGCGCACAAAAGCAGAAGCGCACAAAAGCAGAAGCGCAGAGACGCAGAAACGAAGAAGCGCAGAAGAATGTTTCATGACCGGAAGCAGTCGAAGAGGACAGAACCGCCTCTTTTTTGACAGATTTACTGAAAAAACGTTGGAATACTATAGAAAATATGGTTAAATACAGATAGAATAATTCATTCTGGGAGGAGTTGATCATGAAGAAAAGCAAGATTTATGTTTCTGTATTTCAAAAAATCTTGGCAGTATTGACAATTTTTGCGCTGCTTCTTGTCTGGAACAGGTAGGCTGCATATGCGGCGGATCCGCCCGCAGCCGAGCCGGCGGAAACGCTGGATCATTATGTTGTGGACGACGTAACGTATTTTAATGTGTTTTCAGAAAACTTTTCCAAACACCCGGAGGAGTATCTGAAGGAACTGATGACCACCAAAAGTACGTTCCTGAGCGGGAAAAGCATGGCGGATCTGTGGATGTCGACAGCGGTCGCGCTTTCTCATCACAGTGTGTCAAAAAAGGATACGACAATGAATGGCACTGGATAAACGCTACGAATCTGATGAATGAAGTGGCACAGTCCGAAGACGGAGCCACCGTAACGAGAAATCTATATGCAAAAGACAGTCCTTCGGAATTCAAGAACTGGCCATATCAGACCAGAAAACACAGCATGCTGTACATGCCCGGCCTGAAAAGAGCAGAGGAGTGGGTCTTCGAAAAATTAGCCGAAGACGGCCAAATGAATACTTCAAAAGTTTTTGAGAACAGTGAAGAACAGGGGCCCGTACTGGTGATGGTTGACCTTCTGCATAAAGGCGGCTTTCTTCCCTATGGTTACGCCGGCGGTTTTAACCGGATCGTGGCAGTCTATCTGTATGACTTCACGGCTGTCCCGATTCTTCCGTCGGATACGGGAAATAACTATGTCACAGAGATCATAACGGATACGGAATCGGCTCCGAAGACGGTTGCATCCAATGCAAGAAACATGACGGGGCTGTCTACTTCTGCGTCTCAGACGGTATCCACATCCCATTCTGTGAATGTCACGAGTAACATCAACGGTTCGAGGAACTATTCTTTCTCTGTATCTGTAAAAACGGGTATTTCTTATGACTTTCTGAAAACGCTGAAAGGCGGAATTGATATAACCATTTCCAGCTCACAGGCAGCGGCAGCACCGGCGAAAGCAGCAGTAAAGCGGATACATCCCGGAGTGCAGAAAACGTCCTGTTTTATGTGTATCCGTCCAAAATCACAGGCAGTGCCGTCACATTGAAGTGGAACAGCGTAAAAGGCGCGGATCAGTATGTGATTTACGGGGCAAAATGCGGATCGAAAATGAAGCAGATCGGTGTGGTTGACAGCCGGACTTTGAGCCAGAAAATTACCGGCATCAAGGGTGACGATCTGAAGAAGGATACCTTCTATAAGTTTTATGTGGCAGCGCTCGCCAATGGCAGTAATCACAAATCCGTATTGCTTGCGGCTACCTCCACGATACACGAGATTCTGAAAGGGTCCGGGAAATATGCGAATTATACCAGCATACGACTGCATTCTGCAAAAAGCATCAAACTGAAAAAAGGCAAAAAAACCACCATTAAGGCGGAACAGGTAACATCCTCCGGAGCAGGTACTCACGCACCGGTGCATCGGAAGGTTCATTACCTTTCTTCCAATCCCAAAGTGGCAAAAGTCGGGAAAACGAGTGGAAAAGTTACCGCCGTCTCAGCAGGCACCTGTAAGATATACTGCTTCACGCAAAACGGTCGCTACAAAACGGTATCCGTGAAAGTGAGGTAAGTGAGTCAGGGGGACGTTGCTCCTGACTCATTTTGTGCAGGTTTTAACCTTTTTATGCGGTATGACTACAGAACCCGGGATGTGACAGTCTCTTTTTGTTCCGGTTTTAGGCATTTTTATGCGGAATGGCGACAGAAACCGGAATGAACGAGCGCTGCAGACTTGGAATGAGTCAGAAGACAGGACCCCTGAATATCCAGACTTGTGGTGAGTGAGTCAGAAGATACGATCCCTGACGCACCCTGATTCATTCGGATTTTAGAAAGGAAAAATCGTATGACGACGGAGACGCGGAACAGAAATACCATGGACCTGGACAGCATGACGTCACTGGAAATCGTCCGTGTTATGAACCGGGAGGATGAAGCCGTCCCCCTTGCGATCCGTGATCATCTGGAGGAGATTGCACGGATCGCGGACTGGGGCAGGATCCTCTCAGGCGCTGCTTCAGCCGGATGACGGACGGGCTGCGGCAGGAGGGAAGGAGTCCCTCTTTGAACAGAAGGTGATGTTGTCAGCAGAGTACCGCAGCGTACACCGCGGCGACAGGATCTGTCTGGAGGAAGCGGGCGAAGTTTTGAACTATACAATCACGGATCCCGCCGGAATCCATGCACGGCCGGCAGGAAACCTGAAGAAAATTGCCGACGGTTATGACTGTGAGATAACCGTCTTTGCACACGGGAAAAGAGCCTCGGCCGGCAGTCTGATCGGCCTGATGAATCTGGGCGTACGAGAGGGAGATACCCTCGTGGTAACAGCAAAAGGCAGGGACGCACAGGAAGCGATCCGGGAGGTGGAGGCGTATCTGCGCCGCAGCATGTGAGATAAAGGGAGCCGCAGGGAAGCTGCTGCCTGGGCAGTTTGGGGGCTGCAGGGCAGATGTGCGGCAGATGGCGAAACTTCGAAAGAACAGGCGCTTGTCATTTAATCCCGGATACAGAGGTACAACTATGATGAATGGATATTATCGAATCGAGATCGGTCTTCAGAATAATAAGAGGATGGAAATTCGCACGTCCCTTGGAAAAGAGATCTGCCCGGACGGGCGGATCCGCGTCCTGATCTGCGAGCAGGAGGAGGAAGGCTGCCGGGTCGGCAAAATCCGCCTGGAAGTCAGACAGGAGGATCCTCTTCAGGCTCCTGAGAATCTGGCCGCGGACTCGCCTGTCAAGGTTTATGCCGCGCTTGCGGAATATCCGGAGAAAATCACAGCCATGTATATGTACAATCCATGGTGGACGAGACCGGCTTTTGCGGAGGACAGCACAGAGATTCCGGAAAAAACGCAGGCTGCTTTTTTTAAGCTGAAGGACCGCTGCGCCTGTCTGCTTCCCATGGCGGGTGAGCAGTTTAAAACCAGCCTCAGCGGCGGGACAAAAGACGAACTGTGTCTGGAGATGAATGCCTGTGCTGCCGGATTTGGGCAGATCGATGAGATCTTGTATCTGTATGCGGAGGCGCCGACTGTCCGGGAGGCCGTGCATTGTGTCTTCTCGCGCCTGCTTCGGGAAAAAGGCATCGCGCCGCGCGAAGAGCGCAGGCTGCCGGAGATGTTCCACTATCTTGGGTGGTGCAGTTGGGATGCTTTTTATACAGATGTTTCCGAAGATAAGATCCGCGCAAAAGCACAGGAGCTTGCGCAGAAGGATGTACCGGTGCGCTGGATGCTGATCGATGACGGATGGTTCCCCTCGCGGAACAAGATGATCCGTGGATTTATGCCGGATCCGGAAAAATTCAGCGAAGGCTTCCGGGGAATGATCGAAGATATACGCGCGGGCGGGCGAATCCGCTGGTTTGGCGTATGGCACGCGCTGGGCGGCTACTGGGCCGGCGTGGATCCGGAAAGTGCGCTGGCCCTGGAGGAAGCCCCGTATCTGCATCGCAGCAGAAACGGAAGGCTTATTCCGGATCCGGAACAGGGCAGCGGTTTTTACAGAGACTGGTGTGATGTGCTCAAAAACGAGGGAATCGACTTCATCAAGGTTGACGGTCAGAGCGCGGTACCATTCTATTTTGAAAATGAGATCTCTGTCTGCGAAGCTGCGCGCGGCCTGGGACGGGCGCTTGAGAGCGGCGCGTACCGGATGGATGGTGCGATCATCAATTGCATGGGCATGGCGATGGAGAGCATCGTGGCCAGGCCATCCTCAGCGGTTTCCAGAAACAGCGATGACTTCCTGCCCATGCAGGAAGAAAGCTTTGTCGAACATCTTCTGCAGAATGCATATAATGCGATATATCACAATGAGATCTACTGCTGTGACTGGGATATGTTCTGGTCAAAGCATGTGCACGCTGTCAAACACAGCCTGCTGCGGGCCATCAGCGGCGGACCGGTGTATGTAAGCGACAAAATCTCGGAAACGGATCCGGAGGTGCTCAGGCCGCTTGCTTACGCAGACGGGCAGCTGCTGATGATGAACCGGTCTGCAAGGCCGACAGAGGACTGCATTTTCACGGATCCGCGAAGGAACGGCGTTTTGAAGCTGCACAATACGGCTTCCTGGGGAGAGAGGGACAACGCGGGCGGAATTGCTGCCTATAATCTGACAAACGAACCGCAGACGGTCTCCTTTCAACCGGCGGATGTCCCGGATCTGAAGGACACCGGGAAATATTGGATTTTCGACTACTTTGGCAAAAAGGTACGGCTGCAGGAAAAAACAGAATCCTATACGGAGGAAATCGGTGCGGGAGAATTTGCCTGGTATGTAATCCTGCCGGCTGAGGGCAGAGGAGCCTGTCTGGGACTGCTGGATAAATACGTCGGTTTTACAGCCGTGGAAAGCATCAGCGGAGATGGCGACACGCAGGTCATCATCCTGCATGAGACCGGAACCGTGGGATGGGCCGGTAATGAGGCGCCGTCCAGGGTTCTGGCAGGCGCAGAGGATATGACCGGCCGGATCAGCAGGGATGGTGCGATGTGGTCACTGCCGCTTCCTGAAAAGGCGGAGAAGGCAGTGATTACCATTCAATGGTGAGAGGAGCAGAGAAGATTCTCCCATAGACGTATGGATTTACATTGACTTAGTGAATCTGATTGGAGCAGCGGGATGAAGGAATATGTGTTAAAAGCGGCCCAGACGGGTTTCGCGGCAGGAACGGTGTTTGATCTTGATGCGCCGGGTGTGGATGCCGGGGCGGCAGGGCTTCGAACGGCAGACCGCAGGATGGCTGACGAAAAGGGAGAGAGCGCTTTGGATTATTCGGCCGCAGGAAGCCCCGAAGAGGAACTGCGCCGGTTTGACAAGGCTGTTCTTGCTTTGAAACAGGAGCTCACAGCGGCTGCCCGGGAGGCGGACGAAAAAAGTGCGGCGATTTTTGAGGCGGAGCGGATCCTGCTGGAAGATGAGGAATATGCCGGCGCCATCCGGAGACGGATCTGCGAGGAAGGGCAGGAGGCTGCCCGGGCAGCCCGGCAGACCGGGCAGGATGTGGCGCGGGCATTCGCGGCCAGCGAGAGCAGCTATATCCGGGGAAGATGCGATGATGTAAATGGGATCACGCAAAGGCTGGTGGGGATTCTCAGAGGCGATGAAAGAAGGACTCTGGCGGTTCCGTCCATCCTCGTGGCGGAGGAACTCAGTCCTGCGCAGCTTTCCGGGTTTGATCCGGCTTTGCTTCTTGAAATTCTGACCGTCCGGGGCACCCCATCCTCCCATGTCTCTGTGATCGCGGGAAATCTGGGGATTCCATATGTATATGGTTCATCGGAAGCGGCAAAAGCAGCCCGTGCCTGCAGCAGGCTGATCATTGACGGGGAAAGGCTGATCCTGGACCCGGAAGAGGAAATGTATCAGCAGGCGCTGCAGCAAATGGAAGAAAGCAGAAAGCAGGAGGAGGACGCGGCAGCGGACATCAGTGAACGGCGCACCAGAGTGTTTGCAAACATTGCAGGTCCGGAGGATATCGAAGAATTGCTCGCTTCCGGCGCAGAGGGTGTGGGACTGATGCGCTCGGAATTTCTGTTTCTGGGCCGGGAGACCGCGCCCTCCGAGGAGGAACAGTTTGAGGCTTATCGAAGGGTCGCGGAAGCAATGGGAGAAAAAGAAACCGTCATTCGGACGATGGACCTTGGCTCGGACAAACGGCCGGCCTGGCTGCCGCTTCCGGATGAGAAGAACCCGGCTCTGGGCTGGCGCGGGCTGCGGATCTCCCTGAAGGAGCGGGAACTGTTCAAAACCCAGCTTCGGGCGCTGCTGCGCGCGGCGGCGTACGGAAATGTCAAAGTGATGGTCCCCATGGTGACATCTGTCCGGGAGATCGAAGCGGTGGAAGCATGCATGAGCGAATGCGCCAAAGAACTCACCCGGGCGGGAATACCCTTCCGCCTGCCGCCTCTTGGGGCCATGGTGGAGACGCCGGCAGCGGCGCTGCTTGCTGAAGAGCTTTCCGGGAAGGTGGATTTTTTCAGTGTCGGGACCAATGATCTGACCCAGTACACGCTGGCACTGGACCGGGAAGCCGAGGGGCTGGAGGAGTATGACGATCCATCCCATGAAGCAGTCCTGCGGCTGATCCGGATGACAGCACGGGCAGCGGCAGAAAATCATATTCCCATTTCGGTCTGCGGGGAACTCGCCGGCAGAGAGGAGGTCGTTAAGAGCCTGATTCAGGCCGGCGTAAACAAGCTGTCGGTATCCGTGCCGAAGGTGAGGGCCGTCATGCGGCGCGCCGCGGAAGCGGAAAAGGCATTGGAGATGGAAAAGCCGCCG
Source organism: uncultured Lachnospiraceae bacterium (assembly GCA_902767335.1). GTDB lineage: Bacteria > Bacillota > Clostridia > Lachnospirales > Lachnospiraceae > Merdiplasma. The sequence continues at coordinate 49,709 of CACXHD010000126.1, forward strand.
AAGAAGGAGACGGAAATTGAGCCGGACCGGATACGACGCAAACCGTAATGCCACAGCCATGCACCGCATGGGGGCGGAGGCTCATAATCGGGATCGTCTTGTAAAGAAAGACCGAAAAAGAAAAAATTCAGACTGACAAGCCGGAATATATACAGGCGAAAGCATATGAAAACGGATTGCAATGGCGGCAGACATGCTTTATCCTGAGAAGAGGAAAGCGGGAAACTGCTGTTTGAAGCAGACAAGAGAGGAGACAGAGAACCGTCCCCTGTCTCCCTGGATAAGGAGAATAACATGGCAGGAGGAATCCATTTCAGCGGATATCTGCACGGTGGAGATTACAATCCGGAGCAGTGGCTGGACAATCCGGAGATTTTGGAGAAAGACATCGAATTGTTTCAAAAGGCCGGGATCAATGAAGTGACCATGGGGGTCTTTTCCTGGGCAGTGCTGGAGCCCAGGGAAGGAGAATATGATCTGGAATGGATGCGCAGGATCATTGACCGGCTTTATGAAAATGGGATCCGTGTGATCCTGGCTACGCCGACCGGTGCGCGTCCAAAGTGGATGGCGGATCGGTATCCGGAAGTCCTCCGGGTGAATGACAGGGGGCAGAGGGATTACTTCGGACAGCGCCATAATCACTGCAACTCCTCTCCGGTTTTCCGGGAGAAAGTCCGCCGGATCGACCGGAAGCTGTCCGAAGCCTTCGGCAGGCATCCGGGAGTCATCGCATGGCATCTCTCCAACGAGCTGGCCGGCTGTGCCCATGATTGCTTCTGCCCTCTGTGCCAGGAGAAGTTCCGGGAATATCTTCGGGAAAAATATGGTACAATCGAAGCGCTGAACAAGGCCTGGGCGACGACCTTCTGGAGCCATACCTACAATGACTTTGATCAGATTGAGGCTCCTTCTTCCATCGGTGAGCCCGGTCTGCATGCCCTCAATCTTGACTGGCGCCGATTCGTCACGGAGAGTACCGCTGACTTTATCCGGGTGGAGACGGAGGCAATCCGGGAGGGCGGATCGGATCTGCCGACCACCATCAATCTGATGTACGACTTCCGACCCCTGAATTATCACAAACTGGCAGAGACCGTCGATTTTATCTCCTGGGATAATTATCCATCCTGGCATAAGAAGGAGGAGGCACTCACCGCCCTGGACGCCGGCATGCAGCATGATATCATGCGCAGCCTGAAAAAAGAGCCCTTCCTGCTGATGGAATCCTGTCCGTCCGCCACCAACTGGCAGCCGGTCAGCAAGCTGAAAAAGCCGGGGATGCTCGCAGCAGCCTCGCTTCAGGCCGTTGCCCACGGTTCAGACAGCGTTCTGTATTTTCAGCTGCGGCAGAGCCGCGGCGCTTCCGAGAAATTCCACGGAGCGGTCATCGATCACTATGGCGGGGAAGATACCCGGGTCCTGCAGGAGGTTGCCAGGGTCGGGAACGCGTTGAGAGCGATCCGTGAGACTGCCGGCGCACAGACCGCGGCACGGGCGGCGGTTCTGTTTGACTGGGAAAACCGCTGGGCCATGGAGGATGCGGCCGGGCCGAGAAACCAGGGACTCTTCTATAAAGAAACCGTAGAAAAGTCCTGGCAGGCATTCCGGAAGATGGGACTGAACGTGGATGTGATCGATATGACGCAGCCGCTGGACGATTATCAGGTGGTCGCCATGCCCATGCTCTACATGTTCCGGGACGAATACGAGAATAAGGTGCGCGCTTTCGTCGAGCAGGGCGGTACGGTGATCATGACTTACTGGTCCGGAATCGTGGATGACACGGATCTGTGTTTTCTGGAAGGAACGCCGCATGGCCTGATGGATGTGCTGGGCCTGCGCAGCACAGAGATCGACGGGTTGTATGACTGGGAGAAAAACACCGCACTTCCGGTCTCCGGAAATCCGCTGGGCATCGGGAAGACGTATACCTGCAATCATCTGTGCGAACTGGTTTCCGTAAAGGGAGCGCAGGTTTTAATGACCTACGCAGAGGATTTTTATGCCGGCCTGCCGGCCTTAACCGTCAACCGCTGGGGAAGAGGAAAGGCCTATTACGTCTGCGCAGACTTTGAGCAGGCATTCTACGATGATATTTACAGCAGGATCGCCGGGGAAGCCGGCCTTCACGGCCTGCTGGAAACCGTTCCGGAAGGCGTGGAGGTAACCTCCAGGCAGACATCGGAAAAAGAGTATCTCTTTATTCAGAACTTCCGGAGAACCCCCGTCACGATCAACCTCCCGGAAGGAAAACTTCTGCTCGACGCTGCCATTGCGGCCGGCAGAGAATGCCCGGAAGAAAACCTTCGTTCAGAGCGGGGAGAGAGAATCATAGAGCCCCTGGAAACCCTCGTGCTGGCGCGAATCATTCCGCATTGAGGAATGATAAATGATAGCCGCGTGACAAATCGCGGAACCGCTGAAGAAGTGTTGGCGGCTGAAAATGAGTCTGATGTGATGGAATTCCCTATACTTGAAAATCATGCCAATCTGCTGTATGATTGCAATACATCATCTATTGCAATCATGTAAGGGTGTCTGCGAGATTTAAAACCTGTTTGCTATCGTTGTAGCTGACAGGTTTTATGATATTGAAAATAAAGGAATAAAGGAAGTAATAACGAATATGTGGGCTGAAGAAAGCATAATGTATCAGATCTATACACTGGGTTTCTGCGGAGCGCCGTTTGGCAATCCGCTGGAGCCGTCCGCTGTTTTGAACCAGGAAAACACGGCCGCTGCCGGCAGAGGCGAAGAAGACCTGCACCGCATCCGCAAGGTACTTGACTGGATTGGGCATCTTAAGAGGCTGGGCGTCACTGCGGTATATTTTAATCCTCTGTTTGAGTCGGATTCCCATGGCTACAATACCCGGGATTACCGGAGAGTTGACAACCGCCTTGGAACAAACGAGGACTTCCGCGAAGTATGTAACAAGCTGCATGAGGCAGGAATCCGGGTGATTCTGGATGCCGTTTTTAACCATGTCGGCAGGGGCTTTACGCAGTTTCAGGATGTCCTGCAGCGCAAGTGGGAGAGCCCCTACAAGGACTGGTTCCATATCAGTTTTGACGGAAACTCCAATTATAATGACGGCCTCTGGTATGAAGGCTGGGAAGGCCATTATGATCTGGTCAAGCTGAACCTGCGCAATGAAGCGGTGATCAATTACCTGCTGGATACGGTAGGCTTCTGGACAAAGGAATTTGGTATCGACGGCCTCAGGCTTGACGTTGCCTACCTTCTGGACCGCGATTTTATTCGCCGGCTTCGCGCTTATACGGATCAGCTGAAACCGGAGTTCTATCTGATCGGAGAGATTCTGGGGGGTGATTATAAGACGATCTGCGGAGAGGGAATGCTTCATTCGGCTACGAACTACGAGTGCTATAAAGGGCTCTTTTCGAGTTTCAACAGCATGAACATGTTTGAAATCAATCACTCTCTGATGCGCCAGTTTGGCAAAGATCCCTGGTGCCTGTACCGCGGCATGCATCTGATGAGTTTTGTGGATAACCATGACGTAACAAGGGTTGCCAGTATCCTGCAGAATCCAAATCATCTGCCGCTGATCTATGCGCTTGCCTTCGGCATGCCCGGATACCCCTGCATTTACTATGGAAGCGAATGGGGAGCCAAAGGAGAGAAAAAAGACGGAGACCCGGCCCTCCGCCTCAGCTATGACGAGCCGCAGTGGAATGAACTGACGGACTGGATCGCGGCTCTCGCGAAAGCGAAGAGCGGCTCGGAAGCACTCTGCTTCGGAGATTTTACCAGCATCGTACTCACTAACCGGCAATGCATTTTTGAGAGAAAGAGCGAGCATGAGCGTGTCCTCGTGGCAATCAATGCAGATGAGAACGAATACGTGGCACATTTTAACGCCGGGTGCGGCACCGCGATCGATCTGATCAGCGGGAAGGTGCATGACTTCGGCGGCGGTTCGCATCTTGCTCCGTACAGCGCCGCTTTCTGGAAGATGGAGCGCTGAGAAGGCAATCAGGGGACGGTTCTCTGCAATCAGGGGACGGTTCCCTGATTGGCCTTGCAAATCTGCTGATCAGGTCGGACAGTTATTCCACACTGAGAAACACCTGACGCCGGACAAATTCACGAAACCTGGGAAGTGCAAATCTCAGCGTCCCATAAGAAGGAGAGATAATCAATCCTTTTCTGATCAGTCTTGAGCGATAGGTAGTAAAACTGTTGGATGGCATACCGATCAGACTTCTTATGTTCTCCACTTTTCCGGAAGAAGCACTGCTCATGGCTGTAAGGACTGCCTGATCCTTCGGCGATAGTTCACTCCAGATTTTTTCATAGACGTAATCTTCCAGATATGTATCATATAAAGGCAACAGATCCTGCCATTTTTCTTTTTTTACCCAGCACAGATAGCCTAGTACCTGAAAGGCGAAGGGATATCCCATGGTGGCTCCGGCCATGGATAACGCTTCATCGGTGGTCAGGCCAAAAATATCCTGGTATTTTTTCATGATCAGGGGGATGCTCAGAGGTTTCATTTCTATTTTGGGAGCTCGATACAGGAAGGTGAGTGTCTTTTCGTTTTGCAGTTCATAAATGTTTTCATAAAGGCCTGTCATGAGCAGGAAAACTTGTAGATTCTCCCGCAGAAAAATCTGAAACTGGCTGGCAAACTCACGCATACCAGGAGTGGATGATACCTCGTCAACCGTAACAAGAACACGCTTTCCGCTTCGAGTCAGTTTTTCCAGCATCCTTCGCAATGCGACAATCAGATCAGTGACAGGAGGTTCACCATCGATTTCCAGACCGAAGCCGAGAACAGACAGATTGATTTTTGCGTCGCGAAACAGCTGAAGGAGTTCTTTTCGGTTGCTCAGTTCAGCAGTCAGTGTGTGCAGAAGATCCCGCTCAGGATTCAAATCGATGACGATCCAGTTTGTATTTGAACGCAGCTGATTTGCAATGTTGGTTAGCGCCACTGTTTTTCCCGATCCTCTCACACCTGTAATCATGCATACCTGATAAGCAGGGTTATCAGATTCAAAGCTTTGAAGAATTTCATTATTCTGATAGTCTCGTTCGATAAGGCTCAGAGGTTCTTTCCCAAAAGAGAGAGAAAAGGGATTCGTCAGATTGCTGCAGTTATCCGTTTTCACAACCTATATTTCCTTTCACAACTTTTCACAAACATTATACTGCTTCACAACTTTTCACAACTTTATATTTATCATAATCCTGATGAGAAAACAGGTCAAGTTCTTTTCTCAATCAGGTCAATCAGTCAATCAGGGGACGGTTCTCTGATTGAAAAATTGTTCTGGTTGATTGAGACACAACACATATTGACTTTAAAAATCCCTAATGCTATACTTGCCATGAGGTGATGAACTATGCCAAGGGCTGCAAGAATTCATTCTGACAGTGGGATATACCATGTGATGCTTCGAGGAATCAATCAGCAGCAGATATTTGAGGATAAGGAAGATAATATCTATAAGGATCAATAAAGCCCGATAGAACGGGCATTTACGGGAGCATGGACTGAAATGTAAGTCCATGTTTTTTTATATAGAATGATTCAGACGCCAAAAGTATTTGCAGAGGCGTCATCTGCGAGTAACTATTGACCATGATCCTTGACAACTGAATACAGTTCACGA
>CACXHD010000127.1 GCA_902767335.1 uncultured Lachnospiraceae bacterium
TCATTGAAGATATGAATAATGGCTTCCAGCTCGGAATAGGACAGGGTACTGATCGCAGAACGGACCACCGATATTTTCCGGCTTTCCTCCGCGGTTTCTTCATTTACGGAACGCATCATTTCCAGGCCGACAACCGTTGTACCGTATTCGCTCAGAATGATATCGTCAATATCGAAAGAGCCTTCTGACTTGTATAGAAACAGTGTTCCGAGCCGCTCTCCGGAGATATCGATGGGATTGATCATAACGCAGTAGTTCAGCGTGTCCTCCCCTTCGAATCCGAGGGTCTGAAGATTTGCATTTTCCTTTGTGGAAAGAATCGACAGGAAACGCTCGTTCAGCATCGGATCCACAAAGTCTCCCACCTTTGTGCTGATCATTTCGCTCATATCCCCGACACCGCTGCAGGAGCTGGAACCAAGCACCTTTCCTTTCCGGCTGATGACAAGCACACTGGCCTGAAGGATCCCGGTCAGCACCTCACAGATATCCGAGAATACAACCTTCCCGGAATGATTGTTATGCAGCAACTGATTAATTTTTCTTGTTTTGTCAAGTAACTGAACACTGCTCATAGACGTCTCTCCCGTTTGATGTTGTTAACGCAGTTCGATCCGGAATCAGGAAAGTGCCGATGAATCCTCGGCTTTGTCCTCCGCTCTGCGCGGAAGCACTTTCCGGCATTCCTCGTTTGCGCACTGCAGTTTGTTTCCTCTTTCAATCATATAGCTTCCGCAGACCGGACATTTCTGCCCGGAAGGCTTCTGCCAGGAGATAAAACTGCAGTCCGTATTTTCACAACCGTAAAACCTTCGGCCTTTCTTTGTCTTACGGATCACAACCTCTCCGCCGCAAAGCGGACATTTGACCCCGGCTTTCTCAAGATAGGGCTTTGTATTCCTGCATTCCGGGAAACCGGGACATGCAAGGAATTTTCCATGCGGACCATATTTGATGACCATATTGCGACCGCATTCTTCACAGACGATATCGGTCACTTCGTCAGCGATCGTCACTTTCTCAAGGCTCTTCGAAGCGGCTTCCACGGCCGCATCCAGATCCGGATAGAAATTCCGTACAATCGTCTTCCAGTCAAGCTGTCCTTCACCGACACTGTCCAGCAGCGTTTCCAGATTTGCCGTGAATTTCACATCGACGATCCCCGGAAAGGAAGTGACCATGATATGGTTGACCGTATCTCCCAGTTCCGTCAGATACAGATTTTTCTGTTCCTTCAGGACATATCGGCGCGCCAGCAGCGTCGTAATGGTAGGCGCATAGGTGCTCGGTCTGCCGATCCCCAGCTCTTCCAGCGTGCGCACAAGAGAAGCTTCCGTATAATGCGCCGGCGGCTGCGTAAAGTGCTGACTGCTTCTCGATTCTTCCAGCGTCAGCACACTGTCACGGTCGAGCCGGCCGGTAATGACATTGCCCTTCTCCTGCTCCGGCTCATCCGTATCGGTATAGACCGCCAGAAAACCGTCGAACAGCTGTCTGGAAGCGGAAACATTATAGGTATATTTTCCTGCCTGCAGCGCAACGCTGGTGGTCTCGTATACCGCCGGTTTCATCCGGCTTGCGGCAAAACGACGCCAGATCAGCTGATAAAGGCGGAAGGCGTCTCTGCTCAGCTCATCCTTCATGGCAACCGGTGTCCGGGTGATGTCTGAAGGCCGGATTGCCTCGTGCGCATCCTGAATCTTCTGTGTTCCAGAGGCTGTGCGGGGCTGCAGCGCTGTGTACTGTTCACCGAAGTTTTCTGTAATAAACGCCCTGGCGGCCTTGTCCGCTTCCTCGGAAATCCGGGTCGAATCCGTACGCAGATACGTGATCAGACCGACCGTTCCCTGTCCGGGCAGTTCTACGCCTTCGTAGAGCTGCTGGGCGATCCGCATGGTTTTCTGTGTTGAGAAATTGAGAACCTTGGAGGCTTCCTGCTGAAGCGTACTGGTGGTAAAGGGCAGCGGCGCCTTTCGGACCCGCTCTCCCTTCCGGATCTCCGAGACCTTCCATTCGGCTTTCGATACCTCCTGTGTGATCTCGTCCGCCATCTCCTGCGAAGTCACCGGCAGTTTCTTATGGTCCATTCCATAGAAATGGGCTGTCAGAAGCTTTTTTTCCCCCTTCACGGACAGATCCGCATCCAGCGTCCAGTACTCCTCCGGAA
>CACXHD010000128.1 GCA_902767335.1 uncultured Lachnospiraceae bacterium
ATCCCCTTGCAGTTATCGAAGGTATGGTGATCGCAGGCTATGCGATCGGAGCACAGAACGGCTATTTCTATGTCCGTGCGGAGTATCCGATTGCTGTTCGCCGTCTGAGACTGGCGATCAAGGAAGCGAAAGAGCTGGGTCTGCTGGGCGAGAACATTCTTGGCACCGATTTCAGCTTTGACTGCCATATCCGTCTCGGCGCCGGCGCATTCGTCTGCGGCGAGGAGACCGCTCTGCTGAACTCCATCGAAGGCAAGCGCGGTATGCCCAGACCCCGTCCGCCATTCCCGGCGATCAGCGGTCTGTGGGGCAAGCCCACCATCGTAAACAACGTTGAGACTCTGGCCTGTGTACCGTATATCCTCCGGAACGGCGCAGATGAGTTCGCTTCCGTGGGTACAGAGCGTTCCAAAGGAACCAAGGTATTCGCTCTGGGCGGCAAAGTCAACAATGTCGGCCTTGTGGAAGTTCCGATGGGAACAACGCTCCGCGAGCTGATCTATGATATCGGCGGCGGCATCCCCAACGGCAAGAAGTTCAAAGCGATCCAGACCGGCGGACCTTCCGGCGGATGTCTGACGGAAGAGTATCTGGACGAGCCGATCGACTTTGACAATCTGGTTGCGAAGGGCTCCATGATGGGTTCCGGCGGCGCCATCGTCATGGATGAAGACAACTGCATGGTCGACGTCGCAAAATTCTATATGGAATTCATCTGCGACGAGTCCTGCGGTAAATGTACTCCCTGCCGTATCGGCACGAAGCGTATGCTGGAGATCCTGACCAGGATCACAGAAGGAAAAGGCACGATGAAGGATCTGGACGAGCTGGATGAACTCAGCCAGACCGTGAAGACCAACTCCCTGTGCGCTCTGGGACAGACTTCCGCAAACCCGATCGTTTCGACGCTCACCCACTTCAGAGATGAGTATCTTGCCCATATTCAGGATCACAAGTGTCCTGCACATGTCTGCAAGAACCTTATGGAGTATCACATCGATCCCGACAAGTGCATCGGCTGCGGCATGTGCGCAAGAGGATGCCCGGCGAACTGCATTACCAAGACGGATTACATCGCTCCGGGTCACAAGAAAGAGTCTATGGCGATCGATGCGAGCAAGTGCGTGAAGTGCGGCGCTTGTATCTCTACCTGTAAATTCAAAGCAATCGAGAAGAGATAAGGAGGAACGATCATGTCAAAAGTGAATATTAAAATTGAGGGCGTTCCTTTTGAGGTCGATGCCGGCATGACGATCCTTGAAGCGGCCAAAGCCTGCGGCTTCGAGATTCCGTCCTTATGTGCATTCAATCATGGTGAGTGCAACAGAGGTTCCTGCCGCGTATGTCTGGTCGAAGCAACCGGCGCCCGCGGCCTGGTAGCCAGCTGCGTATATCCGGTCAGCGAAGGCATGGAGATCCGCATTTCGTCCCAGAAGGCGATTGAAGCGAGACGCAGAAGCGTAGAGCTGCTGCTCTCCAACCACAATATGAACTGCCAGCAGTGCGCGAAGAACGGCAAATGTGAACTTCTTCATGTGGCAAATGTCACCGGAGCAAGAGAAAACGCGTTCCAGGGTGTTCATTCCGAGACCATTTACGACGATGTAGCGCCCGCGATCATTCGCGACACATCCAAGTGTATTCTCTGCGGAAGATGTATCGCAAGATGCGCGAACGCGCACGGACTTGGCATCCTCGGATTTGAGAACAGAGGTTTCAGAACCTTCGTTTCACCCGCGGAAAACAGAAGCTTTGCAGATTCTCCGTGTATCCAGTGCGGTCAGTGCATCACGGTATGTCCGACCGGCGCTCTGATGGAGAAATCCGAGATCGAAAAGATTGACGCTGCGATGGCAGCCGGCAAACATGTGATTGTCCAGGCGGCTCCGGCAGTCAGAGCTTCCCTCGGAGAAGAATTCGACCTGCCCGTCGGAACTCCGGTGACCGGCAAGATGATTGCGGCACTGAGAAGACTGGGCTTCGAGAGAGTCTATGACGTCAACTTCGGCGCTGACCTTACGATCATGGAGGAAGGCACGGAACTGCTTGGCCGTCTCCAGAACGGCGGCGTTCTTCCGATGATTACCTCCTGCTCACCGGGCTGGGTCAATTACGCTGAATACAATTACGCGGATCTGCTTCCGCATCTGTCCAGCTGCAAATCCCCGCATCAGATGCAGGGCGCGATTATCAAATCCTACTGGGCGAAAGAGCATGGCGTTGATCCGAAAGACATCTTTGTCGTATCTGTCATGCCGTGTACGGCAAAGAAGTTCGAAAAAGAGAGAGAGCAGCTCAAGGTGAACGGACTTGCGGATGTCGATGCGGTTATTACCACAAGAGAGCTCGGCAGAATGATCCGCCGTTCCGGTATCATTTTTGACCGTCTGCCGGATGAAGAATGGGATCAGGACATCATGGGCGATTACTCCGGTGCCGGCGTTATCTTCGGCGTTACCGGCGGTGTTATGGAAGCAGCGCTCCGTACCGTTTATTACAAACTGACCGGAAATGAATACGGAAAGATCAAATTCGAAGAAGTCCGCGGCCATGACGCCGGGATCCGCGAAGCGGCCATCGACATCAACGGCACGGTCGTCAACGTTGCGATCGCTTCCGGCATGAAGTCCGCCAGCGTCCTTCTGGATGAGATCCGCGAAGGCAAGTCCAAATATCAGTTTATTGAGATCATGGGCTGCCCGGGCGGCTGCATCAACGGCGGCGGCCAGTCGTATGTGAGAAGCGTATTCCTTCCGAACGAGTCGGATGATATCCTTGACACTTACAAAGAGAAGAGAGCAAACGCCCTGTACTCTGAGGACGAGCGTCAGGTGATCCGCCAGTCTCATAACAATCCGCAGATTATTGAACTCTATGAGAAATATCTCGGCGAGCCCAATTCCCATCTGGCACATGAACTGCTGCATACCACATATGCGGGAAGAGTCGGATTTAACGACTGATCATAAGCAAAATGAAATAAAACAAAAACAAGCCGGTTCCGCAAAAATGCGGAACCGGCTGTTTTTTTCAAAGGAATTATGCCGCAAAAGCGATTGCGCCCGGGGCGGGCGCCCCGAAGACGGGAGGCTTTATTTAATCATGGAATGCCATTCCTGAAGCGAACGAATCTCGCCCGTGCCATGCTTCTTGATGTACTGAATGCCTTCCGCGGCTGCTCTCGCAGCGGCGATCGTTGTGATATAAGGGATCCGAAGCCGGATGGCATTGCGGCGCAGATAGCTGTCGTCATGGATGCTGTCCTTGCCGACCGGAGAATTGATGATCAGCTGAATCTGGCCGTTGGTCATGTAATCCAGGATGTTCGGGCGGCCTTCATACTGTTTTTTCACCTTCTCTGCCGGGATCCCCTCATTGCAGATGGTTTCCCAAGTGTGGCCGGTTGCAAGGATTTTGAAACCGCACTCATGGAAAATACGGGCAATCTGGGCGACTTCCGGTTTGTCTTTCCGGTTGACGGAGATCAGGACCGTGCCTTCGAGCGGCAGGGTAGCCTTTGCGCCTTCTTCCGCTTTGAAGAAAGCTTCGCCGGTGGTCGGAGCAATTCCGAGCACTTCGCCGGTGGAGCGCATCTCGGGTCCGAGGACCGGATCCACCTCGGGGAACATATTGAAGGGGAACACCGCCTCCTTCACGCCGTAATAAGGAATATGCTGCTCTTTCAGGCCGGGTACCGGTGAGGGCTTCCCTGTCAGCTCCGACGTAAGGATCTCTGTGGCCAGGGGTACCATGCGGATATTGCAGACTTTGGATACCAGCGGCACCGTACGGGATGCCCTGGGATTGGCTTCGAGGACATAGATCTTGTCGTTTTCGATGGCATACTGCATGTTCATGAGTC
>CACXHD010000129.1 GCA_902767335.1 uncultured Lachnospiraceae bacterium
AGAACCGTCCCCTGTCTCCTCCCAGAGCCGTCCCCTGTCTCCTCCCAGAACCGTCCCCTGTCTCCTCCCCGGCCCCTGTCTCCTCCATGAAATGATCAATAAAATGAAGAGAGGTAAGCATGGCAGTATATACGGAATTTAAATCGTACAATACCAGAGGGAACATGGGAATGATTGATGTGACGGAAGATTTCCGTTCGGCAGTAAGAAAAGCCTGCAGCGAGAAGCAGATCCGCTCCGGAATCGTCACAGGCTTTACGACCGGCGGCGTCGCGGCGCTGACGACGCTGGAATTCGAACCGGGCATTGTCACCCGGGATCTGAAAGAAGCGCTGGATATCATCTCGCCCTATCTCGATTCGGACGGGCGCGTTGTTTATTACAAGCATCACGAAACCTGGGGCGACGACAACGGATCCAGCCATATCAAGTCGGCGATTCTCTCGCCCTTTATCACCATCCCCTTCGTCAACGGAGACATCACCATCGGGCCATGGCAGAATCTGACACTGGTCGAATGCGACACAAGGGACCGGCACCGCGAAATTGTCTTCCAGGTGATGGGGGAATAAACGACTTGCCCCTGTACATTCCGGCAAGGATGTGGGCTTTCGCTCCGCTTATGCAGAAACAGGACCGGCGTCTGCCCCTTCGTCGAGGGAGAGTAAACGACCGGTCCTTTCATCGAGGGAGTACCTATGTACATCAACGATTATGAATCACCGCTGGGGCGGCTTGTGATGACAGGAGGTGAAGAGGGGCTGACCGGCCTGTGGTTTGAAACTGGCAGCCGGTTTACCTTTCCCGACCTTCAAAAAGACGCCGTCCGCCGCGAAACGGACTGCTTTGACCAGACAAAACACTGGCTGGACCTGTACTTTTCCGGGCGGGATCCCGGCTTTTTCCCGAAACTGAATCTGTCCGGATCCAGCTTTCAAACCCATGTCTGGGACATCCTGTGTGAAATCCCCTTCGGCCGGACCGTTACCTATGGATGGATCGCCGAACAGATCGCAAAGATGCACGGGATCGAACGGATGTCGGCCCAGGCGGTCGGCGGCGCCGTCGGCCGCAATCCGGTCTGCATCATCGTCCCCTGTCACCGGGTTGTCGGAGCCGGCAGAAAGCTGACCGGCTACGGCGGAGGCCTGCCGCGCAAAAAAGCCCTCCTGGCATTGGAGGGCATTGATATAAGCCGGTTTCAGTGAGATGAGTCAGGGGACGTATCTCGTGACTAACTCCTGCCTCGCTTCGCCACGCCAAGCAGATGCCGGCAGGCAGTAAGTCAGCAGGGAATGTATTCCTCGACTCACTCCTGCTCCGCTCCGCCTCGCAGAGCAAATGCCGGCAGGCAATAAGTCAGCAGGGAACGTATTCCACGACTCACTCCTGCTCCGCTCCGCCACGCAAAGCAGATGCTGGCAGGCAGTAAGTCAGCAGGGAATGTATTCCACGACTCACTCCTGCCCCGCTCCGCCTCGCAGAGCAGATGCGCCGAGCAGATGCCGGCAGGAAGAAACCCGCCGGCATTACTGCCCCTGTTTTCCGGAGGCAGGGTCTGCCGCCTTCGCCGGCCCGAGATACCGGCTCATGGTCTCCAGCAGCCGGTCCACAAAGATCGGTTTTTCCGTAAATTCATTCATGCCTGCGTCAAATGCCGCACTGCGGTCCTTCTCCTGCACATTGGTCGTCAGGGCAAAAATCGGAATGGACGCTTTTTCCTGATCCGGAAGCTGACGGATATTCCGAGCTGCCTCCAGGCCGTCCATGTTCGGCATGACAAGATCCATCAAAATCAGATCGTAATATCCCGCCGGCGATAAAGTCACCTTCTCCAGACAGATCTGTCCGTCTTCGGCAAATTCGATTTCGGCACCGGTCTGTTCGAGCAGCCCGGCCGCGATCTCCCGGTTGATCGCCATGTCCTCCGCAATCAGAATCCGCTTCCCGGAAAAATCATAGACAGGCACCGGATTCTGTCCGGCCAGAATCCTCTCCTGCAGATATTTCTCCAGATCCTCCGCCTCGACCGGCGTTTCCCCGCCGCAGCATGGATCCTCTTCCGGGCAGCACTTCTCCCTGAGGTTATTGTTCAGCAGCGTCATCAGATATTCGCCGGATACTTTGATGCTCTCCAGATATTTCATGAGCATCTCCGGGTCGCTGTAATTGTTTTTCGCAATTTCCACAAACCCGAGGATAATATGGAGCGGCATCCGGATATCCCGGGACATCTCGAATACCTGCAGCAGTCTGGACGGATGGCACTCATCCTGAAACCCTCTGAAAAGATCATTGACCGTCGTGCCTAAGGTATCCGCCAGTTTCGGAATCAAAGCAATATCGGGGAGTGACAGATCCCGCTCCCACTTTGAAACCGCTTTGTCTGTTACACCCAGCCGGTCTGCCAGCTGAAGCTGTGTCATCTTATTCTGCAGACGCAGGGCACGGATGCAGGAACCAAATGTAGTCTGTTTCACCATTATGCACCTCCACGTCAAAACCATACCATGCGTGGGGCGGATCCGCAATCTACAGTTGGTTTACCTGTGTCCGGGCCAGATGCAATTGTCTGCCTGGGAAACAGCCCGGGCCGGATGGCTCCCATGGGCTGTCATTTCCCACATGGCTTATTCCCACCGGGACTTATAGCAATGCCTTGACGCACGCCTCCACTTCCGCCATATCCGCGGTCGGTTCGAAACGTGCCACTACATTGCCGCTGCGGTCGATGATGAACTTCGTGAAGTTCCACTTGATGTCCGGCTTCTTGTCCCAGTCCGGGTCGTTTTCCGCAAACATCTTCTCCAGCAGCGCCTTGTACTCATGCTCGCCGAACCCCTCAAAACCCTTCTCGGATTTCAGATAGGTATACAGCGGCAGCTCATTCTCACCGTTGACGTCCGCTTTCTTCATCTGCGGGAAGGTCGTGTTGAAATGCATCGTGCAGAACTCATGGATCTCCTCGTCCGTCCCGGGCGCCTGTCCGCCGAACTGGTTGCAGGGAATATCAAGGATCTCCAGCCCCTGGTCATGATAATCTCTGTACATCTGCTCGATCGGTGCGTACTGCGGCGTGAATCAGCAGCCGGTGGCCGTATTGACCACCATGATGACCTTGCCCTTATAGTCCGCAAGATTCAGTTCTTCGCCTTTGCCCGTTGTGATCGTGTAATCGTAAATCATTCTTTTTCTCCTTTTCTTTCGAAACCGGACAGACAGTGTCCACGTTCCCTTCCGTCTTCCGGCACCCGCCGAAACCGCCGGGGTAAACAATAACGTCCGAGCAAGCTCATTATAAAGCAAAACCCGGATCTGTTTCTACTTCAAATCCCCAAAAAAGCCATAAAAATCAGTGCCTTTTGTGGTTCATGCGGAAATTATTTTGACAAAACGAAAAATTTTCTATTTTTTCTATTGACGGATGCCCCGCAATCCAGTATGATATACAAAACCGTTGAAGAAGAGTGAGTAGGTTTTTTCCCTGTTTGTACAGAGAGCTGCCGGTGCTGAGATGGCAGAGAAACATATCAAACCGAATGGACTTCTGAGGGCGATCAGAAACGGCATCCGAAAAGATCTGCTGCCGGAGTATGTGCGACGGAATCGGTTCTCCGTGAGTGAGACAGCTGCTGTTTTCGCAGTTGATTTCGCAGAACCAGCATATGTTTGTATGCAGTGAGTGGACATACGCGCGGCGTATGTCAAGCCGGGTGGCACCGCAGGATACGTTTATTATGATCCTGTCCCAGCGTAATTGTAACTGGGACAGGATTTTTTTCTGTCCCGCGGCAGAAAAACAAAAATTCGTATCAAAAGGAGAAATGTATCATGGCAAAGAAAGAAATTCCCTACAAGATCTATCTGGAAGAAAATGAAATGCCCAAGACATGGTATAACGTGCGCGCAGATATGAAGAACAAACCTGCGCCGATGCTGAATCCCGGTACCGGTCAGCCGATGACCGCCGAAGAGCTGGGCGGCGTATTCTGCGAGGAGCTCGTTGCCCAGGAACTCGACAACGAAAATCCGTTCATTGAGATTCCCGAAGAAATCCGGAATTTCTACAAAATGTACCGCCCCTCCCCTCTGGTCCGTGCATACTGTCTGGAGGAGAAACTTGGAACCCCCGCAAAAATCTATTACAAATTTGAAGGCAACAATACCAGCGGCTCCCATAAGCTCAATTCCGCCATCGCCCAGGCGTATTACGCAAAAAAGCAAGGCCTGAAAGGCGTTACGACGGAGACCGGTGCCGGCCAGTGGGGCACGGCCCTCTCTATGGCCTGCTCCTACT
>CACXHD010000130.1 GCA_902767335.1 uncultured Lachnospiraceae bacterium
CAAAAATTTCCTGAGTTTCGGTAAAAACATCGGCCAAAGTCATCTGATAATATGGTATCATATGGGTGACAACTCCTTTCTCTGGGCATGGTTGATTGTTTCTGGCAACTCAATTTTACCATGAACCAGTGAGGAGTTGTTTGATTTTGTTACAAAAAGAATGCCGTAATTACGCGGCTTCTGGCGTTTCGCAAACGCCTATTTTATGATTTTTTGGAAAGGAGAAAACAATGGAATTTACGGAACTGATCAGAAAACGCAGGAGTATCCGCTCGTATGAAAAGGCGGAAATCCCGCATGAGGACCTGGTCGCCATTCTGACACAGGCCCAGCAGGCTCCGTCATGGAAAAACCAGCAGACATCGAGATGTTATGTCGCGGAAACACCTGCACTTTTGGAGGCTCTCAGGGAAGGATGCCTTCCGGCATTCAATCAGAAAAGCAGTGCGTGTAGCTCTGATCGTTACAACCTTTGTGAAAGATGTCGTCGGGTTTGGCGACGGCGCGCCGGTCAATGAGGCCGGAAATTTCTGGGGCGCATATGACTTGGGACTGCATGATGCCTATCTTGTGCTGGCTGCGTCCAATGCCGGATACGATACCCTGATTATGGGGATCCGGGACGCCGATGTAATCCGGAAGGAACTGGGAATCCCGGAGAATGAGCAGATTATGTCCGTGATTGCAATCGGAAAGAAAGAGAATGAGCCCGTGGAAAAACCCAGGAAAGAACTGAATGAGGTTGTCCGCTTTTTCTGACGCATGACGTCAGGAGCGGTTTCTCAAAAGCTGTTCCCAGAGGAGAGGCAGGAGGAGACAGAGAACCGTCCCCTGTCTCCTCCCTACTGACTCAACGATGATACATTTTCATATAATCTCCGTGGGCTGCGATCAGCTCATCGCACATGGCGACGATATCGTCGATGTTCAGTTCGGCAGCGGTGTGGGGATCGAGCATGGCGGCGCGGTAAATATCTTCATATTTCCGGGTGCGCGCGGCCTGGATCGTCAGCAGCTGCACGTTGATATTTGTGCGGTTCATGGCGGCGCACTGTTCGGGCAGCCTTCCGACATGACAGGGCGTGATGCCGCTGCCGTCGACGAGGCAGGGGACTTCAACGCAGGCGTTGTCGGGCAGATTGTCGATCAGGTGATGGTTCAGGACATTGCCGCCGATCCGGTAGGGCGTATTGGTGACAACGGCTTCCATAATATAGGAAGCATATTCGCGGGAACGCTCGTGGGTGATTTTTCCGTCCGCAAGGATATCGGCTTTTTCCTTTTCCCAGCCGGCGATCTGTTCGATACAGCGGCGGGGATATTCGTCCAGCGGAATCTGCCAGTTTTCAATCATCTCCGGATATCTGGATTTGATAAAGAGAGGATTGTATTCGGCGTTGTGCTCGCTGGATTCGGTGCAGTAATAGCCGAGGCGGTTGATGTATTCCAGACGCACCATATCTTTATGCTTCTCATTGCGGTTCTTTTCAAACGCACGGCGGCGGATCTCCGGATACAGATCGTTTCCGTCCTTGTCTTTAATCTCAAGCAGCCAGGCCATGTGGTTGATCCCGGCGATCAGCTCCGTTCTTCCCTCCAGCTTGTCTTTCATATCCAGTTCCTCGAGCAGGGTGCTGGAGCATACCTGGACACTGTGGCACAGACCGACGGTTTTCACGCCGGTGTAGCGCTGCATGTAGCCGGAAAGCATGGCCATGGGGTTGGTGTAATTCAGGAAAATAGCATCCGGGCAGACTTCTTCCATGTCGCGGGCGAAATCTTCCATGACCGGAATGGTGCGAAGGGCACGCATGATGCCGCCGATCCCGAGGGTGTCTGCGATGGTCTGGCGCAGACCGTATTTTTTGGGAATCTCGAAGTCGGTAATGGTACATGGGTCATAACCGCCGACCTGGATCGCGTTGATGACAAAGGAGGCGCCGCGCAGAGCTTCCTTGCGGTTTTCTACTCCAAGGTAGGTGGTGATCCTGGCGCGCGACTGATTGACATTGCGGTTGATCGCTTCCAGGATAATCTCGGAATCCTTCAGCCGCTGGGCGTCAATGTCATATAAGGCGAATTCCGCCTCGCGAAGCGACGGCGTGCAGAGACTGTCGCCGATCACATTTCTGACAAAGACCGTGCTGCCTGCACCCATGAACGTTATTTTGAGCATCTGGTTCTCCTTTCGTAATTCCGGGAAATGGATTTCAGAAATAGTATATTTGATATGCCTTTATACATCAATCTGAAATTCAGAAATCTGACGGGCAGGACCCCGTAGTTTTCGAAACCATGGATCCCGTCTGTGTCCCTGCCGCGCCTGAGGCCGGAAAAGCCCGGCCGTTTACGCGCGCCGCTGTCGTTGACCGATACGGTAATCATTGACAGGCACAGCAATCTGTAATCGACTTTTTTCACGTGAATCATTATAATAAAAAGCAGGAAAATAAGCGGATAAAGAGACAGAAACAGATCCGTATAAAAAGCAGCAGCAGAAGAAGGACCGGACAAGAAGCAGATAAAGATACCGATAAGGTACAGAAAGGAAACGAAGATGATCCAGGCTGCATTTATGGTGCCGCATCCGCCGATGATTGTTCCGGCGGTCGGACGCGGGAGTGAGGCACAGATCAGAGAGACGACCAGGGCGTACGAGCAGATTGCGGATGAGATCGCTGCGTTAAAACCGGAGACGATCGTCATCACGAGTCCGCACGCGGTCATGTACGCGGATTATTTCCATATCTCTCCCGGACGCGGAGCGAAGGGATCCTTTGCGGATTTCCGGGCCGGGCAGGTGAAATTTCAGGAGGAATACGACGAGGATCTGGTGAATGAGATCTGCGCTCTTGCGGCAGAGCGCCGTTTTCCCGCCGGAACGCTCGGTGAGAGAGACGCCAGGCTCGATCACGGGACGATGGTGCCGCTGTGGTTTATCCGTCAGAAATATCATGATTTCCGGATTGTGCGGATCGGGTTGTCAGGCCTGCCGCTGACCGATCATTATCAGTTTGGGATGATGCTGCAGGAGGCAATTGGGCGGCTTGGCAGAAGGACTGTGCTCATCGCCAGCGGAGATCTGTCTCATAAGCTGCAGTCCTACGGTCCTTACGGATATGCCCCGGAAGGGCCGGCGTATGATCAGCGGATCATGGATGTGTGCAGCCGGGCTGCGTTCGGAGAAATGCTTTCCTTCGAGGAGAGCTTCTGCGAGAAGGCGGCCGAGTGCGGGCACCGTTCCTTTGTGATTATGGCAGGGGCGCTGGACGGAATGTCCGTGAAGGCGGAGGCCCTGTCCCATCAGGATGTGACCGGCGTGGGATACGGGATCTGTACTTTTTATCCGGACGGTGAGGACCCGGACCGGCATTTTCTTGAGAAACATCTGAAACAGAAAGAAACCGAGCTCCTGGAACAGAGAGCGAAATCGGATCCGTATGTCCGGCTTGCCAGACAGTCGCTGGAAGCGTATATCCGGGACGGAAAAAAGATTTCGGTTCCGGAGGGCCTGCCCGAGGAGATGACGAAGACCCGCGCCGGTGCCTTCGTCTCCATTCACAAGCATGGGAAGCTTCGCGGCTGTATCGGCACCATTGCCCCCACTGCGGAAAATGTTGCGCAGGAAATCATCCGGAACGCCATCAGCGCATCCACCCAGGACCCGCGGTTCGATCCCATCGAGGCGGAGGAACTGAAGTGGCTGGAGATCCATGTCGATGTGCTAGGAAAACCGGAGAAGATCTCCTCGATCGAAGAGCTGGACGTGAAACGGTATGGCGTGATCGTCAGCTGCGGACATAAAAGAGGACTCCTGCTTCCGGATCTGGACGGCGTCGATACGCCGCAGCAGCAGGTTTCCATCGCCATGCAGAAGGGCGGAATCCGGGAGCGGGATCCGTATACGCTTGAGCGCTTTGAGGTGGTCCGGCATACGTGAATGCGCTGCCTGCAAAAAAGAGGAGACGACGCCGTGCCGCACGATGGTCCGGTACAGCAGGTCCGGTATACATGAAGGCGCTGCTGTACAAAAGAGGAGACGACGCCGTGCCGCACAAGTGATCCGGTACAGGTGGCCGGTGTACATGAAGGCACTGCTGTTTAAAAGAGGAGACGACGCCGTGCCGCACAGGTGATCCGGCACAGATGGACCGACATATGTGGGCGCGCCGCCGCAGCCTGACGGAGAGCGCGGGCGGGAAAGCTTCGTTGCGAATGATTTGTTGTGTTTCCTGCGGAGGATGGGTAAAGGAGAGAAACGATGGCAAAATGCGATGTCTGTTTCCGCCACTGCGAAATCGCAGAAGGAAAAACCGGGTTCTGCGGAGCAAGAACCTGCCGGGACGGTCGGGTGCTTCCGGCAAACTACGGGAAAATCACGTCGCTCGCCCTGGATCCGATCGAGAAAAAGCCCTTGAACCGGTTTTTTCCGGGCAGTCTGATTCTTTCGGCCGGGAGCTACGGCTGCAACCTCCGGTGTCCGTTCTGCCAGAATTATGAGATATCCTGGTCGGAGCAGGCGTGGCGCTTTTCGGAGACGGCAGATGAGATTTCTCCGGAAGAACTCGCCCAGACCGCTGCATATTATAAGGACAGGGGAAACATCGGCGTCGCATTCACTTATAATGAACCGCTGATCGGATATGAATATGTGCTCGATACGGCGAAACGGATCAAAGCGCTGGGAATGAAAACGGTTCTGGTCACGAACGGCACCGCGGCCCGCCATGTCCTTGACAAGCTGGCGCCGTATATCGACGCCATGAATATCGATCTGAAGGGCTTTACGGACCGCTATTACAGAGAGGTTTTGAAGGGCGACCGCGGGATGGTGATGGATTTTATCGAGGGAGCCGTGCAGGTCTGCCATGTGGAGCTGACCACACTGATCATTCCCGGGGAGAATGATACCGAGGCGGAGATGGAGGCGCTTTGCCGCTGGGTTTGCGGATTGAAGAACGGCGCAGGGGAAGTGACCGGCAGGAGCGTGCCGCTTCATATTTCGCGGTTTTTCCCGCGTTTTCAGATGCAGGACCGGAATGCCACCGATGTACGCCGGATCTACAGGCTGAAGGAAGTGGCCGGGAAGTATCTGGATCATGTGTATACAGGAAATTGTTAAGGAAGCGCGGCCGTGATCCGTTGTAGGGTTTGCCTCCGCGAGGGCTTTGTCTCAGCGGAGGACAGACATCTGCCGCTGAGCTGTACTTATCGCTGAGCGGCACTTACAGTTGTACTTATCGCTGAGCGGCACTTACAGTTGTGCTTATCGCTGAGCGGCACTTACAGTTGTACTTATTGCTGAGCGGTACTTACAGTTGTACTTATTGCTGAGCGGTACTTACAGTTGTACTTACGATCCGCCTCGGAAAGAGGAGGAGCACCTGTGCTTATCGCTTATAACATACAATAAAATTAAGGAGACGAAAATATGAGCAAGCTGGCAGTTTTCTTCCCGGGGATCGGGTATACGGTCGATAAGCCGCTGATGCATTACAGCAGACAGATTGCGGCGGCAGAGGGGTATGAGATAAAACTGCTTCCCTATACGGGGTTCCCGAAGAAAATCCGCGGAGACCGGGGAAGAATGGAAGAGTCTTTTCAAATTGCGGTGTCCCAGTCCCGGGAGATGCTGGCCGACACGGATTTCTCCGCGTATGAGGAAATCCTGTTCGTAGGGAAAAGCATCGGCACGATCGTCGCGGGACAGATCGCGAAAAATATCCGGACGGACGGCGCCGCAGGGAACCGGATCCGGTTTGTTCTCTATACCCCGCTGGAGGATACATTCTCATTCCCGCTGGGAGAGGCCATCGTATTTACCGGAACCGCGGACCCGTGGACCGGAGGAAAGGACAGCCGGATTGCCGCGCTGGCCGGGCAGAGAGGTTACCCCTGCCATCTGATCCCCGAGGCAAACCATTCGCTGGAGACCGGGGACGCGTTGGCGGATATCCGAAACCTGGAGACGATCATGGAGGAGACAAAGCGGTTTATCTCAGCGGGAGAGTGACATTCGCCACGCAGAAAAAGTCTCCGACAGACTGCGGCAGCGTTCCGTGGAGCCGGACGAATCGCGTCAACAACCGTATTGCGCACAGCCCATCGAGTCCATCGGGTATCGCATGAAGCAGACGGGGCCTGGCTCTGTCTGCGACGCAGCAGATACGCCGGCTGCATTCGAGAGAACCATGGGGGATTCGGGAGAAACTATGGAGAATACATTTTCTGTGACCTGTGCATCCTGCGGCCATTCGTTTAAGGTACGGATACCGGCGGGTTCGGTGCAGGGAAAAACATATAAAATCAATTATCGCTGTCCGCGATGCCAGGCACAGTGCTCGGAAACCCGGACGGTCTTTGCGGAAGGCGGAACCGGGAACGGACGGAAAGCAGACGACGGAAATAAATATGACGGAAATAAATCCGACAGCAACGAATCCGGCAGAAATATATTCGGCAGGAAAATATTCGGCAGAAATAAAAACGCCAGCCGGAGTCTGCGGTACATTTTCGGAATCCCGCTTGCCGTACTGGCCCTGGTGCTGCTGGCCGGGATCATCTCCGGGGCCCTGGGCATTTCATCGCCGGTGACGCAGGATCTTGCGCGGCTGCGAAGGCGTGCGGCGGCCTTCTTCGGAAGCCAGGAGATGCTTCAGCTGATCACAAAGCTTCTGGTACTGCTGATCTGCTTCCCGGTACATGAGTGTGCCCATGCGTGGACGGCATACCGGCTGGGAGATCCGACAGGGAAAAACATGGGGCGGATCACATTAAATCCGCTGAAGCATCTGGACCCGTGGGGAACGCTCACCATTTTTCTCTTTGGCGTCGGATACGCCAGACCCGTGCCGGTCCGGACCGACCGGTTCCGCCATCCGAAACGGGACTTTGCCATTACGGCCCTTGCAGGTCCGGTTTCCAACCTGTTGATGGCAGTCCTGATGATCGTGCTGCTCCGGATTTTGCAGGGCCCTTTGCGGGGTCCTTTGTGGGGTCTGACCCCAAACGGGACCCCAAACGGGGCCTGGCGCGATCTGCTCCGCAGCATCCTTACCTATGGCGCATATATCAATATCAGCCTTGCGCTGTTCAATCTGATTCCGATCCCGCCGCTGGACGGATCACGCGTACTGACGGCACTCCTTCCGGATCAGGCCTACCGGGCTGTGCAGAAGCAGGAACGCCGTATGATGATCGCACTGCTGCTGGCCATGTTTCTGCTGGGAAGAGCGGGCTATTCGCCGATCGGAGACGCCGCCGGGGCGGTTTTCCGGTTCCTTTACAGTGTTATAGCGGGGCCTTGAGATGAAAAGAGAAAAGAGTTTCTGCCGGAGATCGTATAGAGGAAAAGAAAAAGAGTTTCTGCCGGGGATCGTATAGATGAAAAAGAAAAAAGAATATCTGTTGGGCATTGATATCGGAACATCCGCGTGCAAGGCGGCGGTTTTTGACCTTGACGGTCATGTGGCGGCACAACATACGCAGGAATATCCGGTATATTATCCGAAGAGCGGATGGGTTGAGCAGGATCCGGAGGAATGGTGGGAGGCCGTATGCCGGAGCATCCGGGCGGTGCTGGAACAGCCGGCGGCTGCGGACGGGGAAATCTGCGCAGTGGGGGTCGACGGACAGAGCTGGTCGGCGATCCCGGTGGACCGGCAGGGAAAGGTTCTGGCCAGAACGCCGATCTGGATGGACACCCGGGCAGAGGACCTTTGCGGGAACATCCGGCGTCAGGTCGGGGAGGATGCGATTTTTGAAGTCGCCGGGAATGCCTTTCTCCCTTCCTATACGACGCCGAAAATGCTCTGGTTCAGAGAAAACCGGAAAGACATCTGCCGTGACATACATCAGTTTCTGCAGAGCAACAGCTTTATTGTGCAGCGCCTGACCGGGAAATACAGTCAGGATGTCTCCCAGGGATACGGGATCCATTTTTTCGACATGAAAAAACTTGTGGTCAATACGGATCTGGCGAGGGAACTGGGTCTGGATCCCGGTCTGATTCCGCCGCTGTTTCGCTGTGACGAGACGGTCGGAACGGTGACGGAGGCGGCCGCGGAGAGGTGCGGGTTGAAAGCCGGCATTCCTGTGGTGGCCGGCGGCCTGGATGCAGCCTGCGCGGCGCTCGGAGCAGGCGTGTACCGGGATACGCAGGTCCAGGAGCAGGGTGGTCAGGCGGGCGGAATGAGCATTTGCACAAGTGCGCCTTATGTTCACAGGAAGCTGATCTGCTCGGCGCATGTTGTGCCCGGCAGATGGCTGCTTCAGGGAGGCAGTGTGGGCGGCGGAGCGCTGCGGTGGTTCCGCCGGGAGCTCGGGGAAGGTCTTTCGTTTGATCAGCTGACCGCGGAGGCCGGGAAGGTGCAGCCCGGTGCCGACGGAGTGGTTTTCCTGCCTTATATGGCGGGCGAGCGGTCTCCTATCTGGGACCCGGATGCGCGCGGTGTCTTTTACGGACTTTCCTATGACAAGAGCCGGGGCCATATGGTCCGGGCTGTGCTGGAAGGGGTGGCTTTTTCTCTGGAACACAACCTGCGGACAGCGATGGAGACCGGCGTGAAGATCGGTACGCTCAGTGCCATGGGCGGGGCGGCGAATTCCCGGCTGTGGACGCAGATAAAGGCGGATGTGACCGGCCGGACCATTACCGTTCCCCGCGCGGACACGGCGACCGCGCTCGGCGCTGCGATTCTGGCGGGCATCGGCGCCGGACTGTACAGGGATTACGACGAGGCGATGATGCGGACCATCCGAACGGAGCGCATCCATGAACCGGATCCGGTCCGCCATGAGCAGTATCAGGAGTCCATGAAGCTGTATCTGGAGCTCTATGAGGATCTGAAGGACACATTCCGCCGGTACGGACGGCGCGGGTAACTGTGGAAAACAGGGGAGAAACGCGACAGAGTAGAAACGCGACAGAAGAGAAATGCGGCAGAAGAGAAATTCGGCAGAGGAGAAACGCGGCAGAAGAGAAATGCGGCAGAAGAGAAACGCGGAAGAGTAGAAACGCGGAAGAGTAGAAACGCGACAGAAAAGAAACGCTGCAGAGTAGAAATGCGGCAGAAAAGAAACGCGGCAGAAGAGAAATACGGCAAAGGAGAAACACGGCAAAGGAGAAATATAGTGAAAGCAGGAGTTGTACACGCAAGAGGAGATATCCGGTATGAGGAAATTCCAAAGCCTCAGACCACAGCAGGAACCGTGCTGGTCAAAGTGAAATATACGGGAATCTGCGGATCGGACGTTCCGCGGGTCAACAAAGATGCCTGCCATTTTTACCCGAATGTCCTGGGACATGAGTTTTCCGGCGTGATTGAAGAGACCGGAGAGGGAGTGACAAGCCTGAAGAAAGGCGACAGAGTTGCGGGTATCCCGCTGGTCCCCTGTATGAAATGTCCCGACTGCCTGAAAGGACATTACGCACTGTGCAGGCATTACAGCTTCATCGGCTCGAGACAGTTCGGGAGTTTTGCGGAGTACGTACGGGTCCCGGAACAGAATGCATTTCGTTTCGGAGAGGAAGTCAGTTTTGAAAAGGGAGCGTTTTTTGAGCCGGCGGCGGTGGCGCTTCACGGACTGCGGCGCCTCGTATATGAGGGCGGAGGAAATGTGGCTGTGCTGGGCGGCGGAACCATTGGCATGATGACGGCGCAGTGGGCCAGGATTTTCGACGCGAAGAGCGTGACGGTGTTTGATATCGTTCAGGAACGCCTGGCGCTCGCAAAACGACTGGGTGTGGATTATGTCGTGAATACCCGGGATGAGAATTTTATGGAAAAAGTACAGGAGATCACCGGGGAGAGCGGGTACGATTATGTATATGAGACCGCCGGAAATGACATGACAATGAAGCTTGCCTTTGCACTGGCCGGCAGCCGGTCGAAGGTCTGTTTCATCGGAACCCCTGTGAAAGACCTGCGTTTTACCGTGGATGAATGGGAAATGCTGAACCGGAAAGAATTTCTTCTGACCGGGTCATGGATGAGTTATTCCGCGCCGTTCCCGGGAGACGAATGGGAGCTGACAGCCCATTATTTCCGGACCGGGGAACTGAAATTCGATGATGGACTGATTTTCCGGAAGATTCAGCTGTCAAGGATCGATGAGGCATTTGCGCTGTTTGAGACGCCCGGGGCGGTGAAGGGGAAGATTCTCATCGACAGTGAGGCGTAGAGACGAGGTCCTCAGCCGGAAAGTCCCTGAAAATCGGAAGGGAAAGGGAAAAGCCTTATCGACAGTAAGGCGTAGAAACGAGGCTTTCAGTCGGAAAGCACCGGAGAAGCGGAAGGGAAAGGAAAGATCCTCATCAACAGTGAGGCGTAGATGTGAGGTTCTCAGCCGGAACGATTGGAAGAACCGGAAGAAAAAGGCAGGAAGGAGGAGCAGAAATGGATAATACTGCACAGAAAGTGCCGCAGGTTACGCTCCGTACAGGGGAGCAGATCCCCTGTATCGGTATGGGAACGTTTGGATCAGACCGGGTTTCGCCGGAACAGATTGCGGCAGCGGCTGCAGGAGCGATTCGCGCCGGATACAGGATGTTTGACTGCGCTGCCTGCTATGGAAACGAGGCGCAGATCGGCGCAGTTTTTTCGGAAGCGATTGCGGAGGGCGTGGTCAAGAGAAGCGACCTTTTCATCATGACCAAGGTCTGGAATGATATGCACCGCGAGGTGGAGAAGGCCTGCAGGAAGAGTATCCGGGATCTGCAGTGCGGCTATGCCGACATGTATTTCATCCACTGGCCGTTCCCGAATTATCATGCGCCCGGCTGCGACGGAGACGCCCGCAATCCGGATTCGAAGCCATTCTCCGCAGAAGAATTTCTCGATACGTACAGGCAGTGTGAGGATCTGGTCCGGCAGGGGCTTGTCCGCAATATCGGCCTTTCCAATATGACCATTCCGAAACTTGAGGCGGTCTATGACAGGTTGGAGATCAAACCTGCCGCATGTGAGATTGAGCTCCACCCCTGTTTCCAGCAGCAGGAGCTTTTTGTGTGGCTTCGGGCGCATGACATTCAGCCGATCGGCTATATGCCGCTCGGATCTCCCCAGAGGCCGGAGCGGGATATGTTTTCCACGGATATTGCGGACATGAAGGAAAGCGCACTGGTGGAAATCGCGGAAAAGAGGGGGATTCATCCGGCGGCGGTCTGCCTGAAATGGGCTGTGAAGCGCGGACAGATCCCGATCCCGTTCTCTGTGAATGAGAAAAACTATCGGAGCAATCTTGCCGCCGTCATGTCCGATCCGCTGACAGAGGAAGAGATGGAAATCATTGCCGGCATGGAGCGGAACAACCGTCTGGTGAAAGGGCAGGTCTTTCTGTGGGACGGCGCGAACGACTGGCATGATCTCTGGGATGAGGACGGCCGGATATCGGGATCGCAGTGATCAGGAAGCTAGAATCGCGAAACGGCCGGGGTGAGAGAAGAACAGGAACAGACACAGACAAATCATTACAGGGGGAAATAAGATGCTTGAAAAAATGAAATGGACACGGGAACCCGCTGACTATAAAGTGGAACAAGGACGGATTGAGGTCGTGACGCAGCCGAACACCGATCTCTGGCAGAGAACGTATTATCATTTCCGCAATGACAATGCGCCGGTTCTGCAGATGGAGACGGAGGAGAAGTATTTTTCGTTCATTGTGCGGACGGATTTTTCGGACAGTCATCACCGGTTTGACCAGTGCGGCGTGGTGATGTATCTGGACAGCGACAACTGGCTGAAAGGGTCCGTGGAATATGAGAATGAAGAATTTGCCCATCTGGGATCCGTCGTGACGAATCACGGCTACTCGGACTGGGCGACAACCCAGATCCCGTCCGACACAAAAATCATGTGGTACCGTTTCAGCCGCAGGGAGGATGATTACTGTATCGAGTGCTCCGCGGACGGCGTCCGTTTCTCTCAGATGCGGATTTGCCATATGTGGGAAGGCACCGGAGCGATCCGGTTCGGCATCTATGCCTGCAGCCCGGAGGATTCCTCGTTTAAGGCCGTTTTTTCGGATATGCAGCTCACGGAATGCGCCTGGAAGGCGCATGACGGGCAGAAGCCGGATGAAGAAATCGGCTGATTTGTCATAGTCCATTGCTTTGACAGAAAAACAGACGCATGATATACTCTACTATAAAGGTGCTGCCGATAGACGGTTAGCCCATTCAAGTGTTAAACTATGAAATAGCCGCAGTCCTTGGCAGGGGGCGGCTATTTCTCTGCTTTATGCTTATCATGGTTTTTACCATGAATATCTCTGCTGAAAAAAGGTTGAAAACCTCCAAAAAAGTGTTTGAAAAATGATTCGGTATGTGATAGACTGATTTTCCGTGATATATCAAGGGCATTTTTATGCTCTGAAATGATCCTTGTCTCCCCTTACAGGGAGGCCAAAAGTCCATAAGGAGGTGCGAACAGCATGAATAAGTATGAATTAGCGGTTGTTGTCAACGCTAAACTCGAAGACGAGG
>CACXHD010000131.1 GCA_902767335.1 uncultured Lachnospiraceae bacterium
GGAACGCAGACGGGATCCACGGTTTACGCAGACTTAGGGGTCCTGTCCGTCCGGGGGACGGACGCTTAGGACCGACCGGAGCGGAGCGGAGACCGGGGTAAGAGCGTGGCGCATATGCGCGAATATCCCGGCCCCTTAGTCGGAGTTAAACGTAAGGAACAGTAGCAAAATAACTTGTACAGATTGCGCAGGATTTTCGTTCGAGGACAGCGTTCAAAAATCACGCGCATAGCGGGCTATGTAAGTGATTTTTGAACGCTGTCCTCGGGCGAAAAGACCAGCAGGATGTGCTAGTTATTTTGCTACTGGTCCTTAGCCTGGCGGAGTGGGTCGGGTCAGCTTATGAAATATAAGGGTTATGAGGGCGTACGGCTTCGTCGACTGTGAATAGTAGCTTTCGCTCCGGGCAGGGGACTGTAAATGGTATCAAAGAATACAGACGCATAAATATGCAGTCTTGACAATGCCATGAATATATCATAAAATTTGGAAGATCAAGCGAAGGCCTTGAGACTGTGGTAATGAATAATTCCAGATTTTTTTATCGCCCCGGAGGTTCGAAGTTGATGTCTGAACTTCCGGGGTTCTTGTCATAAGTCCGGCCGACGGGCGGATGGAACAAAAGATTAGGAGAGATCGAGTATGAAAACAATGAAACTGATTGACATGACCCTTACGGAAGCAGGAAAAATCAGGGAAAGTGCCCTCACGTTCAAAGAAAAACTCGAGGTTGCCCGCATCCTGGACAGGCTGAAAGTGGATATCCTGGAACTGCCGGCGATCCGAAGCGGAAAAGCCGATCAGTTGTCCAATAAAACCATCGCGGCCATGGTGAATATTGCGATCACGGCGCAGGTGGATATTATCGAGAGCAATATCGAAGAGACCTGGGAAAGCATCCGCAGCGCAAAGCGCCCGAGACTCAATCTGATGGCTCCGGTTTCACCGGCCCTGATGGAGTATTCGTGCCACAAGAAGGCACCGGCCATGCTGGAACTGATCCGGGAGAAGGTCAAAGAATGCAGATTCTACTGTGAAACCGTGGAATTTACGGCAGTGGATGCGACGAGAGCAGAAACCGGTGTTCTCAGGGATGCCGTCAATGCGGCGATCGAAGCCGGCGCCGGAAAGATTACGCTGTGCGATACCGCCGGGGTTCTTCTTCCGGATGAATTCGGGGCCTTTATCAGAGAAATGAAAGAGGCTGTACCTGCCCTTGAAGATGTCCAGCTTTATGTACAGATCAGCGATGCGCTGCATATGGGGACCGCCTGTGCGGCCGCGGCTGCTGCATGTGGAATCGACGGGGTGAAATGCACAGCGGTGAGTGCGGGGTACCCGACGCTGGAGCAGATGACAAAGCTGGTGCAGGTCAAGGGAGACGTACTGGATATCTGCTGCGGCATCCGCAGCACGGAGCTTTCCCGTGCCGTCAGTCAGCTGACCTGGCTGCTGACCGCCAGAGAAGAGACCGAATCTCCCTTCGGCAATGTTGCCATCGGCTCCGCGGCGGACAGCGCAAATGTCTGCCTGGATATCAACGATGAGATCGGCGAAGTGATCAAGGTTGTCCGCCAGCTTGGCTATGACCTCAGCGATGAGGATAATGCAAAGGTATACGAAGCGTTCCGCAGAGTCGCCGTCAAAAAACAGTTTGTCGGTACAAAAGAGCTGGATGCCATTGTGGCGAGCACGGCTCTCCAGGTACCTTCCACCTACCGGATTGACAATTATGTAATCAACAGCGGAAATGTGATTACGGCGACCGCCAATCTTCTTCTCGACAAAAACGGGGAAAAGCTCCGCGGCGTCGGCGTCGGCGACGGTCCGATCGATGCGGCGTTCCTTGCAATCGAGCAGATTATCGGTCATCACTACGAGCTGGATGATTTTCAGATTCAGACCGTTACCGAGGGAAGAGACGCCATGGGCAGTGCGCTCGTGAAGCTTCGGGCAGACGGACGGGTTTACTCCGGCAACGGTATTTCCACAGATATTATCGGAGCCTCCATCCGCGCCTATATCAGCGCACTGAATAAAATCGTTTATGAAGAGGCGTAAGCTTCTTAAAAATGAAACCTGCGGCAGATTGCATCCGCGATCCGCCAGGGGGCTTTCAGACTCCGGGCGCATCGAGGCAGGAATGCCGCAGGCGTTCTTGAATAAAATCGGGAGGAACGTGTTTTGAAATTATCATTCTCCATTCAGAACTGGAAGGACAGAAACTGGGACAGTTTCCTTGAAACCGCAGTGGATGCCCGTATGCAGGGCGTTGAAATCTACGATATCCGGGGGCCGGTATTTCAGGGTAAAGGAAGCCCGACGAATCCGGAACTGGCCGGCGCGACACGCCGCCGTATGACCAACATGGGACTTTGCATTCCGTGTATTGATACCGCCAATGATTTTACCGAACCCGAGTTTGACCGGGAACTGGCGGAGAGCATCCGCAGCTCGCGCAATCTCGGCGTGGAATATATCGGGATTCATACCCAATGCGAAGACCAGGACCAGTGCGCCGCAAGGATTCGCGGCATCCTTGAGACGGCCTGTGCCGGAGGGGCTACGCTCCTGGTGGAGACATCCGGAGCCTATGCGGATACGGCGCGGCTGCGCGATCTGCTGAACCGCTTTGCGGACGATCATCTCGGCGCGGTCTGGAACATGTACGAAACCTACTGCCGGGGCAAAGAGGATGCGGAGCAGACGATCACAAATCTCGGTGCATATGTAAAACATGTACATATCCATGATTATCGAATTGTCGGCGGAGCGCCGACACCGGAACTGATCGGGGAAGGTCTGCTTCCGGTTGAAGATATGATGAATGCACTCAGATCGGTAAACTACGATGGATTTATTTCCATTCAGTGGGACCCGATGTGGATGCCGGAGCTGACCGACATTGAGATCATCCTGACGCATTTTGTCAGCTGCATGAAGCGGTTCCAGGGGACGAGGCGGAAAGCAAAGCATCTTTACTGGAATAACCGCCATACCGGCCGATATGTATGGAAGAAAGAGGCTCTGATCGACAAGACCTTCCCGCAGGTCCTCGATACGATGGTTGAAAACTTCCCGGACCAGCTGGCAGTAAAGTTTACGACACTGGATTATACCAGGACCTACAGCCAGTTCCGGGATGATGTGGATGAATTCGCGAGGGTTCTGATCTCCCTGGGCGTGCGTGCCGGGACGAAGGTGACCATCTGGGCGACGAATGTGCCGCAGTGGTTTCTGACCTTCTGGGCGACGACGAAAATCGGCGCGATCCTGGTGACAATGAACACGGCGTATAAGATTCACGAGGCCGAGTATCTGCTTCGCCAGTCGGATACGCATACGCTGGTGATGATTGAAGGCTACCGGGATTCCAACTATCATGAGATTATGAAGGAACTGTGCCCCGAGCTTGAGAATCACCGGCCGGGCGAGCCGCTGCATGCGAAGCGTCTGCCGTTTCTGCGCAATATCATCAGTGTCGGTTTCCGGATGAAGGGCGCTCTGACCTGGGAGGAATCGCTGGAATATGCGGAGCGGACGCCCATCGAGGAAGTGCGGCGCATGGCCTCGGCAGTGGATGTCAACGATGTCTGCAATATGCAGTACACCTCCGGGACCACCGGCTTCCCCAAGGGGGTTATGCTGACGCATTACAATATTGTGAATGACGGAAAGTGCATCGGCGACGGCATGGATCTTTCCACGGCCGACCGGATGATGATCCAGGTGCCGATGTTCCACTGTTTCGGCATGGTGCTGGCCATGACGGCGACCATGACCCATGGCGGAACCATTCTTCCGCTTCCCTACTTCTCACCGAAATCTTCACTGGCCTGCATCAACAATGAACATATCACGGCATTCCACGGAGTGCCCACGATGTTTATCGCGATGCTGTCCCACCCGGATTTCGAGAAGACGGATTTCAGCTATATGCGCACCGGCATTATGGCCGGAAGTCCCTGTCCGATCGCTGTCATGCGGGACGTAGTGGATAAGATGCATATGTCGGAGATCGTGATTGTCTACGGCCAGACCGAGGCTTCCCCGGGCTGCACCATGAGCCGCACCTCCGATTCACTGGAAGTGCGTGTCACGACCGTCGGAAGCGCATTCCCCGAGGTGGAGTGCAAGATCGTGGATCCCGAGACGGGAGAGGACTGCCCGGACGAGGTGATCGGCGAATTTGTCGCCCGCGGCTATAATATCATGAAGGGCTATTACAAGATGCCGAAGGCCACTGCCTCCGCCATCGACAGGGACGGCTGGCTTCACACCGGCGACCTTGCCTGCCGCACACCCGAAGGAAATTACCGCATTACCGGCCGGTTGAAAGATATGATCATCCGCGGCGGTGAGAACATCTATCCGAAAGAGATCGAGGAATTTATATATACGCATCCCAAGGTGAGCGATGTCCAGGTGATCGGCGTTCCGGACAAGGCGATGGGCGAAGAAATCATGGCGTGCATCATCCTCAA
Source organism: uncultured Lachnospiraceae bacterium (assembly GCA_902767335.1). Lineage (GTDB taxonomy): Bacteria > Bacillota > Clostridia > Lachnospirales > Lachnospiraceae > Merdiplasma. The sequence continues at coordinate 4,485 of CACXHD010000131.1, forward strand.
GGAAAATGAGGAGATGACGGTCGATGAGATGAAAAAATATGTTCTCGATCATATGGCGAAGCATAAGGTGCCGAAATATATCGATTTTGTCGACGGGTTCCCGATGAATGACGCCGGCAAGATCCAGAAATACAAGATGCGTGAGCAGGCCATCGAGAAACTGGGACTGCAGAAGGATGCAAGCATCGAAACCGCGTAAAAAAGCAAAATCGGGAATGCCAGAGGTGTGGCAGCCGTTTCGCACAGAGGAGAATGATTATGTCTGAGAAAACCAGAACATATGTGACGGTCGACGGAAACGAGGCCGCTGCGTATATTGCTTATGCATTTACGGAAATCGCTGCGATTTATCCGATCACGCCTTCCTCTCCCATGGCGGGCAAGACGGATGTGTGGTCAGCAAAAGGAAAGAAGAATCTGTTCGGGCAGACCGTCCGGCTCGTGGAGATGCAGTCGGAGGCCGGCGCGGTGGCGGCGGTTCACGGTGCACTGGAGACAGGGGCGCTGGCGACCAGCTATACTTCCTCCCAGGGTCTGATGCTTATGATTCCGGTGCTCCACAGGATTGCCGGCGAGCGCCTGCCGGGTGTCCTGCACGTGGCGTCCCGCACGGTCGGCACGCATGCGATGTCCATCTTCGGAGATCATTCGGATGTGATGAACTGCCGGCAGACCGGGTTTGCGATGCTCTCGACGGGCGATGTACAGGAGGTTATGGATCTGGCCGGCGTGGCCCATCTGGCTGCCATCAAGGGACGGATCCCGTTCCTTCATTTCTTTGACGGCTTCCGCACCTCCCATGAGATCAACAAGGTTGAGCAGATGGATTATGAGGATCTGCGCGGCCTGATTGACTATGACGCGCTGGACGCATTCCGTGCGCATGCGCTCAATCCGGAACATCCGATGCTCCGCGCAACGGTACAGAATCCGGACATTTATTTCCAGGTGCGTGAGGCGAACAACACAGCCTACCGTGATCTTCCCGATATTGTGGAAGATTATATGCAGAAAATCAATGCGCTGACCGGACGGGACTACCATCTGTTCAATTATTACGGCGCGCCGGATGCAGACCGGGTGATCGTGGCGATGGGATCGGTCAGCGGATGCGTGAAGGAGACGGTGGACTACCTGAATGCGAAGGGAGAAAAAGTCGGCTATCTGCAGGTCCATCTGTTCCGGCCCTTTGATATCCGCAGGTTTACCCTGTCTCTCCCGGAGACCGTGAAATCGATCGCCGTCCTCGACCGGACGAAGGAGATCGGAAGCGCCGGCGAGCCCCTGTACCAGGATGTATGTACAGCGCTGAAGGACTGCGCCTCCGTGAACATCGTCGGCGGACGCTACGGCCTGTCCTCGAAGGACACGACGCCGGCACAGATCCTCGCCGTTTATGAGAATCTCCGCAGTGAGTGTCCCGTCAACAGCTTTACCATCGGTATTGTCGATGACGTGACACATCTGTCCCTTCCGGAGGCAGGCGTACTGTATCCGGACGAGGAGGGCGTTGTCAGCTGCAAATTCTGGGGACTCGGATCCGACGGCACCGTAGGCGCCAACAAGAATACCGTGGAGATCATCAATTCCCACACGCCCAAATTTGCCCAGGCTTATTTTGAGTATGACGCGAAGAAATCCTATGGCGTGACCAAGAGCCATCTGCGCTTTTCCGACCGCCCGATCCGCTCTTCCTATTATGTGAAATACGCGGATTTTGTGGCCTGCCATAATGCTACCTACATTGAAAACTTTGATATTGTCTCTGAAATCAAACCGGGCGGAACCTTCCTGCTGAACTGTCCGTGGAGCGGGGAGGAACTGGAGGCGCATCTTCCGGCGAAGGTGAAACGTCAGATCGCTGAAAACCAGATCCGTCTGTATACGATCGACGCGGTCAAAATCGCCGGAGAACTCGGGCTGGGCAATCATTTCAACATGGTTCTGCAGTCTGCGTTCTTCCATCTGATGCCGGTCATTCCGGTGGAGGAATCCGTAGGATATATGAAAGACGCCGCCGCGAAGACCTATTTCGCAAAAGGCGAGGAGGTTGTCGCGAAAAATCTGGCGGCGATCGATGCAGGAAAGGACGGACTGCGCAGGATCGAAGTGCCCGCATCCTGGCTGGAGGCGGAGGACGCGCCCGCTCCCGAGCGCCATGTACCGGAAGTCGTAACGAAGATCCTCGATCCGATCAACCTGCAGAAGGGGGATGACCTGCCGGTCAGCACCTTTGCGGGATATGAGGACGGTGTGATGGATATGGGCATGACGGCGTATGAAAAGCGCGGGATTGCCACCAGAGTGCCGGTATGGGATCCGCAGAAGTGCCTGCAGTGCAATAAATGCAGCTATGTATGTCCCCATGCGGTGATCCGGCCGTATCTGCTCTCGGAAGAAGAGAAGGAGAAGGCGCCGGCCGGAATGAAGATGACGGCTGCGAAGGGCAAAGCGGCGGAAGGGTATACCTATTCCCTTCAGGTCAGTGCGCTCGACTGCACCGGCTGCGGCAGCTGCGCAAACTGCTGCCCGGCAAAGGAAAAGGCACTCACCATGGTGCCCGCCGCGGACGTGTCCGCAGATCCGCAGTGCTGGGAGTATGCGCTGCAGCTTACGCCCAAGGGAGACGTATTCGATCCCTATACGGTGAAGGGAAGCCAGTTCCGCCAGCCGCTGCTGGAATTCTCCGCTGCCTGCGCAGGCTGCGGCGAAACCCCTTACGCAAAGCTGCTGACACAGCTCTACGGCGACCGGGTCTTCTGGGCAAACGCGACCGGCTGTTCCCAGGCCTGGGGCAGCGCAATGCCGGGCATTCCTTATACGGTAAACCGTCAGGGCAGAGGGCCGGCCTGGTCCAACTCTCTGTTTGAGAACAATGCGGAATTCAGTCTTGGCATGGTGCTCTCTGTGAAACAGCAGAGAGAAGCGCAGAAGATGCGGGTGGAGTCCTATCGGCAGGAATGCACGGACGAAGCGCTGTGCGCGGCGATGGATGCATGGCTGGAGACCTATGACGATTTTGACCGTTCGGACAGCGCGAGTGCAGACCTGATCGCGGAGCTGGAAAGAACCGTGGCTGCGGCCGGACCGCAGCAGGCGCCGAAGGCGGAACAGATTCTCCGCTATAAGGATCAGCTCTCCAAAAAGACATTCTGGATGTTCGGCGGCGACGGCTGGGCGTATGATATCGGCTTCGGCGGTCTGGACCATGTGGTGGCCAGCGGGGAGAATCTGAATGTCCTGATCGTAGATACGGAAGTGTATTCCAATACCGGCGGTCAGTCTTCCAAGGCGACTCCCATCGGAGCGGTTGCGCAGTTTACGGCTTCCGGAAAGAAGCTGCCGAAAAAAGATCTTGGCGCAATGCTGATGACCTATGGAAATGTGTATGTCGCACAGGTTTCCATGGGAGCGGACAACGCACAGCTTGTGAAAGCACTCCGCGAGGCGGAGGAATTCAACGGGCCGAGCGTCGTCATCGCTTATGCGCCGTGTCAGTCGCATGGACTCAAATGCGGCATGGCGAAGGTACAGGATGAGATGAAGAAAGCGGTGGATGCCGGTTACTGGTATCTGTACCGCTATAATCCGAATACAGAACCGAAATTCCATCTGGATTCGAAGGAGCCGGTGATTCCCTACGAGGAATTCCTGGAAGGAGAAGTGCGTTATGCTTCTCTGAAACGGACCTTCCCGGAGAATGCGCAGGTATTGTTTGCCGAAGGCGCAAAACTGGCAAAGGCGAAATATGAACAGCTGGCCGGAAAATAACCGGTAACGGAAAACGGCAGGGAGCTGCCGCATTAGGAAACATCAGGCTGAACTCTGAAAATTCTTAATGCGGCAGCTCTTTTTCTTTTTCTTATGATTTTTTTCACAGAAGCGACATACTTTGCGGGTAGAGTATCAGAAAAGCTTGGAAATCGAAATGACAGAAAGGAACAGGTGAAAAAGATGAAGTACAAAAAACTGTTCGTAATTTTCGGCATTATGGCAGCTGTAACGGCACTGCGGAGCGGAGAGCTGCATACCTATACACATGCGGCATCGGCTGCAGGCGTTTCGGAACAGGAGTCCCGTTTCTACGGGAAAGTCATCCGGATTGAGGGGCAGGAAATCACACTCCAGACGGGGACGGTGGACTTTGCGGAGAATGAATTCACCCCGGACGGCCAGGAGCGGACCGTGACGGTGACGGACGCAACGGTATTTAAAGATGCGCAGCAGACCGAGGGGGAGACCGCATCCTTTGCATCGCTGCAGCCGAAAGACGTGGCAGCCGTAATTCTGGAAGAAGGGACCGATGCAGCCGCGGCAGTGACACGGATGACGTCCATTTTGCAGGTGTCGGAGAAAGAGGAAGAGACGGAAAGCCTGGAGCCGTCCGAGACGGAGGACACCTCGAAAACTTCCGGAAAGGAGCCGGAGACGGCGCAGAAGAGTGAAGATCCTGAA
>CACXHD010000132.1 GCA_902767335.1 uncultured Lachnospiraceae bacterium
ACCGGCGAGGAGAAGACCATCGTATTCGGTCTCACCGGCACCGGTTACTTCGACCTCGTCGCCTACGAGAAATTCCACGAAGGCCAGATGGACGATTACATTCCGACCGACGAAGAACTCGCGAAATTCAGGGCAAACCTGCCGAAGGTGAACTAAAAGAAACATGGGTTTAACCAGCGGTTCGCCAGCCTGATCTTTGAGCACTCTATACGCTCAAAACTGCGTACGGCGCGGATTTCGAATAAAGCCATATTCTGTGCCGCGCAGCGATCCGACGGAGGCTCTGAGAAAACAGGCATCCATATTTCAGAACAGACTGTCGTAATGTCTGCTTCTGAAATGTGGATGCCTGTTGTGTATCCGTTTTTCTCCGGGTGTGTTTTCCGGCTTACGCAGATTCGATTTCCCTTAAGATTCTTGCAGGCACGCCCCCCGCGACGACATTGGCGGGAATATCATGCGTTACGACCGCACCTGCCGCAATGACCGAGTTGTCGCCGATCGTCACGCCCTTTGTGATTACAACGCCCGCGCCAATCCAGACCCTTTTCCCGATATGGATGGGCGCAGGATAAAGCATGTGTCCTTCCTTGTACTGGCCATCGTCTTCGCACCGGGTTCATTATAGCATGAAGAACGGCTGTGAAAAAAGTCCCGAGGCCCGCCAGTCTGGCAGGATCTGCATAACGTCACAGTCAGCGAAACCGTACGCAAAACAGGGGCGGCTCGATTGCCGCCCCTGCGTCATAACCTTTTTTAAGGCCCTGGTTTTTATCGGTCTTTATCCTTCAATCAGAATGGTCTTCTTTTCCGGTACCGCCTTTGCTTCCTTCTTCGGAAGGCACAGGCTCAGTACACCGTGCTGGAACGTAGCTTTGACGTCCTCCTCTGTCAGCTCTTCGCCGACATAAAAGCTTCTGCTCATCGCTCCCGCATATCTTTCCTGACGGATCAGTTTTCCTTTCTTATCGTTCTGGTCTTTATCAAGACCTTTCGCGGCGCTGACGGTCAGATAACCATTATTCAGTTCGATCGTGATCTCGTCTTTGGCAAAGCCCGGCAGATCGATATCCACTTCGTAATGATCCTCATGTTCATGAACGTCTGTCTTCATCAGACGGTCCGCATGTCTGCCGTACAGTTTACGTTCGGTTCTGTCCAGATCGGAAAAATCCGGGAAATCAAACCAGTCATCAAACAAATTCTCTCTGAAAATACTAGGCATTAACATAAATCATTCCTCCTTTTTACTCACTCATCCTTCCGTGCGCGTCATGCGCATTTCATGGATTTGTTTCATGAGCAATGGGACGGAGGTTCAGACCGGTGGGTTTTTCGCTTTCCTGATCTTCTTCGTTCCTTTGTTCTGACTATGTTATAGCACGATTATTAGCACTCGTCAATAGCGAGTGCTAATAATTTTTGTGAAGATTTTGTGAATTCTCATTCAGCAGGCTATAAGGGGCTGCCGCATTCATCAGCCACGCAAACGCCTTGGCCGTCCGCAGATCCGGCTCCTTAAAATGATTCCCCGAATTCCATTCAAGGATGCAGTTCTTGCCTGCATCCCTGAGAATCGTATACGCAGTCCGGATTGCCGTCCCGACCTGGGACATGACAGGATTTCGGGTCTTTTCCTCCCGGTCGCCCAGGCTGAGATAAACGGAATCCGTGTGGATTGTATGAGTCTGCATGTATTCCGTAAAATGCGGAAACCAGACCGATGGGGACGCTGCTGCTGTCCCGTGGAAAACATCGGTCTGGTATCCTGCCCAAAGCGCAAACAGGCCGGCCAGGGAATATCCGCCAAGAAAAATCCTCTGATACAATGCAGGATCCTCCAGTACCTCTTTCAGAAGAAAGTCCAGGGTATCCGCCGCTCCCTCGCCAAAGCCTTCGTTCCCGAATACGGCCTCCGCCGGCCATGGGGAGAGATCCTGGTTCCAGCTGTGCACCTTCACGGCCTTCATGCAGAAGCTCTGCCCTCCGGTCAGCTCCCGGATATAAGCGGCTTCCCGGTCGATCACCGCAAGATCATGGTCGTCGACCATCTGCAAAAGGAGCGTATCCGCTTTCGGATCCCCATAGCAAAACTGTTCGAAATTCATGTTTTTCGATCCTCCGCGTCTACAGGCCAAAACCCTTCCCTCTTCATTGGCCGTTGAAATTTCCTACTCCGCTGTATTTTCCGTCTCAGCCGTAGTCTCCATCTCTGCGACATTCTCCGTTTCAGCCGTATCCTCCGTCCCGGCTGTATTTCCTTTCTCCGCCGCATCGAAGCACCCGGCAAACCGTACGCCGTCCATGGCGCAGACCGCCTCAATCTGTTCGTCCGTGATCCCCTCTTCGTTCTCCACCTCAATCACATAATGGTATCTGCCCAGACTGCTGCCCTCCGGACGGTCATGAAGCGAGACCGTTTCCAGGTCATTTTCATGAAGAGCGACCATTACGTCATCGATCCGACTTCCTTCGCATGTGGCAATGAAGACTGCGTTCGTCAGGCCATCCCCTTCCGCCGGCGTCTCCGAAAGGACGTAAAATCTTGTCTTATTGGTATCGGTGATCTGGACATTCTCTGCCAGGATTTCGAGGCCGTACAAAGCGGCGGCGCCCGGAGCCGCAACCGCGGCAATGGAAGGATCCTTCTGCTCCGCCACATATTTCGCGGCCGCTGCGGTGCTGTCCATCTCATTGGTTTCCGCGTCGGGGAGATTCTCTTCTCTCCACGCGGCGCTCTGCGTCAGGCCCTGCGCGTGAGAGCAGACGGTCCGGATTTCCGAAAGCTCAGTCCCTTCCACGCCCATCAGCATCTGATTGATCGGCAGAATCACTTCGCCCGCGACATAGGTATCCTCTGCCGCGATCAGGGCGTCCACATAGTTCACCACGGCACCGCCGAGGGTGTTCTCCTGCGGAATGACGGCATACTCGGAAGCTCCGCTCTGAACAGCCGCAACCGCTTCGTTTACATTTTCTTCCGGAATCAGTTCCTCATCTGACTGAAACCAGAACTGTGCTGCCTCTTCCGTGTAGGTGCCTTCGGGTCCGAGGTAGCTGACCCTGGCAGGCTGAGCGCTTTCTGCAAAAGCAGCTGTCGGAAGCACAAGAAACGCTGCCAGCCAAATGGCGGTTTTTCTCATTTTCTTTCCTTTTTCCATCATGATTCCCCTTCCCCAGTTACTATGTAAGCAATTTTGGACGCTGTCCTCGAGCGAAAAGACCAAAAGGCTACTCTTCGTCAATAATCTGCTGGGCAATCCGTTTCCTTGAGACCCCATGATCCATGGCGTTTTTTCCGATATAGCGGTGCGCCTCGTCTTCTGTCATATGGCGCTGTTCAACCAGAAGGAATTTCGCCTTATCGATCAGCCGGATCTCCTGTACCTTCTCCTCCGCATTCTGCGCTTTCTGTTCAAGTGTTTTCATTCTGGACTGAATGGAAGAAAGAAACCGCATGGCGCGGTTGAGCTTCTGGATCGAAAGCGGTTTGTCCAGTACAAGTATACCAAAATCGGTGACAAGTTCCATGGTTTCCTCATAAATACCGGCCGGTACGATCAGGAGAACCGATGCGCTGCACTGACGGGCGGTATAAATGGCAAGATCGGAACCGGTTTCCCCGGACAGGGAAGCATTGATCACCACAATGGTGTAGTATCGCTCCAGGATGCGCCTTCTGGCTTCCGATGCATTGTCGGTGTATTCCGCCGACAGGATTGAAGCATTCTGAAACGATCTTTTGATGAATGAAAGAATTTTTTTATCTTCGGAAACAATCAGTATGGAATGCTGGATCTGTTCTTCTACTGACATAGTATTACTCCCAGGCTGAGGAACCGCTGAAAGGCTGATCAGATCTGATTACAATACACCTTCAGAATTTCCTCCGGAATGATCGGATGTACAAACGCGCTTTTCATCGCCGCGGCCGCGGCCTCTTTTCTGGAAGACGGAAGGAGCTCCCCTTCCTTCTCCGGATTTTCCGGATTCTCCGGAAGCGTCAGGTTCCGCTCGATTCCCGACAGACCGGCATAAATTAAAAGCGCATAGACAAGATAGGGATTGCAGGATGCATCCGGGGAGCGCAGCTCTGCGCGGGTCCGTCCGTTGAAGGTTTCTATGTACATCAGCTCGGATTTCCCTTCTCTGGACCAGTTCGCACGGTCCGGCGCCGTACTGAAGCCAAATCTGGAGTAGGAATCCTCTGTGGGATTCAAAAACACCGTAATATCCCGGATCACCTCTAAAATCCCGGCAGCTGCCGGAAGCGCCAGATCTTTCCCGTCGCTGCTCTGCGCATACAGATTAATATGGTATCCATTCCCCGGCTGGCCATTCAGCGGCATCGGCGAAAAATCCGCATAGAGCCCATAGCGGTCCGCGATCGTCCGGACCACCATCTTGAAGGTCGTAATCTGGTCCGCCGCCTTCAGCGGCCTGGCGTAATGGAAATCGATCTCATTCTGGCCGGGCCCGCGCTCATGATGCGACCGTTCCGGAGTGAGTCCCATTCGTTCGATGGTCAGGTTGATTTCGCGCCGGATGTTTTCACATTTGTCCTCCGGGGCGATATCCAGATAACCCGCCTGATCATATGGAATCTTCGTCGGGTTCCCGTTTTCATCCTTTAAAAACAGATAAAACTCGCTCTCTGTGCTGAATCGGAAGTCCACCCCCGCTTTTTTCGCCGCCTCTACCGCCTGTTTCAGGATCTGTCTGGTATCTGATTCATATACCTCTCCCTCCGGCGTGCAGACATCACAGAACATGCGCAGAACTTTTCCGCTCTCGGAACGCCATGGCAGTATGTTCAACGTATCCGGGTCCGGCTTCAGATACAGCGAAGCATAGGGGCTTTCTGAGAATCCCGCAATTGCCCTTGCGTTTATGGAGATCCCGGTTTCGAACGCCTTCTTCACCTCTCCGGGCATCACGGCAATATTTTTCTGGACGCCAAACGCATCCCGGAATGCCAGACGGACAAATCTCACGTCTTCCTCCTGGATCTGATTCAATACTTCCTCCATCGTATAGCTCATATCCTGTCAGCCTTTCTTTTCTTCCATTTTCTCTCGGTTCAAATTCGTGTCGGACCTTTTCCCGGATTATCTTCCCGCATCCCGGCCGCCCTGGCAATTTCAAAGCCGCGCCATACTTTTTCCCGGACCTGCTTTCCGTCTTCCGACGATCCTGACAATTTCAAAGCCGCGCCGTACCTTTGCCCGGATTTTCTCCCTGCATCCCGGCCGCCCGGACAAATTCCCGGAACACCGGATGCGGCCGGTTCGGTCTGGATTTGAATTCCGGATGATACTGTACGCCAAGGAAAAACGGATGATCCTTCAGCTCCACGGTCTCGACCAGCTGTCCGTCCGGCGAGATCCCGGAGATCACGAGGCCGTGTTCTTCCAGTATCCTTCGGTATTCATTGTTGAACTCGTACCTGTGGCGGTGCCGCTCCCGGATTTCTTTTTCCTTATAGCAGCGCTCCATGAGCGTCCCCGGAAGAATGCGGCAGGGATAGCTTCCCAGCCGGAGCGTCCCGCCTTTGTCAATCTCATCCGACTGTCCCGGCATATAATCAATGACACGGTGGGGGGACGGATCGGAGAATTCTCCCGAGCAGGCGTCCGCAATGCCGGCCGCATGTCTGGCAAATTCAATCACAGCGATCTGCATGCCCAGACAGATACCGAGATACGGGATCCGATGCGTCCGGGCATATTCCGCCGCCAGAATCATCCCTTCGATCCCGCGCTCGCCAAAGCCGCCGGGGACAAGGATCCCCTGCACGTCCCCCAGTATGTCGCTGCAGTTGGACGGGTCGATCTCTTCCGTATCGATCCACCGGATCTTTACATGGGCGTCCTGCGAGAAGCCGGCGTGGGCAAGGGCCTCCGCCACCGACAGGTATGCGTCATGCAGCTGTACGTATTTCCCGGCCAGGGCGATGGTGATCTCCCGTTTCCGGGTATGGATCCGGCTGACCATGTCCTCCCATTCCGCCAGATCCGGCTCTGGCGTGCAAAGACCCAGCTCTCTGCATACCACCCCGGAAAAGCCGGACTTCTCCAGCATCAGCGGCGCCTCGTACAGGCTTTCCAGCGTCCGGTTTTCGATCACACAGTCTTCCTTCACATTGCAGAACATGGAGATCTTCTTAAATATACTCTCTTCGAGCGGCTCATTGCAGCGGAGAACAATCAGATCCGGTTTGATCCCCATGCCCTGCAGCTCCTTCACGGAGTGCTGAGTCGGTTTCGACTTATGTTCGCTGGATCCCTGCAGATAGGGAACCAGCGTCACATGGATAAACAGACTGTTCTTCTCCCCGACCTCCAGGGAAATCTGCCGGACCGCTTCCAGAAACGGCTGGGACTCGATATCCCCGATCGTCCCGCCGATCTCGGTGATGACGACGTCCGCGTCCGTCTGCGCACCGACCCGGTAAACAAATTCCTTGATCTCATTCGTGATGTGCGGGATGACCTGTACCGTGGATCCGAGATACGCGCCCTGCCGCTCCTTGTTCAACACATTCCAGTATACCTTTCCGGAGGTGAGATTGGAATACCGGTTCAGATTTTCATCGATAAATCTTTCGTAGTGCCCCAGGTCGAGATCCGTCTCCGCACCGTCCTCCGTGACATATACCTCTCCGTGCTGATAGGGGCTCATGGTTCCCGGATCCACATTGATATACGGATCCAGCTTCTGTGCGGCCACCTTCAGTCCCCTTGCCTTCAGGAGCCGTCCCAGCGATGCCGCTGTGATCCCCTTCCCCAGGCCGGATACCACGCCGCCTGTCACAAAAATATATTTCGCCATCGCACCGTCCTTTCTGGATTCTCACAGATTCGAATACCCCATCAGGGCCTCATCGACCTCCCGGGCCGCGCTCTGTCCCTCTGCAATCGCCCACACGACCAGCGACTGCCCGCGGTGCATGTCTCCGGCCGTATAGATTCCTTTTCTGCCCGTAAAATGCTTCCCCGGATCCGTCTTTACATTCGTTCTGCCATCCACCTGGACAGAAAAGGCGTCCGTAACATAATGCTCACTGCCCAGAAACCCGGCCGCAATCAGCACCAGCGATGCCTTGACTCTTTTCTCCGATCCTTCGATCGGAACCATCACCGTCCGGCCGCTTTTCTCATCTTTCTCCGGCTGAAGGCGGATCAGAACGGCCTCCTTCAGATTCCCTTTCTTATCTTTCACGAACTCCTTCACCGTTGTCTGATAGACGCGCGGATCCGCGCCGAATTTCCAGATGGCTTCCTCCTGTCCGTAATCCACCTTCAGGATCCGCGGCCATTCGGGCCACGGATTCGACGCAAGCCGTTCCGCCGGCGGTTTCGGCATCATTTCCAGCTGCGTAATGCTCCTGGCACCGAGACGTATGCAGGTCCCCACGCAGTCATTCCCGGTATCCCCGCCTCCAATCACCAGAACATCTTTTCCTTCGGCAAGCTCCCGCGGGTACGCGGTGAAATCGGAGTCCAGCAGTTTCTTTGTAACCATTCCCAGAAAGTCCACGGCGAAGAAGATCCCCTTCGCGTCCCTTCCCGGGACCTGGATATCCCTCGGATTTGACGCGCCGCAGGCCAGAAGGACGCTGTCATACTCCGACAGCAGGGCAGACGCCGGGACATCCCTGCCGACATCGGCGCCGGTGACAAACCGGATCCCGGCTTCCTCCATCAGCCGGATCCGTCTGTCTATGACCTTTTTGTCCAGCTTCATGTTGGGAATCCCGTACCGCAGGAGTCCTCCCGGGCGGTCCTTCCGCTCATAGACCGTTACCTCATGGCCTCTCCGGTTCAGCAGATTTGCCGCCGCCAGTCCCGAGGGACCGCTCCCGACAACCGCCACCTTCTTCCCGGTGCGCACCTTTGGTTTTCCGGCCTTCACAAGATCGTGTTCAAAGGCGAATTCAATCACTTCTTTTTCGTTTTCCTTCACGGAAACCGGCGCATCATGCACGCCGCAGGTACATGCCGCTTCGCACAGGGCGGGGCATACCCGGCTCGTAAACTCCGGAAAGCTGTGAGTAATGCTCAGCCGGTCATAGGCTTCTTCCAGCCGGCCGCACGCAGTAAGCGCATTGATCTCCGGGACCAGATTGTGCAGCGGACATCCCGACGCCATGCCGGCAATCATGGTTCCGTTCTGGCAGAAGGGAACGCCGCAGTTCATGCATCTTTGCGCCTGCTCCTGTCTTTGCTGCAGGGGCAGCCGATGGTGGAATTCCTGAAAGTTCTTTGTCCGTTCCGGCTCTTTTGTTACCCGGCCGTCCAGCCTCGTATATTTCAGATAACCCGCATTCGTATTCATAGATTTCCTTATCCCTCCGTATACTGTGATCTCAGAGCCTCCGGCGAAGTGTCTTTCGGATCTATACTCGCGAACGAATCTAACTGCTTATTGCAAATTCACTTCCGCGGTATAATCTTTTTGAACATGGGAATATAGGCTTCAAAATGCTCCAGGATATCCTGCCCTTTGCGGGAGCCGGTAAGCCGTACATGCTTTTCGATGATGCGGTACAGTTCGTCCTGCCCGGAGCCTTCCTCCAGGCTTTCCATCCGTACCATCTGCCGGTTCAGGTTCCGGTAGAGCCGGCTGTTCTCATCCAGTACATAGGCGATTCCGCCGCTCATGCCGGCCGCGAAGTTTTTGCCTGCCTCGCCGAGAATGACGGCACAGCCGCCGGTCATATATTCACAGCCGTGCTCCCCCACGCCTTCCACAACGCAGGTCGCTCCGGAATTGCGGATGCAGAACCGTTCTCCGGCGATCCCGGATATATAGGCTTCCCCGGAGGTTGCCCCGTACAGGGCGACATTCCCGATGATGATATTTTCATGGGGAGGATAGGCCGCATTCTCCGGTGCCCGGACGATCAGCTTTCCGCCGGACAGCCCCTTTCCAAAGTAATCGTTGCTGTCCCCGGTAAGGCGGATCGTCAGTCCGGCCGGCACAAACGCGCCGAAGCTCTGGCCGCCGCTTCCCTGGCAGTGCACCGTAATGGTGTCCTCCGGCAGTCCCTCCGGATGCTTTCTCGTAATCTCCGCCCCGAGAAGGGTTCCGAAGGTTCTGTCCGTATTGTCGACGTTCACGCGGATTTCCGCCTTCGTTCCCTGTTCCAGGGCCTGCCGGATCTTCCGGTCGGCGAGAAGGATTTTCTCGTCTTTTGTATCCTGCAGCCGGAAATCATACCGATGCTCCGGATGGTACGTCAGTTCCTCCCGGTCCGCTCCGGGAACCCCCGCAAGGATCGCGTCCAGCTTCACCCGTTTTTGCCGGTCGGTCAGGTCTTCTCTCACTTTCAGCAGGTCCGTTCTCCCGACCAGGTCGTCCACGCGGCGGATGCCCAGCATCGCCATGATTTCGCGCAGCTGCCTGGCAATAAACCGCATGAAGTTTTCCACATATTCCGGCTTTCCCGCAAACCGTTTCCGCAGCTCCGGATTCTGGGTTGCCACGCCCATGGGGCAGGTATCCGACTGGCACTCGCGCATCATGACGCACCCCATGGTGATCAGCGGCGCGGTCGCAAATCCGAACTCCTCGGCTCCCAGGATTGCCGCGATCGCAACATCCCGGCCGCTCATCAGCTTCCCGTCGGTTTCGATCACGATCCTGGAGCGCAGTCCGTTTGCCGCCAGCGTCTGATGGGTTTCGGCCAGGCCAAGCTCCCAGGGAAGCCCTGCGTTGTGTATCGAAGACAACGGCGCTGCGCCTGTTCCTCCATCATAGCCGGAGATCAGAACCACCTGGGCGCCCGCTTTCGCCACGCCTGCCGCCACCGTCCCGACGCCCGCCTCCGAAACCAGCTTGACGGAAATCCGGGCATCCTTATTTGCATTCTTCAGGTCATAAATCAGCTGGGCCAGATCCTCGATCGAATAGATATCATGGTGCGGCGGCGGGGAAATCAGGCTGACGCCGGGCGTGGAGTGCCTGGTCTTCGCAATCCACGGATACACCTTCTCTCCGGGCAGATGGCCGCCCTCCCCGGGTTTGGCCCCCTGCGCCATTTTGATCTGGATCTCCTTTGCGCTCACCAGATACCGGCTGGTCACGCCGAACCGTCCGCTTGCCACCTGTTTGATCGCAGAACTCCGGTCATTCTCCGTTCCGGCGGACAGAATTCGTTCATCGCTCTCCCCGCCTTCGCCGCTGTTGGATTTTCCGTGGAGATGGTTCATGGCAATGGCAAGGGTCTGGTGCGCTTCCTCGGAGATGGATCCGTAGGACATGGCGCCGGTCTTAAAGCGTTTTACAATCTCCTCAACGGGTTCCACCTCCTCCAGCGGAACCTCTGCGCCGGAAGACACAAAATCCAGCAGGCTCCTCAGATAGCCCGTCCGCTCGGAATCCACCATCCGGGTATACAGCTTAAATTTTTCGTAATCCCCCTCTCTTGCCGCGCACTGCAGCATATGGATCGTCTGCGGGTCGTATCGGTGGTGTTCGCCCTGTGCCCGCCGCTTATGTCTGCCTGCAGCAGTCAGCTCCAGATCCACATACAGCCCCAGCGGGTCGAACGCGCGGCTGTGCTGGGCATCGACCGCCCGGCCGATCTGATCCAGCGTCACCCCGCCCACACGGCTGACCGTCCCGGTAAAATATTCGTTGATGACGTCCTGGGAAATACCGATTGCCTCAAAAATCTTGCTGCCCTGATAGGACTGGAGGGTTGAGATCCCCATCTTGGATGCAATCTTTACGATCCCGAACAGAATCGCCCGGTCATAGTCGTTCACCGCGGCGTAATAGTCCTTGTCCAGCAGCTCCCTGTCCACCAGCTCTGCGATTGTGGCATGGGCAAGATACGGGTTCACCGCGGATGCGCCATAGCCGAGAAGCGTCGCAAAGTGATGCACTTCCCTGGGCTCAGCCGACTCCAGAACCAGGGACATGGCCGTGCATTTTTTCGTATCGACGAGATGCTTATGCACCGCGCCAACCGCCAGCAGCGACGGGATTGCGACATGGTTCTCGTCCACGCCTCTGTCGGAAAGAATCAGGATATTGGTTCCCTGACGGTAGGCCTTGTCCACCTCCACAAACAGACGCCGGAGCACACGCTGCATGGGCGTACCCTTATAGAACAATATGGACACTTTGGATACACAGAAACCATCCTGCTTCAGATCTTCAATCTTCATCAGGTCCAGATCGGTCAGGATCGGATTCTCAATCTTCAGCACATGGCAGTTCCGGGCATTTTCCTCCAGCAGATTTCCGTTTTTCCCAAGGTAAACCGTGCGCGAAGTCACAATCTCCTCCCGCTGCGCGTCAATCGGCGGATTTGTCACCTGGGCGAACAGCTGCTTGAAGTAATAAAACAGCGGCTGATACTGATCGGACAGGACCGCAAGCGGGGTGTCCACACCCATGGACCCGATCTGCTCCCTGCCGGTTCGTGCCATGGTGAGAATCCCGTCATGACAGTTCTCCCAGGTATATCCAAAGGCCTTCTGCAGATGTTTCAGCTGATCTTCCGAAATCCCCGGGACCCTCCGGTTCGGGATTTTCAGATCCGCCAGCCGCAGCAGATTCGAATCCAGCCACTCGCCGAAGGGATGCGCTTTCGCATACTGTTCCTTGATCTCCTCATCGCTGACAATCTTCCCCTTCTTTGTATCGACCAGAAGAATCTTCCCCGGATGCAGCCGTTCCTTCTGGAGAATATGGGCCTCATCCAGCTCCAGGACGCCGACCTCCGAAGAGAGGATCAGTCTTCCGTCATCCATAACATAATACCGGGACGGGCGAAGGCCGTTCCGGTCCAGAATGGCTCCCATCACATCGCCGTCGGAAAACAGAATGGACGCCGGTCCGTCCCAGGGCTCCATCATCGTTGCGTAATACTGATAGAAGTCCCGCTCCTCCTGGGACAACGTCCCATTGTGCGCCCAGGGCTCCGGCAGGAGGATCATGGCCGCAAGGGGCAGCGGCATCCCGCTCATCATCAAAAACTCCAGTGTATTGTCCAGCATTGCCGAGTCAGATCCGTTCTCACTGATCACCGGAAGCACCCGGATCATATCCTCTTCCGAAAACCGGTCCGTAGACAGCGTCTCTTCCCGCGCCAGCATCTTATCGACATTCCCGCGGATCGTGTTGATCTCGCCGTTATGGACAATCAGGCGGTTCGGATGGGCACGGTTCCAGCTGGGCATCGTATTGGTCGAAAATCGGGAATGGACGATGGCGATTGCGGAGCAATAGTCCGGATCCGTAAGATCCGTAAAAAAGGTCCGAAGCTGTCCGACCAGAAACATCCCTTTATAGACAATGGTCCTGCAGGAGAGGGAGGGCACATAGGTTTCCACGCTGCTCTGCTCAAATTCCCTGCGGATGATATACAGCTTCCGGTCAAAGTCCAGATCCGAAGAAACCCCTTCCGGCCGCTCGATAAAAACCTGGAAAATCCGCGGCATGCACTCTCTGGCTCTGCTGCCGAGCACCTCCGGATCCGCCTCCACCTCGCGCCATCCCAGAATCGACATGCCTGCTTTCCTGGTGATCGTCTCAAACAGGGATCTGTCCTGCCGCATCTTCAGCTCGTTCCGGGGAAAGAAAAACATCCCGACGCCGTACCGGCGCTCCCCGGGGAGAGCGATTCCCTTCCCGGCCATTTTCTTTACAAAGAAATCATGCGGGATCTGCGTGAGGATTCCGACGCCGTCTCCGGTCTTCCCCTCTGCGTCCTTTCCTGCTCTGTGATCCAGATGTTCCACGATCGAAAGCGCATCACATACCAGTGTGTGACTCTTTCTTCCCTTTATGTCAATGACCGCCCCGATCCCGCAGTTATCATGCTCAAAGCGCGGATCGTAGAGTCCCCTGCTCTGTATGAATTCGAACCGTTTCGTCATCGCGTACCTCCTGGTAAATCAGCACCGGTACAAACCCGGTCTTCTATATTGCCTGTATCTGAGGGATGATATCCTCCAGAACCTCCAACAGCATCCGAACCGTATCCAGCGAAGTGAACGTTGTCACTCCATTCATAATCGCGCACTGCCGGATCGCCTCCCCGTCTTCATAATGAACCCCGGACAGGACCGCCCTCGTGTTGATTACGTAACTCACATATCCGGCCCGGATCGATTTCAGGATCTCATCGCTTCCGTCGCTGAGTTTGCCCCGGATCCTTGTGCGGATCCCATGGTTTTTCAGATAGATCCCGGTTCCGATCGTTGCCTCTATGTTGAACCCAAGGTCATAGAACCGCTTCACGAGCGGCAGCGCCTCCTCCTTGTCTTCATCCGCGAGTGTCACGATGACCGTCCCGTACTCCTTCATCCGGATGCCGGTTGCCTGCATGGCCTTGTAGAAGGCCCGTTTCAGGCTTCTGTCATATCCGATCGCTTCTCCCGTGGACTTCATTTCCGGAGAAAGATAGGTATCCATGCCATTCAGCTTTTCAAAGGAGAACGCCGGCGCCTTGACATACCACATCGTCTTCTCTTCCAGACGCTGATCCGCAAGCCCCATTTCTTTCAGACTGTGTCCCAGCATCACCTTCACTGCAAGATCGACAAGGGAAACGCCGGCCGACTTGGAAAGAAACGGAACACTGCGGGAGGCTCTGGGATTCACCTCAATCACGGACACCCGTTCTTCCCTGTCCACAATAAACTGAATATTGTACAATCCGATGATCCCGATTCCGATGCCAAGCTTTCTCGTGTACTCCCAGATCTGGTCCTTGACCTGTTCGGATATGGAAAACGGCGGATAGACACTGGTACTGTCGCCGGAATGGACGCCGGTCCGCTCCACCAGCTCCATGATCCCGGGAAGGAAAACGCTCGTCCCGTCACAGATGGCGTCCACTTCCACCTCTTTCCCCACGATGTACCGGTCCACCAGGACCGGACTGTCCGAATTGACCTGTACGGCGTCCGTCAGGTACCGGATCAGCATTTCCTCATTGGCCACAATCTCCATGGCCCTTCCGCCCAGCACATAGGAAGGCCGCACCAGGACCGGATAGCCGATTTCATCTGCCGCCGTCCTGCCTTCGGAAATACTCTGCACTGCCACGCCCCGGGGATGCGGGATGGCAAGGTTTTTGATCACCGTTTCAAAGGCATCCCTGTCCTCAGCCCTGCGGATCGCCTCCGGTCCGGTTCCGATGATACGGACGCCGCGCGCGGCCAGTGCTTCGGCCAGATTCACAGCGGTCTGTCCGCCCAGCGTTGCGATCACGCCCTCCGGTTTTTCCAGATCCCATATATTCAGGATGTCTTCTACGGTCAGCGGCTCAAAATACAGCTTGTCCGCCGTCGTATAATCCGTGGATACCGTCTCCGGATTGTTGTTGATGACAATCGCTTCGTACCCCATTTCCTGGATCGTCTTCACCGCATGTACCGTCGAGTAGTCAAACTCTACCCCCTGCCCGATCCGGATCGGACCGGATCCCAGGACAAGGATCTTTTTCTTCGCGGAAACAACCGATTCGTTTTCCTCCTCATACGTGGAGTAAAAATACGGCACATAGCTCTCGAATTCACTCGCGCAGGTATCGATCATCTTATAAACCGGGGCGCATCCGTATGTTTTCCGAAGCGCGCGGATCGTATCCTCTGTCTGATGCGTAAGCTCCGCAATGTAGGAATCGGAAAAACCCATGCGTTTTGCTTCCGTCATCAGCTCCCGATCCGGATAACAGGCATGGTTTTTCTTCGAAAGCTCCGCGCCGTACTCCAGTTTCTTCTCAAACTCGACAATCCGCCGGAGTGTATTCAGGAAAAAGAGATCAATCTTCGTTCGCGCGTAAAGCATCTGGAGATCCGCCCCCAGCCATAAAAGCTCAGAGATTGCGTAAATACGGTCGTCCGTTCCCTCTTCTATATAGGAAAGCAGCTTCGAAACCGCTTCTTCCCGGCCTTCCGCCCCCTGCTTCTCCGAAAGATTCCGGAGGTCAAATTTTTCCAGATGAATATGGTTTTTCCCGTCCTCCAGCGACCGCACGGCCTTCAGAAGACTCTCTTCCATGGTTCTTCCGATGCCCATCGCCTCACCGGTTGCCTTCATCTGGGTTGTCAGCGTGTTGGCGGCATGGGTAAACTTATCAAAGGGGAACCGGGGCATCTTCGTAACGATGTAATCCAGGGCCGGTTCGAAACAGGCCGGGGTGTTCGCCAGAGGGATCTCTTCCAGGTTCATTCCCACCGCGATTTTTGCCGACACACGGGCAATCGGATAGCCGGTCGCTTTGGAAGCGAGCGCGGAGGAGCGGGACACCCTCGGATTCACTTCAATGACAAAGTACTGGAACGATTCCGGATCCAGTGCAAACTGGACATTGCAGCCTCCCTTCACCTGCAGCGCCCGGATGATCTTCAGCGCGCTGTCCCTGAGCATCTGATACTCTTTGTTTGTCAGGGTCTGGCTGGGCGCTGCGACAATCGAATCGCCCGTGTGGATCCCCACCGGGTCCAGGTTTTCCATGCTGCATACCGTGATCGCCGTGTCGTTTGCGTCCCGCATCACTTCAAACTCGATTTCCTTGTATCCTTTGACGCTCTTTTCCACGAGGACCTGATGGACGGGGGAGTGGGCAAGCGCCTGTTTCATCATCGCCGGCATCTCCTCTTCGCGGTAAACAAACCCCCCGCCGGTTCCGCCCAGAGTGAAGGCCGGCCGCAGGATCACCGGATATCCGATGCTGCCTGCCGAGCGCAGCCCTTCTTCCACGCTGTCTGCCACCATGGACGGGATGACCGGTTCATGCAGTTCTTCACACAGCTGTTTAAACTGTTCCCGGTCTTCCGCTTTGCGGATGCTGGCGGCATCAGTCCCGAGGAGCTCGATCTCACACTCCTGAAGGATCCCTTTTTCAAACAGCTGCAGAGACAGATTCAGACCGGTCTGCCCGCCCAGGCCCGGAATGATCGCGTCCGGGCGCTCATATCTGCAGATTCTGGCAAGAAACTCCAGGGTCAGCGGTTCCATGTAAACCTTATCCGCAATTTCGTGGTCCGTCATGATCGTAGCCGGATTGGAATTGGCCAGGATCACTTCATACCCTTCCTCTTTCAGCGCCAGACATGCCTGTGTTCCCGCATAATCAAACTCTGCGGCCTGGCCGATGACAATCGGACCGGAGCCAATCACAAGAATCTTTCTGATATCTGTCCGTTTCGGCATGATCCGTCAACCTTTCCTCATAAGCTCTGTAAAGCGTTCAAACAAATGCATGCTGTCCTGTGGGCCGGGAGCGCTTTCCGGATGATACTGGACCGACATGATCCCGTCCTTCCTGCACCGGATTCCTTCCACGGTTCCATCCAGAAGATTCCGGTGGGTCACTTCCAGCCCGGTCCCCGCCAGGGATCGCTCATCCACCGCATAGGAATGATTCTGGCTGGTGATTTCGATCTTCCCCGTGCAGAGGTCTTTCACCGGATGGTTTCCTCCCCTGTGCCCGAACTTCAGTTTATACGTCGAAGCGCCGCAGGCGAGGGAAAGCAGCTGATGTCCCAGGCAGATCCCGAACATCGGCACCCTACCCCGCAGCTTCCTCAGCGTTTCTACGGTCTCCGGGACGTCTTCGGGGTCGCCCGGCCCGTTGGAAATAAACACGCCGTCCGGAAGCAGCGACAGGATTTCCTCACTGTCGGTATCATAGGGAAGAATCGTCACGTTGCATTTACAACGGTTCAGCATCCCGACGATGGATTTTTTCATGCCGCAGTCGATCGCCGCCACATGAAACTGCGGATTTGAGGTCCGGCTGTACCACCGTCTCCGGCAGCTGCAGCGTCTCACCGCGTCCGTCGGGACGGGGGATTCTCTGATCCGCTCAAGTCCTTCCTGCAAAGGCACCTCCGCATCGGTCAGGATGCCTCTGCATGTGCCGTCACTGCGTATCCTTCTGACCAGTTTCCGCGTATCCACGCCGCCGATTCCCGGAATGCCGGACTCCTCCAGATATTCCGGCAGAGACCAGACACTGCGGAAATTCGAAGGCACCTCATTCAGGTCCCGCACAATCAGGGCGGACAGACCCGGCATACGGCTCTCAAAGTCCTCGTTTGCCAGGCCGTAATTCCCGATCAGCGGATACGCCATCACGACCGCCTGGTCCGTGTAGGACGGATCCGACAGGATCTCCTGATAGCCCGTCAGGGAAGTGTTGAATACGACTTCACACACGGCATCCTTCCGGGCGCCAAATCCGATTCCCCTGTATTCGCTCCCGTCTTCCAGGATCAGCTTGCGGTCATAGATCATGCCTGCCTCCTCCATCCTTCCGGATCGTTTTCCGGGTCATTATCCGTTCACGGGTCATTATCCGTCCACGCGTTATTATCCGTTCACGCGTTATTATCCGTTCACGCGTTATTATCCGTTCACGGAGAACAGCAGCTTCCCGTAGCTCGGGAAGGGCCAGACGCTCTCCGGCATCAGCATCTCCGCTTCATCGACATGCTTTCTCAGATGCTCCATCTTCGGAAGCACGTCGTCGCGAACAGCCTCGGAGGTCTCCAGAACACTGTCATACTTCTTCAGTTCTTCCAGGGCTTCTTCCAGATCCTTTACCCGCTCCAGGATATAATCCGTCAGCTCGGAAAGCCGCTCCATCGTTGAAATTTCATAATTGCACTTCGCTTTCGCGCTGACCGACTGCATGGTCGATATTGTCCGTGCCAGACTGTACAGGTATTCCTCGATCGCCGGCAGGTAGTTTTTCCGGACCATATCCACCATCGTATGACCTTCGATGTTCACGGTCTTGCAGTAGTTTTCGAGCATAATCTCACATCTGGAGTGCAGCTCGGTTTCCGTAAAGACCTTATGCGCAGTGAGCATATCCATGTTTTTCCTGTCGAGCAGATGCGGCATGGCGTCCGCGGTCGTCTTCAGGTTTGACAGGCCCCGTACCTTCGTCGCCTCCTCGACCCATTCTTCACCGTATCCGTTTCCGTTGAAGAGGATCCGCTCATGCGCCTGAATCGTCTCCCGGATCAGGTCATGCAGTTCGCTGTCAAAGTCCTCTGCTCCCTCCAGCCGGTCCGCATACTGCTTCAGGCTCTCGGCCACGGAGGCGTTCAGCATGATATTGCAGCAGGCGATGCTGTTGGAGGATCCCAGGGAACGGAATTCAAACTTGTTTCCGGTAAAGGCGAACGGCGACGTGCGGTTCCGGTCGGTCGTGTCCCGGGAAAATCGCGGGAGCGCATGGACGCCCAACTTCATCGTGACCTTTTCGGTTCCCTCATAGGGGACGTCGTTCTTGATTGCCTCCAGAATCGCGGTCAGCTCGTCTCCGAGGAATACCGAGATGATTGCAGGCGGCGCCTCGTTTGCGCCGAGGCGGTGATCGTTCCCGGCCGTGGCAACCGAAAGCCGCAGCAGATCCTGATAGTCATCCACTGCCTGGATCACGGCACAAAGGAACAGGAGAAACTGTGCATTTTCATGGGGCGTATCGCCGGGCGAGAGAAGGTTCACGCCCTCATCCGTTGCCATGGACCAGTTGTTGTGCTTGCCGGACCCGTTGACTCCGGCAAAGGGTTTTTCATGCAGCAGGCACGTCAGGCCATGCCGTCCGGCCACCTTCCGCATGATCTCCATCATCAGCTGGTTGTTGTCCGTTGCCACATTTGTGGAAGAATAGATCGGTGCCAGTTCATGCTGGGCCGGCGCAACCTCGTTGTGCTCAGTCTTGGCGAGGATCCCCAGCTTCCACAGCTCATTGTTCAGATCCTCCATATATTCAATTACTCTGGGCTTGATCGCGCCGAAATAATGATCGTCCAGTTCCTGGCCCTTCGGCGGCATCGCGCCAAACAGGGTTCTCCCCGTGTACACCAGATCCGGCCGTTTCTCAAACATCTCCCGGTCAATCAGGAAATATTCCTGCTCCGGCCCGACGCTGGTCCGCACATTCCGGACCTCCTTGCCGAACAGCTTCAGGATCCGCTTTGCCTGGCGGTTCAGGGCCTGCATGGACCGAAGCAGCGGCGTCTTCTTGTCCAGGGCGTCCCCTGAATAGGAGCAGAATGCGGTCGGTATGCACAGGGTGTGATCCTTGATAAATGCATACGAGGTCGGATCCCAGGCCGTGTAGCCTCTTGCCTCAAAGGTGGCTCGAAGCCCGCCCGAGGGGAAGGAAGAAGCATCCGGCTCCCCCTTGATCAATTCCTTTCCGCTGAACTCCATAATCACGCCGCCGTCCGGGGACGGGGTGATGAAGCTGTCATGTTTTTCCGCCGTCACTCCGGTCAGCGGCTGAAACCAGTGGGTGAAATGGGTGGCGCCGTGTTCCACCGCCCAGTCGCGCATCTCACTTGCGACAGCCTGCGCAATCTCCTCCTCCAGATCTGCATTTTCATCTATGGTTTTTCGCAGGGACTGATAGACCTCCGCAGACAGTCTTGCCCTCATGACCCGGTCATCAAACACCAGAGAACCAAAAATTTCCGGAACTTTGCTCATCGACATCCTCTTTTCCTCCTTTTCCGGACGCCCTTGCCCGTCTGTTTTCATCGTTTTCTTCTGTTTCGTTGACCCTGTCGGGTTTACAGACCGCTGTCCCCGTAATTCGCCAGCACCCTTGCCGACGGATCCGTCACGTTGCAGCCTTCCCAGTTTCTGTTCGGCATCCAGAAATCTGCGACCATCCGGGACTGTCCCGGATAGTATTTCTCGAAGATTTCCCGGTACAGCAGGCTCTCCTTTGTGAACGGTCTTGCGTGATCAAATCTGCGGATGCCTTCTTCATACGCCTCATCCGAATAGAGATTTTCCGCATATTCGGTAAGGTCATCCTTCAGGGAATGTCCCACCGCGTCCGAAAACGCCGCCTTCTCCCGCCACAGGATGGATTCAGGAATGAGTCCGTCTTTTTCGAAGGCATGCCGCAGCAGGTATTTCCCTTTTCCATATCGGTTCAGCTTTTTCTCGGGATCGATGGACATGCAGTACTCTACAAAATCCAGATCCCCGAACGGAACCCTCGCTTCCAGCGAATTGACGCTGATGCAGCGGTCCGCCCGCAGCACATCATACATATGGATTTCCCGGATCCGTTTC
Organism: uncultured Lachnospiraceae bacterium; assembly: GCA_902767335.1. GTDB lineage: Bacteria > Bacillota > Clostridia > Lachnospirales > Lachnospiraceae > Merdiplasma. Next base: position 20,071 of record CACXHD010000132.1, read on the forward strand.
TCGGCTTCCTTCTGGAATTCCTCCGCGGAAGGAGCGAAATCCGTATATTTGTATCCGAAAATCTCGTCGGAGATCTCTCCGGTCAGGATCACGCGCAGATCCGACTGTTCGTGAATGGCCCTGCATACCAGATACATCCCGATGGATGCCCGGACCGTGGTGATATCGTACGTCCCGAGCGCCTGTATCACCGGCTCCAGCGCCGCGAGCACATCGTCCTTTGTAATGATCACCTCGTGATGATTGGAATGGATATACTCGGCCACCTGTCTGGCATACTTCAGGTCGATCGCATCCACATCCATGCCGATCGCCCATGTCTCCAGCGGCCTGTCCGAAATGCGCGCCGCGATGCCGCACACGAGGGAGGAATCCAGGCCTCCGGACAAAAGAAACCCGATCGGCGTATCCGAATCCATCCGCTTTCTGACGCCTTCCACGAGCAGGTCATGGATCTTTCCCGCTGTCGCATCCATATCATCGCGGCTGTACGCTTCCACTTCCGCCATATCCCGGTAGCGGACAAATTCGCCATCCTTGAAGTAATGTCCGGGGGGAAACGGTTTGATCTCCCCCACAAGGGAGACGAGGTTTTTCGGCTCCGAGGCGAACACATAGGTCCCATCGCCGGCGGTTCCGTAATACAGCGGGCGGATCCCGATCGGATCCCTGGCCGCAATCCAGGTTTTCTGCACCCTGTCATACAGGACCAGCGCGAACTCCGCGTCGAGCATCCGGAACATGTCAGTCCCGTACTCTTTATACAATGCCGGCAGAATTTCACAGTCGGACTGGCTGATAAAATGATACCCTTTCCGCTGCAGTTCCTCTTTCACCGGCCGGAAACCATAGATCTCTCCGTTGCAGACAAGCACGATCTCGCTGTCTTCCGGCACCTGGTATCCCTCCCCGGTTTCTGTCAGTTCCGATACAGGACAGGTGTCATGGTTTCGATATACAAACGGCTGCATCCCCTCATCGGTAATGCCCATAATCACCAGGCGGTTAAACCCGATCCGTCCCTCCCCGGTATCGACCATCCTGGTATCGTCCGGTCCCCGGGAGAAGGTCTGCGACAAAGCATCCCGCAGGACCGAAACGTCGCCGTCCGGACTGCAGTAACATAAAATCGAACACATGACGCACCTCCGTTTAAAGTTTCATGCTAAGCCCGCGCTGTACGGAGCTCTGGATACAAAAAAAGACAAAGGCGCCTGGAAAAAGTTCCAAGACGCCTTTGTCTTTCTGATTAAGCATACTAAACGCTTTTCATGCGAATGTCAAGTCCATTTTCCGGTGCCGGCCGTAAGCCGCTGCTATTCGCAGACGACGAAGCCGTACGCCCTCATGCCCCTTATATTTCATAAGCTGACCCGACCCACTCCGCCAGGCTAACGGTTAACTCCGACTAAGGGGC
>CACXHD010000133.1 GCA_902767335.1 uncultured Lachnospiraceae bacterium
GACTTTGGCATCGATCAGAACACTGCCGGCCTCTTTCTTCGCCGCGCGGATCGCTTCACGAAGCTCTTCCGGTGTCTTGGCGGTGAATCCCTTCATGCCGTAGCCTTCGCCGATCTTTGCGAAATCGGTGTAGCAGTAGGTGCCGTCCAGCTTGCCGGTCTCGGGATTGCGGTGACGCATTTCGGTGGCCAGGGAGTCGATGCCGTTGCCCATCTGCAGATTGTTGATGCAGCCGAATGCCGCGTTGTCAAATACGATGACGACCAGTTTGGCGTTTTCCTGTACGGCCGTGGCCAGTTCGCTGTTCAGCATCAGGAAGGATCCGTCGCCGACCAGAGAGTAAACCGGCTTGTCCGGGGCTGCCAGCTTGGAGCCTAGTGCTCCGGCGATCTCATATCCCATGCAGGAAGCGCCGTATTCCATATTGTAGGAGTCTTTTGCATCCGTCACCCACAGACGCTCCAGGTCTGCCGGCAGGGATCCGGCCGCCGCCACGACGATGGCGTCATCCTCGATCTCTTCGCGGACAATTCCGACACCGTTGGACTCGGTGATGACACCGCCGATGTCACGGATATAGTCTTCCATGATCTCTTCTGTCCAGCTCGGTACACAGGGAACGAACTTGCCTTCGCCGAAGCCTTCGCCGTTGTACTGCTCGTTCAGCACTCTGGTGCGCTCCGCTTCCCATTCACGGTTGATGTCGTCGATTTCAGTGGTATATGCGCTCTTGTAATTCTTCTCGCGCAGTCTCTTTCCAAGCTCTTCCAGGGTTGCCTTCGCATCACCGATACAGCTCGCCGCATCCAGCTTTTCGGCATGGAATTTCGAAGTATTGACGGCAAGCACTTTGATATCCGGGTTCTGGAACAGGACCCACTTGGAGCCGGTGACAAAGTCATTGAAACGGGTGCCGACGCCGATGACCAGGTCGCAGTCCTTTACGATCACATTCGCCGCATACGTGCCAGTCACGCCGATGCCGCCGACATTGTAGGGGAAGGAGTCCGGAAGTGCGGAATGTCCGGCCTGGGTCTGGGAAACCGGGATATTGAACTCTTCGCAGAAGTCCATGACCGCCTGGCCCGCCTCGGAATAACGGACGCCGCCGCCGGAGATCAGGATCGGCTTCTTTGCAGCTGCAATCATCTCTGCCGCCCGGTCAAGCTCGTATGCATCCGGAATGTAGCGCGGAATATGATGAACTCTCTTCTGGAAGAAGTAATCCGGGAAATCATAGCTCTCGCCCTCGACATCCTGCGGCATGGAAATCACGGCTGTTCCGCAGTTTGCGGGATCTGTGAGTACGCGCATCGCGTTGACCATTGCGCTCATCAGCTGTTCCGGACGGGCAATCCGGTCCCAGTAGCGGGCGACCGGCTTGAAGCAGTCCGATGCGGTCGTTGTCAGGCTTTCCGGAACCTCCAGCTGCTGCAGAACCGGATCCGGCTGTCTGGTTGCAAACGTGTCGGACGGGAAAAGGAGCAGCGGGATATTGTTTACCGTCGCGGTCAGCGCTGCGGTGACCATATTGCAGGCGCCGGGGCCGATGGAAGATGTGCAGGCGATGATCTTTCTGCGGTTGTACTGTTTCGCATAGCTGATCGCCGCGTGTGCCATGCCCTGCTCGTTTCGTCCCTGATAAACCTTCAGATGGCCGGGATCCTCTGAAAGAGCCTGTCCAAGGCCGACGACCATGCCATGTCCGAAGATCGTGAAAAATCCGTCGACGAACGGCTCTTCTACACCGTCAAACTCCACATACTGCTGATTCAGGAAACGAACGATCGCCTGTCCCACTGTCATTCTTTCGGTTGCCATTGTAAATCCTCCTTCTCTCTTTAAAAGCTGAAATCCCTTCTGAAAATTTCTGTCAATCTGTTTCTTCTTTCAATTTTCAATGTTTCCGTCAATGATTCTTTCTGTACTCGAGGTCCGATTGGGCAGTTCTCTGATAATTGCAGGTAGCCTGCTTTGTTTTTCTGGTAAAATAATACAGGATCCTGAAATGTTTTTCTTTCAGGATCCTGCTTTTGTTTTATTATTATTTTTTGCGTTTCTGAGCGGTTTTTTCGATCTTTCCTACCACATAGTTTTCACGATATTGCTTTGGCGGAACACCGACATGTTTTGTAAACTGGGCGTTGAAATAGTTCTGTGTGTCAAATCCGACCATGCCGGCGATCTCACTGATCGAAAGGTCCGTCGAGATCAGAAGCGTCTGCGCCTTGCCCAGCCTGCGCCGCAGCAGGTACTGGATCGGCGAGTAGCCGCTTGCCCGCTTGAATACATGGGACATATAATAGGGGCTCACGTTCAGCTTCGTCCCGATCTCCTGCAGCGTCAGCGCCTCGCGGTAATGGGCATCGATATACTCCTTGATCCGCCGGCCAAGATGATCCTCATCCTCATCCCGCTGCGGCGCCGCGTTTTCCGTCTCGCCGATCACGGTCATGGACCGGGTCAGCAGGGCCGTCAACAGCCCCTGGCAGAAATTCTCCGCATCTGCCTCATCCTCCGAAAGGCTTTGGAACATCATGCTGCACAGGTCCTGCATCGGTCCGAAGTATTTTCCGGTCGGGTAAACGCAGGAATCATCGTCCTGCGTCATGGCGTTTTCCCGCAGGCCGGGAATCTGCAGATTTCCCACGGCAATACAGTAATACTCGATATTTGTGTCCGGGTCCGTCAGATCGTCATGCACCACCCCCGCATTATAGATCACAAGATCTCCCGCCTGAATTTCCTTCCGGCCATTATGGATCATGAAGGAACTGCTCCCGCTGCAGATCAGCAGAAGCTCCAGGTGATGCGCATGGGAGTGCAGAATCCGCGGATGCTGGTTGGTATTCGGCCGCACGTGACTCACATACAGCAGAGACGGCCGGTTCTCCCCCGTGAACAGATCCCCCGGATTTCGTTTGACAAAACACTGCACCTGAAGGTCATGGTAAGCGGACATGATTAATTCTCCTCAAGTGAAACGCTGATCCTTTCAAATGAGTCAAAATGAGTCAGAAGGGACTCTGCTTCTGACTCATTTTCCGAGTCAATGGCTCACATTCATTCCCCCGTCTCTGCTTTTTTCAGGAAAGTTCCTTCTCCACCTCGTCCCGGGTGGGCATGCCGCCCTGGGCTCCGAACTTCTCCACCGACAGGCCGGCCGCTGTATTGGCAAACCGGAGTGCCTCTCCGATCCCGGCCCCTTCGGCGATGCGGACCGTGAAAGCTCCGTTCAGTGTATCTCCGGCTCCGGTGGTATCCACCACCTTCGACGGACGGCAGGGCACGGTCAGAATCGTTCCGTCCTTCAGTGCCGTGGTGACGCCCTCCGACCCGAGGGTAATCACCAGTTTTTCCGGATAGCGGCGGAGCAGTTCCTCCCTGTCCGCTTCGCCAAACAGGATCTTCGCCTCATGTTCGTTCGGCGTCAGAAAAGAAACCGCCTCGATCACCTCCGGGCTGACCGGATAAGCGGGCGCGGGGTTGAGCACCACGCGGATCCCGCTCTGAGCAGCGAGCAGCGCCGTGTATTCCACGGTCTCCAGCGGGATCTCATGCTGCAGAACAATCATGTCCGCCTGCAGGAGTCCCTCTTTGACGCTGTCGACATAGGCCTTGTCCACCCGGCCGTTTGCCGCCGGCACAACCACGATGCAGTTGTCATTCTCAGCCACCGTGATCATGGCCACGCCTGTGGCCGCGTCCTCCAGCTCGCGGATATACTGCACGCCCACATGCTGTGCACGGAGATTTTCCAGAAGGGCCTTGCCGTTTCCGTCCTTCCCGACGCACCCGAACATCTCCACCTCCGCGCCGAGTCTGGCCATGGCAACCGCCTGGTTTGCGCCCTTTCCCCCCGGAACATAGCGAATATCATGGCCGCTGAGCGTTTCTCCCTTCCCGGGAATCCGATCTGCTGTCACAACCATATCCATATTGATACTACCGACCACCGCGATTTTCATAACACACCTCTTCCGAAATCATCGTATTTCATTCGTCAATCCACATTTCCGGCTGCACTTACGACATCTGTTTCATCCGTCAATCCACATTTCCGGCTGCACTTACGACATCTGTTTCA
>CACXHD010000134.1 GCA_902767335.1 uncultured Lachnospiraceae bacterium
CCTTTGATTGTCTGCCGCGGCGGATCTGCGTCGTTTCCGCGCGGACAAAACCGCCGCTTTCCTGTCAGATCCGTGCACATCCCTGCGGAGGTTATCGTCAGCATCACCGTTATAGGACGCCGGAGGTCACTGGCGATAACTATAGATAGCAGTATATCATTCGCACTCGCTTTCGTAAAGTGCTGTGTTTTCCGGCTGCAAATCTTTGAGCGCGTTGTGCGCTCAAAGCCGCGTTGTGCGCTCAAAGCCGCGTTGTGCGCTCAAAGCCGCGTGCTGCGCGGTTTCCGAAGGAAACCTTCGTCCGCGCAGCACTGCGAACCGCCGAAGGTTCAAAGGAAACGATGACGAAATCAGCGTCTCCTCAGTCATCTTCCGCCAGCAGGATCTCCTTGCACTCCTGCAGTCTGGCCGCTTCACTCTTCGGAAGGGTCGGATACTGCGGGTCCATATCTTTCATTGTCCTCGCGATGGCTTCCGAAATCAGGTACCTTGCGTACCACTTATGGTCCGCAGGGATGACATACCAGGGATTCTCCTCGGTTGCCGTGGCGGAGATGACCTCCTGATAGATTCTCTGATACTCGTCCCAGTGTTCCCGTTCCTTCAGGTCAGAGGAAGAAAACTTCCAGTTTTTCTCCGGAAGGTCAATCCGCTCCAGAAAACGTTCCTTCTGTTTTTCTTTCGATACGTTCAGGAATACTTTCACCAGGCGGTATCCGTTCTCATAGAGGTACTCCTCATAATTGCGGATCTGACGGTATCTTTGCTTGAAGAACTTCTCCGGGCTCATCCTGGCGATCCGCTCCGGCAGCGCATATCCTTTCTGAAGCTGATGTACCTGCACCACCAGAACGTCCTCATAGTAGGAACGGTTGAAGACCGCGATCTTCCCCCGTTTCGGCAGATGCGTGTTGGCTCTCCAGAGGAAATCATGGGACAGTTCCTCGCTGCTGGGCTGTTTGAAGCTGTATACATCCACGCCCTGAGGATTGATGCCCCCGAGGACGTGGCGTACGGTACTGTCCTTGCCGGCAGCGTCCATCGCCTGAAGCACGATAATCAGTCCCTCCCGGCCGTCTGCATAGAGCCGGTCCTGAAGATCGATGATCCGTTTCTGATTTTTCAGTGTCAGTTCATCGATCTTTTCCCGTGCCACCTCATCTTTTTTGCTGTCTGTCGGCAGGTCCCGGATCTCCGGGTCTTTTCTGCCGTCCAGCGTATATTTTTTCAGCAGCGACATTTTCCTGCCTCCCTGATTATTTCCTCTGCCCGTAGTAAGCGTTCGGCCCGTGCTTTCTCGTATAATGCTTGTCCTGCAGATGCTGGGGAGCCGGCGCAACCTTCGGATTGATCAGCTCTGCCCGTGCCGCCATCTTTGCGCATTCTTCAAGCACAATCGCGTTGTGGACTGCGTCTTCCGGCGTTTTGCCCCAGCAGAACGGTCCGTGGTTCTTGCACAGTACAGCGGGCATGGCCTCATAGTCATGGTCTTTGAAATACTCCGTGATCAGAATTCCGGTGTTTTTCTCATAGCCGGCGTCAATCTCCTCTGCGGTCAGTACGCGCAGACACGGAACCTCGCCATAGAGATAGTCCGCGTGGGTTGTCCCGTAGCAGGGGATGCTTCTTCCTGCCTGCGCCCAGCTGGTCGCCCAGGGAGAATGGGTGTGAACCGCGCCGCCGATCTTCGGGAATGCCTTGTAGAATTCCACATGGGACGGCATGTCCGTGGAGGGATTCAGATCTCCCTCCACAACGTTGCCCTCGAGATCGACAAGAACGATATCTTCCGGGCGCAGTGTCTCGTAGGGAACACCGCTGGGCTTGATCGCGACCAGTCCGCTCTCGCGGTCAATCCCGCTGACATTTCCCCAGGTAAACGTTACCATATGATGCTTCGGCAGAAGCATATTCGCCTCATAGACGATCTGTTTCAACTGTTCCAGCATAATGATTTCTTCTCCTTTTCCAGTCTGTTTCGTCTCCCTCTTACCGCAGTGCGTCGATTGCCGCACGTTCCACCGGAAGGGCAGCCTTATATCTGGCAAGGAAGGTCTTGAAGCCTTCCACATCTTCCGGATCCGGGCTGATGCTCACGCCGGTATTTCCTTCGAAGATATTGTTCTCAAGGAAATCCGCGAGTGACTGGCCTTCCGCCTTGTCGGTCATGTAGGCTGCCAGCAGGGCAATTCCCCAGGCGCCGCCTTCGCCGGCCGTTTCCATAACGGATACCGGCGCATCCATGCAGGCCGCCAGCAGCTTCTGTCCGACCACCGGGGTTTTGAACAGTCCGCCGTGTCCCGTGATCCGGTCAATCTTCACGTCCTCTTTGCGGAGAATCTCGTTTCCGATGCCCAGAACGCCAAAGGATGTCAGCAGGTTCGATCTCATAAAGTTGGCAAGAGTGAAGTGATTTTCCGGTTTACGCACGACGAGAGGTCTGCCCTCTTCCATGCCGACATTGTGCTCGCCGGAGAAGAAGCCGTAGGTCAGCAGTCCGCCGCAGTCCGCATCTCCTTCCAGTGCCTTTTTGTACAGTGTGCCATAGAGTGCTCCGGGATCCATCGGGAAGCCGGCTGCCTCGGCAAACTCTCCAAACAGGCCGACCCATGCATTCAGGTCGGAGGTGCCGTTGTTGCAGTGCACCATGGCAACGGGTGCGCCGTCCGGCGTCGTTACCATATCAATCTCCGGATACAGCTCCTTCAGAGCCTTGTCCAGTACGATCATCGAGAAAATCGAGGTTCCCGCGGATACATTGCCGGTTCGTTTTGCCACGGAATTCGTCGCCGCCATACCGGTACCGGCATCGCCCTCCGGCGGGCACATCTTCGCGCCGGGCCTGAGCATGCCGCTCTCATCCAGCAGCGCTGCTCCTTCCGCCGTCAGTGTACCGGCGTCTTCTCCGGCGTTCAGACACTTCGGAAGCAGGTCACGGATCTTCCAGGGTACCTGGTACTTTGCGGCAGCCTCATCAAACAGGTCCAGCATGGCTGCATCATAATCGCAGATTTCCGAATCGATCGGGAACATGCCGGAGGCGTCGCCCACGCCGATTACTTTCTGTCCGGACAGTTTCCAGTGTGCATATCCTGCCAGCGTGGTGAAGAACGCCACGGACGGAACATGCTCTTCCCCATTCAGAAGCGCCTGATACAGATGCGCAATGCTCCATCTCTGCGGAATATGGAAGTGGAACAGCTCGGTCAGTTTTTCCGAGGCGTCCTCTGTGATGGTGTTTCTCCAGGTGCGGAACGGCACCAGCAGCCGTTCATCCTTGTCGAAGGCCAGATAGCCATGCATCATAGCCGAAAAGCCGATGGCCTTCAGATCGGTAATTGCAACACCATACTTTTCCTTTACATCTTTCACAAGATCGCTGTAGCAGCTGCGAAGTCCGCCCCAGATGTCGTCCTGGGAATAAGTCCAGATCCCGTTCTCCAGACGATTCTCCCATTCATGGCTGCCGGAAGCGATGGGCTCTCCCTTTCCGTCAATCAAAACCGCTTTAATTCTGGTGGAACCGAATTCGATGCCCAGAACCGCCTGTCCGTTTTCGATCTGCTGTCTGATATCCATGTTTTTTCCTCCTCTTTCCCGGAGCTGTGAGAAGCCGGTATCATGCGCAGGACACCGGATCCCCCTGTCTCATGGCCAGTTTCATAGCCTGTCTCATGACCTGTCTCACAGCCCCTTTCAGTTTCTCAATCCAGATAATATGTATACTTCATATCGTCGGTCGTCAGTTTCTCCACAACCTCCAGATACTTCGCAGCCTCTTCGTTGCAGCCCTTCAGGTCATGATCCTGGTAATTGCCGCATTCCTCCACCTTGGCTCCGGGAATTTCTCCGTCAAACTCCGCCATGAAACGGAAGGACTCTCTGACGCAGTCCAGAACCTGCTGATAGGTCAGGCCCCTGGTCAGGAAGTAGCAGCCGGTACGGCAGCCCATCGGTCCGATGTAGATGATGCCGTCTTTCCATTCGCTGTTTCTTGCATATGTGGCGAACAGATGCTCGATCGTATGAATCGTGCCGGTGGACAGATAATCCCCGTGGTTCGGCTCCTTCATCCGGACATCCCAGGTCAGGACATCATCATCCTGTCTGGACAGATACAGGCCTCTCTCGAGTCTTGTGTGGTCAATACTGAAACTTGGAATTCTCTGCATAGTGTTTCTCCTTTATGTAAAAAAATCTTTTGTTATCCCGTTTATTGTTTCGCTCCCGGAACGCCGGTTATGGGTTGCCCGGAAAAAGGCTTCCCTTTTCATCCGTGTTTCCTCAGCTCTTTTTCCGCAGCCTGCCTTCATCCGCCGATCCGGATCAGCACTTTTATATTTTCCGGTCCGTGCCCAATCAGATATTCAAATCCGTCCTCCACCAGGGTGTCCAGCGTCACCTCCCGGGTCACCAGGCGGGAAGCGTCGATCTTTCCGTCGCGCAGATATTCGAGCGCTTCCGCGATCTCGCCGACATGGGCCTGGCTTGTGTAGATGGCCCGTTCCGCCTCCTGGAGCGTGTTCATATCGACAACCGGTTTTCTGCCGAATACGCCCATCACCATGATCTTTCCGCCGGGTTTCGTAAAGCGGATCGCCTGATCCATGGTCTGCTCGATACCGATACATTCATACACAACGTCCGCGAGGTTCCCGCCGGACCAGTCCGACACCTTCGCCGCGAGATCCTCCGCGGATGCATCCACGTAGGTTCCGCCCTCCGATTCGATCAGTTCCCTGCGGTAATCACCGATGCCGGACACAAGAATCCTGCCGGCGCCGGCATATTTGGCCCCGTAGAACGCGGACAGGCCGATGATGCCCGGGCCGAGCACGACGACATCCTTTCCCCGGATATCGCCAAGCAGATGGGTTGCATGAATGCCGCAGGCAAGGGGTTCCGCCAGCACGGCGTCATGGTCCGATACGCCATCCGGAATTGCAAACAGCCGGTCGGCATTCACAATCACATATTCTGCAAAGGCTCCGTCATCGCCGACGCCTAAGAAGCCCAGCTTCGAGCAGATATTGTATCGTCCGCTCCGGCAGGCTTCGCAGGTTCCGCAGGTCAGGCTGCCGTTCGCCGTGACCCGGTCGCCCGCCTTCCATCCTTCGACGCCTTCCCCGACCTCGGCGATCTCCCCGGCGAATTCATGGCCGATGATCAGCGGCGCGGTCCGCCCCGTGAGGCGGTGCGGTTTTTCCACCGGTATGAAATTCGGCCCTTCGTACTCATGCCGGTCGGTTCCGCAGATGCCGGCCCAGGCAACCCTGATCTTCACCTGTCCCTTCCCCGGCACGGGTTCCTTTACATCCTCAATTCTCAAATCCTTATGTCCATGCCAAACTGCTGCTTTCATAAAAATATTCCAGTCTCCTTCTCTTACTTTGGTCCGTCGGATGCGGCCCGTCGGTCATGGCCCGCTGAATATGGTCCGTCGGATATGGCCCGTCGTATATAGTCCGTCGGATATCGTCCGTCGGATATGGCCCGTCGAATGTAGTGCAGAAGCGCGGATTTTATCCGTGTTTTTTCACCCCAGGTATGCTGTCATCAGCTGCTCATCCTCCAGCAGCGCCTTCCCCTCGCCTTCCAGCACAATCCGCCCTACATTCATGACGTAGGCCCGGTCGCTGATCTGCAGCGCCTTTTTGGCATTCTGCTCGATCAGGAGGATCGTTGTCCCGGAAGATGCGATCTGCCGCAATGTTTCCATAATCTGATTTACGATGATCGGCGCAAGTCCGAGGCTTGGCTCGTCGAGCATCAGCAGCTTCGGTCTGGCCATCAGTCCGCGGGCGATCGCCAGCATCTGCTGCTCGCCGCCGGAGAGCAGGCCGCCGTACTGTTTTTCCCGCTCCCGAAGCCGCGGAAACAGTCCGTAAACCATCTCCAGATCCGACCGGATCCCGTCCCGGTCCGTGCGCTGTGCGCATCCGATCTGCAGATTTTCGAAGACAGTCAGCTTGTAAAAGATCTGTCTTCCCTCTGGGACAATTACCATTCCCCGTTCCACAATGCTGTAGCATTTGGAAGGCAGCGGCTGCCCGTCAAAGGAAATCTCTCCGCCGAGGCGGCGGTGTTCCCCGGAAAGACATTTGAGCAGCGTCGATTTGCCGGCGCCGTTTGCTCCGAGCATAGAAACGATCTCGCCCCGGTTTACATGGAAGGAGATGTCATCGATGGCGCGGATGCCGCCATATGCGGCGCTCAGATGATCAACCTGCAGTATGATATCTCCCATCAGAGCTCACCTCCCAGATACGCTGCGATTACAGCGTCATTTTTCTTAACCTCTTCCACCGTTCCCTGCGCCAGTGTCTTGCCGAAGTCCAGTACCGTACATTCGTCACAGAGCATCGCCACCACATCCATATGGTGCTCGATCATCATGATCGTGATGGGATAGTCCCGGTGCAGCCGCCGCACGAATTCCACCAGCTCTTTGGATTCGTCTTCATTCATGCCGGCTGCCGGTTCGTCCAGCAGCAGGAGTTTGGGCTGCGTAGCCATCGCCCTGGCGATCTCCAGCTTCCGCTGATGGCCGTAGGGCAGCGAGCTGGCCCGGTCATCAGCCTTGTCGGTCAGTCCCACAATCTCCAGAAAGTGCTCCGCCGTGCTGCGGATTTCCTCGGAGGATCTGCGGAACCTGCCGGTGCGCAGCAGCGCATCTCCCAGCGTATAGGGCGCATGCATGTTGCAGGCGATGATGACATTCATCAGTACGGAAAGGTTTCCAAACAGCCGGATATTCTGGAATGTCCGGGCAATGCCCAGAGCCGCCGCTTCATGCGGGCGGATTTTGGTGATATCTTTTCCGTTGAAACGGATCTCCCCCGCATCCGCCGTATAGATGCCCGTGATCGTATTGAAAATCGTCGTCTTGCCCGCACCGTTCGGTCCGATCAGGCCATAGATCGTTCCGGGCTCGATCCGGAGACTGAACTGGTCGATCGCCTTGACGCCGCCGAAATGTTTGGAGACACCGATCATCTCGAGAATCGCTTCACTCATGATTTCTGCCTCCTTCCCTTCACCGCGCGGAGAATCCCTTTCAGGCTGAACTCACGATAGCCGAGAAGCCCGGCGGGCCGCAGCAGGATCACCAGCACCACGGCAATTCCATAGAACAGCATGCGGTATTCGGCAAATTTCCGGAAGATCTCCGGAAGCAGCTGTACAATCAGTGTGCCGAGCACGCTGCCGGTCAGGCTTCCCAGACCGCCGAGGACCGTGGTAATCACAAGCTCGGAGCTCTTGCCGAGATTGAACATCGTGGGATTGATATAGGTCATGAAATGAGCAAACAGCGCTCCGGCCCAGCCGGCATACACCGCGCTGAATACAAAGGACATCTTCTTGTACCGGACGACGTCGATCCCGTTGGCCGCGGCAGCCACCTCATTTTCGCGGATTGCGGAAAACGCCTGCCCGTACCGGGAGTGGATCAGGTTCCAGGCGATGATGAAGGCGAGTACGACATTGACCACGGCAATCACCCAGTTTGTTGCTTTGGGGATCCCTGTGTATCCGGTCGCCCCTCCAGTCAGGTTTTTCGTATAGTTGAAGAGGACGCGCACACACTCGCCGAACCCCAGACAGCTGATCAGGAAATAATCTCCCCGCAGCCGGATCGTCAGCGATCCGAGGAGGAAGGCGATCAGTCCGGCCATCGCCGCTCCGATGATGAAGGAGAGAACAAACGGCAGATGAAACTGTTTGCTCATGATCGCGGAGGTATACGCACCGATTGCGATAAATCCGGCATTTCCGAAGGAAAACAGCCGTGTAAAGCCGGTCAGGACGGACATCCCGAGGACTGCGATCATGTTCCAGCAGCAGGTGACAATGATCTGTTCATAAAAAGCATTCATTCCTCTCGTCCCCCCTTTACGCTTTTTCCTGGACATCCACGCCGAACAGTCCGGCCGGCCGCACCAGCAGGATCAGGATCAGCATGGAGAAGGAAATCAGATCTCTCAGTCCGGAACTGATGTATCCGGAGACAACCGTCTCGATAAAGCCGAGCAGGATCGCTCCGACAATGGCGCCCGGCACGCTCCCCAGCCCCCCGATGACGGAGGCGATGAACGCCTTGAGGCCGACATTTCCCATGGTGGGATAGACATTATATTTCATGCCGTACATAATCCCGGCCATGCCTGCCAGCGCGCCGGCGAGGACAAAAACAAGGGCAATCACGCGGTCGATCCGAACCCCGAGGATCCGGGCCGTCCTTCCTCCGCAGGCCACCGCGCGCACATGGAGGCCGAAACGGGTCTTGTTGATAATCAGGAGCAAAATCACCAGCACAATCAGCGCCACGGACAGACACAGCAGGTCCGTCGTCCCGATGAAGATACCGCCCAGGTTCAGCGTCATCACACTGAATATCCGGGGCAGCTGTTTGAATTTAGATCCCCAGACAACATTCGCGAGATTCTGGTAGGTGGTGGAAAGGCCCATGGCCGCAATCATCAGGAACATGTTCGGCGATCCGTTGCTGCGGATCCTGCGGTAGGCAAAGCGCTCATTCAGAAAGCTGACCGCAGCCGCCCCTCCGATACCGATCACGCAGGACAGAGCGAACGGCATTTTGGGGATCAGCGTCGCCATAAAGCAGCAGTATGCACCGAGCATGCAAACCTCCCCGTGCGCCCAGTTGGAGAAATCCAGCAGGCTGTAGACCAGCGCATAGCCGGATGCGATCAGCGCATAGACACTTCCGATGGAAATGCCGGTGATCATCTGTTGAATCAGTATTTTCATAATGCTAAAATCCTCACCCTTTGTACTGTTTTCTACCCTCTCTTTTGCCGGAAAACGCGACATAAATATTATATATGAAAAGGGGAGAAACCGCCACCGGAAATCTATGATTTCCTGCAGTTTCTCCCCTCTGTTTCATCACAGTTTTCCAGGGAAACGCGGATCCATCCGTTTTTCCTCAGGGTCTCCGACGGATCGCAGTGCCGCGCAGATGAAGGCTTTCTTCGAAAGCTGTGCAAATCCGGCGCAGCCACTGCGCAAATCCGGCGCTGCCATCGCTCTAATCCGGCGTGCCATCGCTCAAATCCGGCGCTGCCATCGTCACATCAAAGATTCCTTATATGGTCAGTGATCGTTATGTCATTCTGCGGCAGGATCATAAATACCGACATAGGTCACTTCATCCGCATCCACACGGAAGATAGCGGCGTCACGATTCGGGTTGTGGTTCTCCGGATTAATGCTCATATGGCCAAGGAGTCCGTCAAAGCTCTCGGTTGCTTCCAGCTGCTCACGGATCGCATCCGGATCATCGGAACCGGCTGCCTCGATCGCCTGTTTGAGCCACATCACGCCGTCATTGCCATACAGGCATTCCGTCTCAAGCGCTACGTTGTAGGCTTTGCTGTAGACTTCGCCGTACGCAGCGGCTTCCGGAAGGTTAAATCCGGGTCTGGATACATAGTAGCAGCCTTCCAGTGCGCCATGGGAAAGCTCGATCAGCTCGGTGGTATCCCATCCGTCCGCACCGAACAGGACGGCCGTGATGCCAAGCTCTCTGGCCTGCTGTCCGATCAGGGCGACATTCTCATAGTTCCACGGTACAAAGAGGACATCCGGCTGAGCCGCTGCGATCTTCGTCAGCTGCGCACGGAAATCGTTGTCTCCGTTCTGGGCTTCTTCTTTTGCAACCAGTTCTCCGCCCAGGTCCGTGAAGGTTTCCACCATGAAATCACCGACTGCCGTACTGTAGCTGTCCGTGATATCCTCGATCACGGCGCAGGTCTTCAGGCCAAGTTCTTCATACGCATAGGAGCCGGCCAGATATCCCATATAGGAGTCGATAAAGCACAGACGGAAGGAATACGGATGCAGCGTCCCGTCTTCCGCGACGGTCACGAGTTCATTGGATGCCGCGGTTGCAATCACCGGAACATGCAATTCGTCGGAGACGGAAGCAATCGGGATATTGCAGCTCGAGAAGTTCGTACCGACGACTGCGCAGACACCTTCTTCTTCCACCAGTCTCTTGTAGGCTGTCACAGAGTCATCCGCCACGCCCTTGCCGTCAAGGCCGATGATCTTTACTTCTCTGCCGAGGATACCGCCCTCTTCATTCAGCTGGCTGGCCGTCAGTTCCATACCGTTCAGACCGGCCTGCCCCCACAGTGCCGTATCTCCGGACAGAGCCCCGACATATCCGATCTTGATCGGATTCTCCGTGTCCAGCTCATCTGCCATGGCGGTAAGTCCCATGCAGGAACCAAATGCCAGAGCGGTCGTCAGCGCCAGAATCAACCTTTTCTTCATCATACCTTCCTCCTTTTACCCAAGTAACTCAATAGGTTTTATATGAAATGAATAATAATGCATTCTGCATAAAAAGTCAAGGTGTCACGGCAGATTCTTTATCGTTTTGTATCATCCAGCCACATGCTTTGTCACTTTATCAAGTTTGTCCCAATCATTATCATTATTCCAAAAGGTTTCTTTCATCATGCTGCATGCTGCTGCCGTTCGCGACGGGCTTTACTTGCAGCTGCCGTTCGCGGCGGGCTGTACTTGCTGCTGCCGCTCACGGCGGGCTGTACTTGCAGCTGCCGCTCATGGCGGGCTGTATATGCCGTTTGAGAACGGACCGGCAGTTTCCTTTTACTCCTTCAGAATGCGCTTCACGCCGGTCAGGCTGCTGAGAATCTGGTAGCGGAGCAGGAACGCAGCCTTGTCATACTGCGGCCACTGATCTTCCGCTGCATCCAGAAGAGGCAGGATCCAGCGCTGTGTCTCTGTCAGGTAACGATACATTCCTTCTTCGGAAAAGACCGCAGGCATCGTTGAAACATTGTTGCACCGGTCTGTCACTTTCACCAGAGAAGCGATCCGGTTCGTCCGTATTGCTTCAAAGTAAGCCTCCTCCTGGCTTTCATCCTGAACATCAAAATCCTTCGGCTTTGTCAGGAGATGGACAGCCTGGCGGACTTCTTCGGAAAAGGGCAGATCCTGCCAGTCCACGTCACAGTCCTCGCAGACATCATGCAGCAGGCAGACCGCCAGAAGCGCATCCTCGGAAAGCCCCATGGAAATCAGATGGCATGCCATCAAAAGCGGGTGGTATATATACGGCACCCGGTCTTCCCCGTACCGGTACTGATCTTTATGCAGTTCGGATGCATATGACAAAGCCTTCCGTGTCTCCGGGAGCTGATGCTCCTGTGCATATTTATCAACAAATGCATACATGGCTTTTTCTTCAAAAAGCCGGTTCGGCATCTTCAGCCCTTCTTCCGGATCCGCCGGAAGCCTGCATTCCCGCATCAAAAGTTTCCTCTCCGGATCTGAATGATGAAATGTTTCCTGCTCCTGCATGTTGTCTCTCCTCTTTCCCTGACCGGAATTTTCTCAATTATCCTCGCAGGCTGCCGCCTCAATCTCGACTCTGGCTCCCTTCGGGATCGCCGTTTTTCCCGGCCTGCGTCTCCTCAGTTTTTCCCGCAGGCTGTCGCCTCAATCTCGACTTTGGCTCCCTTCGGGATCGCCGCTGCCTGAAAAGCTGCCCTTGCAGGATAAGGTTCACTGAAGAACTCTGCATATACCTCATTCATTGCCGCAAAATCCGCGATATCCGCAAGCAGAACCGTTGTCTTCACCACGTTGCTCATATCCATGCCTGCCGCTTTCAGAATATTGCGGATATTCGTCAGGCTCTGTCTGGTCTGCGAAGCAATATCCTCTCCGGCAAAGGCTCCGGTTTCCGGATCGATCGGTATCTGTCCGGATACATAAACGGTATTTCCCGCACGGACCGCCTGGGAATACGGACCGATGGCCGCCGGCGCATTTTCTGTATGTACAGACTGTATCATAATCATCCCTTCCTTTCATATTTCCTGAGTTATTATTCATTGTACACCCATGCCGGGGAGCGCTGTCAACTACAGATTCCATATCCTGCTTTCTTCGTTCCGGCATGCTTCAATCCCGCCGGATTCGTTTATGCTGACTTTGTTTCTGCTGGCTTCATTTCTGCCGGATTCGTTTCTGTCGGCCTTGTTTCTGCCGGCTTTGTTTCTTACGACTTCGTTTCTTCTGGCTTCATTTCTGCCGGATTCGTTTCTGTCAACTTCGTTCCTGCCGGTATTGTCTGCAAGCCGGGCGGACCAAACCGGTTCAGATAGCAAATATGTCCGCCAGCAGAATAAAGCCGGGCGGACCAAGGCGCCTTAGACAAAAAATCAGTCCGCCCGTAATACAAAGCCGGGCGGACCAAGCTGAAGTCAGATAACAAATATGTCCGCCAATTTTAACGAGTCCGGCAGACCAGACAAATCAAATCAGCAACCTTGTCCGCCTGCAGAGCAGCCGCCTTCACTGCCCTCACTGCCGAGCCAAAACCCGCTGCCTAATCCGCGAACAGAGCCCGGATCGCGTTCAGCACGGCAAGGATCATGACGCCTACATCCGCGAAGATCGCGACCCACATATTGGCCATGCCAAGCGCCCCCAAAAGCAGACAGAGAAGCTTGACGCCGATGGCAAAAACAATATTCTCGTGCACAATCCGCATACATTTACGGGCGATCCGGATTGCCTTTGCAATCTTCCCCGGATCATCGTCCATCAGCACGACATCGGCCGCTTCAATCGCCGCATCGGATCCCATGGCACCCATCGCGATGCCGATATCAGCGCGGGAAAGCACCGGAGCATCATTGATCCCATCGCCCGCAAAAGCGACGGCCTCTTTCGGCGAACACTCCGCCAGATATTTTTCCGTCAATGCCACTTTATCCGCAGGCAGCAGTTCTCCATGGGCTTCATCGATGCCAAGCTTTCCGGCAATTTCCTGCGTAATGGCGTCTGCATCCCCAGAAAGCAGCACAGTCTTTTTGACGCCGCATTCTTTCAGCGATTTCAGGGCCTGGGCAGATCCATCCTTCAGAACATCCGTGATCAGCAGATGCCCGCTGTATGCATCATCCACGCCGACATGAATCACTGTTCCCACTTCGTGGCAGCTCTGGAAGGGAATGCCGGTCCGCTGCATCAGTTTTTCATTGCCCACGGCAACTCTTCTGCCTTCCACCGTTGCCGTCACGCCGTTTCCGCTGATCTCATGGATATCACTCACAGCGTCCCGGTTGATCTCTTTCCCATAAGCCGACTGTATGCTTTTGCTGATCGGATGGGAGGAGGCGCACTCTGCGTGGGCCGCCAGACGGAGCAGCTCCTCTCTCTTGATCTGCGCATGGTGGACGCCGGTCACCTCAAACACACCCTGTGTCAGGGTCCCGGTCTTGTCAAACAGGACATACCGGACCTGGGACAACCGTTCCAGATAGTTGGATCCCTTGATCAGAATGCCTTTTCTTCCCGCTCCTCCGAGCCCCGCGAAAAAGGTCAGCGGAATACTGATGACCAGTGCGCACGGACAGCTGATTACCAGGAATGTCAGCGCACGGTACACCCAGACGCTCCAATCACCTGCGCGATGCAGGAAAATCATGCGCACAAGCGGAGGCAGCACAGCCAGCGCCAGAGCGGAAAACACGACCGCCGGGGTGTAAATCCGGGCAAAACGCGTAATAAAATTCTCGGACCTGGATTTTCTGGAGCTTGCATTTTCCACCAGGTCAAGGATCTGGGAGGCGGTCGATTCTCCAAATTCTTTGGTGGTGCGGATCGAAACCACTCCGTCCGCAACAATCGAGCCGCTGATAATTGCATCGCCTTCCCGTACTCTGGCCGGAACACTCTCCCCGGTCAGGGCGCTGGTATCGACCATGCAGGATCCCTCAATTACGACGCCGTCAATCGGAACCTTTTCTCCGGGCTGGACAACGATCACCGTCCCGATTTCCACCTCATCGGGATCCACCTGCTCCAGTCTGCCGTTCTGCATCACGTTGGCATAATCCGGTCGAATGTCCATCAGCTCACTGATATTCCTGCGGCTTCTGCCCACGGCGTAACTCTGAAACCATTCCCCGATCTGGTAGAACAGCATCACGGCCACCGCCTCTACATAGTCTCCGCTGCCGGCAATCGCAATGGCAAACGCACCGATCGTAGCAATCGTCATCAGAAGGCACTCGTCAAAGGGCTGCCGGTGAACGATCCCCTTCCAGGCCTTTCTCACAATATCATAACCGATGATCACATACGGAATCAGGTACAGTGCAAATTTCACCATGCCCTGCGCCGGTATAAAATGCAGCGCAATCAGCAGTGCCGCTGTCACAAAGATCCGTACAAGCATCTTCTTTTGTTTCTTCGTCATGTTTTTCATAATGATTCTTCTTTCAGGAGGAGACAGGGGACGGTTCTGTGTCTCCTCCAGAACTCTCCCCTGTCTCCCATCTTGCTGGTCTTTTCGCCCGAGGACAGCGTCCAAAAATCGCTGAGATAGTTACAGGAAAATCTCGCAGTCGTCCTCTACATTTTTGCAGTTCTTCCGTAC
>CACXHD010000135.1 GCA_902767335.1 uncultured Lachnospiraceae bacterium
CTGATCAGCAAGGATACCTTCGTTATGAACTATGACCAGTATATCGCGGCTCTTTCCAGCGGTACGGTACTGGGTATGTTCGACCAGACCTGGGACTTTGACAATGCGACCTTCGCGCTGCAGGATGCGGGTATGTACAAGAACACCTATGTAGCGCTCGGCCTGGTCTATGATCCCGAATATGTGGACGGACAGGAAATCGAAGAACATTATGTAAACGGTTCTCTGCCGAACCTTCGCCGCGGCTTCGGTATTTCCGTCAACTGCGAGTGCCCGGAGCGGATCGTTGCGATGTGGGAAGAAATGATGTCCGACGAATGGCAGCTGCTCTTTAACTGGGGTGTTGAAGGCGAGGACTATTACATTGAGGACGGCCGTCTGATGATGACGGACGAACAGTATGCGAACACACTGAACAACAACTGGAAGCTTCATAACAAAGCGGAAGCGTTTACGCAGAGCAGCCCCAAGAAGCAGGGCTATATCATGGACGGCGATCTGGCGGGCAACTGCTGGGAGCCCGGAAACCAGCCGGAGATCGTATTCGACCAGATGAGCGACTATGACAAGAATTTCCTTGAGCACTACGGATATCAGAAATTTGCAGATTTCGTAAATCCGCCGATTGAGCTGGCTCCGTACGGAGAAGCATGGCAGATCGACTACTCTCCGGTAGACATTGACCATCAGGATTTCCTGGATATCCAGGATAAGATGCTTCCGGAACTGATCATGTGCGATCCGGATGAATTCGACGCACTGTGGGATCAGTTTGTGGAGGAGATCACACCTTCCGCAACGGCATTCGGCGAGTATATGTGGGAAGCCGTCCAGGCGGAAGCGGAAAAAGTGCTGTCCAACGAGTAACAGATCCATTCTTAAGAAACCGATTTACGAAGGAAACGCGGATTTCATCCGTGTTTCCTTAGAGAAGGAGATCATCCGAAGGAACGCTGTGCGAAGCGTCGGATGGTCATGAATCGAAAAGAGAGGAGGAAGAGGAGACCGCCTTCTCTCTTTTCTATATCAGGGGAAGGACAGGGACTTTTAGGGAGCACCTGCCTTCCCGGTAAAGGGGGTTTGGAATGGACAGCGCGATTCAGAAAAAGAAAGGTACGGGATTTTTTCGAAAACTGTGCAGACAGTGGCAGCTGGTCGTCATGTCACTGCCCATGCTGATTTATATATTGATTTTCAATTACAGTCCGATGTGGGGATGGGTTACCGCCTTTCAGGACTACAAACCGAAACTCGGGATTTCCGGCAGCAAATTTGTCGGGCTGAAGAACTTCAAGTGGCTGTTCGGGCGAGCGGATTTTCTGCAGAGCGTCCGGAACACGCTGGGGATGAGTATCATCAATCTTGTCCTGGGAACGGTCACATCGATTCTGCTGGCGATCCTGCTGAACGAAGTACGGCACATGGGATTTAAACGGACGGTACAGACCGTTACCTACCTGCCGCATTTCCTGAGTATGGTCATTGTCGTCGGCATGGCCCAGAATATTTTCGCCAGCAACGGACCGCTCAATCAGCTTCTCCTGAGCCTGCATATTATCAAGGAGCCGATTTTCTTCCTTGGGGACGGGAAGCTGTTCTGGCCGCTCGTCGGCGTCATCAATGTCTGGAAGGAGGTCGGCTGGAATACCATTATCTATATTGCAGCGATGACCGCGATTGATCCGAGCCTGTACGAAGCCGCGTCCATCGACGGCGCTGGGCGCTTCAACCGGATCCGTTATATCACGCTTCCCGGCATCAAATCCACATTTGTCATTCTTCTGATCATGAACATCGGCCACCTGATGGAAGCCGGGTTTGAACTCCAGTACCTGCTCAGTTCTTCACTGACCATGGACTGGGCCCAGACGATCGACATTTTCGTCCTGAAATACGGGATTTCCAAGCAGCAGTACGGCGTTGCCACCGCTGCCGGTATCTTCAAGAGTGTCGTTGCCATTATCCTGCTGTTTGCCGCGAACACCATCGCGAAAAAGCTGGATGAGAGCACGCTGATCTGAAGGGGGTGGAATTCATGGAGAAAACATTGCATCGAAACAGATCCAATAAAATACGGCAGGGCATGGTCTTTCCCGTGATCAACACCATCTTCCTGATCCTGCTCATGTTTGTGACGCTCTATCCGGTGATCAATACCGTCGCCTATTCATTCAATGAGGGGACGGACGCGCTGCGGGGAAACATCGGACTCTGGCCGAGAAAATTCAGCCTAGAGAGCTATAAGTCCATTCTGTCGGACGCGGCGGTGTACCGGGCGGCATGGATCTCGGCGTCGAAGACAGTGCTGATCACGCTGCTCAATTTGTTCTGGACGAGCATGCTCGCCTACGCACTGTCCAGAAAGGATTATGTGCTGCGCAAGCCGATCACAATCCTGATGGTCCTGACCATGTATGTGAACGCAGGCCTGATCCCGAATTACCTGTTGATTTCCAAAACACTGAATCTGAGCAACAAGTATCTGGTGTACATTATTCCGACCATGTTTTCCTGCTTTAACATGATCGTGATCCGGACCTACATTTCCGGCCTGCCGGAGGCGCTGGTGGAATCCGCCAAGATCGACGGAGCCGGAGACCTGCGGGCGTTCTGGCAGATCATATTCCCGCTGTGCAAACCGGTACTGGCAACCGTTGCACTGTTTGTCGCGGTCGGAAGCTGGAACAGCTGGTTTGATACGTATCTGTATGTGGGCGGCAAGAAGGAACTGTACACCCTGCAGTATCTGCTGAAAATGAAACTGGCCACGACCCAGGCCAGCGCCAACGCCGCCAAATCGACAGCCGAGGCGATGAAGACCCTGGGGCAGACCACGCCGATCACGATCCGCTGCGCCATTACCGTGATTGCGACGGTTCCGATTCTGGTGGTTTATCCGTTCCTGCAGAAGTATTTTGTGACCGGTATTGCCCTCGGAAGCGTGAAGGAATGACGGGGTGAAGCACCCTCGGGAGCGCAAAGGAATGATGGGGTGAAGCACCCTCGGAAGCGTAAAGGAATGACGGGGTGAAGCACCCTCGGGAGCGTAAAGGAATGACGGGTGGAAACACCATCTGAAGCCGTAAAGAATGACGGGCGGAAACAGAGGAGAAAATAGAGATGAAGGGAGAATGGCCGACAGACACGGCCTTATCGTTTGACCCGTATTACGGGGAACCGGACCGGGACGGAGACATCGGATATGAGATCCTGCCGGACGGGAAGGTGTTTGTGCGCGTAAAGGCACCGCACGCGTCCCGGGTTGTGATCGACCGATTCGGCACGGAATTTCCGCTGGAAAAGGTCTCGGAGGAAATGTGGGAAGGCACGCTGCAGCTTGGCTGCGGCTTCCGATATTTCTTCCTGAAAATCGATGATGCCGACGTTTTGTCTCCGGCGTTTCCGATCGGATACGGCTGCTGCCGGCCCATGAACTACTTTGACATTCCGGGCCCGGACGACCCGCCGGACGGACTTGGCGGGATCGCCCACGGCAGTGTCACGAGACATTATTATTTTTCTGAAGTGACACAAAAGCAGGAAATCTGTCTGGTATATCTGCCGCCGTCCTTTGATTACCGCAAAAGCTACCCGGTTCTTTACCTGCAGCATGGCTACGGGGAAAATGAAATCGGATGGATCTTCCAGGGACATGCCGGGCGCATCGCAGACCGGCTGCTCTTCGAAGGGCGGATGAAGGAAATGATTATTGTCATGGGCAACGGGATGGCCAGAATCGAAGGCACCGGAGAGGACCGTCAGCTGCAGAGCGGGCTCTTTCCGAAGATCCTTCTGAAGGACCTGTTTCCCTTCATCGAATCCCGTTATCCGGTCCGGACAGACAAGTGGAGCCGGGCGATGGCCGGCCTGAGCATGGGGAGCTATCAGACGAGTCTAGTCACGCTGGCAAATCCGGACATGTTCGGATATGCAGGACTGTTCAGCGGTTTCCTGCGGGCACCCTGGGGGGAAGAGGATACAGGACGTCTGGCGCTTCTGGATGATCCCGGAACGTTTCATGAAAGCTTCCGCGTCTTCTACCGTGCAATGGGAACGGAAGACCAGTTTTTCGACAGCTTCGCACGGGACGATGCGTATCTGGCGGGCAGGCAGCTGAATATCATCCGGAGAACGTTCCCCGGAGGTCATGAGTGGGATGTGTGGAGAAAATGCCTGTATGATTTTCTGCCGCTTCTTTTCCGGTAGAAAGATCGGAGACGGAGGTGAATGGAAGATGTTCTGGTATAAAGAAGTACTGCCGGATGTTTATCATATCGAGGATTCCCTCGGTGTGTGTATGACGCTGCTTCGCGGAGAGCGGGAGGCGCTGCTGGCGGATGCCGGGTTCGGCCTGGAGAATGTTGCCGCGTTTGCGGCGGAGCTGGCGGACCGCCCGGTCCGTCTGGTGCTGACCCACGGTCATTATGACCATGTGCTGGGCGCAGGGTGGTTTCCGGAGGCGGAGATTTTCGAGGAGGATCTTCCGCTGGCCCGGGAGCATGAGAAACGCATGTGGAAAGAACGGGCCCTGCAGGAGGCGAAGCTGCGGGGAATTGATGCCGGCACGGAGACGTTCTCCGGCGGGCGCGCACCGGTACTGAAAAAGCTGGAGGAGGGAACGATCCGCCTCGGCGGACTTTCCGCCCGGGTGATCCGCTGCCCGGGACATACGCCGGGATCCGCCGTACTGTATGTGCCGGAGCGGGAACTGCTGCTGACCGGGGACGACTGGAATCCCTGCACCTGGCTCTTTTTCCCGGAGGCACTGCCGGTGACGGCGTACAGGGAAAACATGCGGAAACTGCTCGCGCTGCCTTTCCGCCATGTCCTCTGTCCCCACAGGCGGGCACTGTATGACCGGAGCATGCTCGAGGCATTTGTCGACGGCCTGACGGATCAGACGCTGTCGGACGCAGTGAGCGTGGATACCGGGGAATGGCTCGGGATCCGTACGCGGCAGGCGGAACCGGCGCCGGAACAGTGCATAGTATTTGATGCGGACAAGTGGGAGTGTGCGCCGCACTGCAGGACATGAAGCAGACCGGAAAGGGATTTTTTGACGGAGAAAACATCCTATGGGAAAAACAGAAACATGGAAAGAGAATCTGACCTGGCTGGCCGCCCTTGGCCAACCGCCTCTTTGTACAACCGCCGGGCCGATGGAGGCGGCTGCGTATGAAGTGGAGCAGTTTTACCGGTACGCCGGCCGGAGAGAACCTTCTTTTCGCTTTGTCTGCGAGAAGGGAGCGGGGGAGAGCTGGCGCCTGGTGAAAAAAGAGACCGGCGAGATCGAGATACATGGAGGAGAGTCGGGGATCCTGTACGGAACATATGAAGCATTGGCGGACCTGGTTTGTGAAAGGCCTTTACCGGAAGGCGTTCAGAAACCTTTTTTTAACCTTCGAATGCTGGAGAGCTGGGACAACCCGGACGGAAGCATCGAGCGTGGGTACGCCGGACGATCCCTCTGGTTTGAAGACGGCAGCCTGGCCTTCGAACCGGACCGGATCCGGCAGCTGGGACGGATGCTCGCAAGTGTCGGGATCAACGTACTGTGCATCAACAATGTGAATGCGGACGCGCCGGCCCGCCCGCTGATCGGAGAGGCGCTTCCCGAGGTGGCCGCGCTCGCTTCAATTCTCCGGCCGTACGGCGTCCGGCTGATGCTGTCGATCGATTTCTCGTCGCCGGTCGATCTGCCGGATCTGGATCCGGCTTCCGGACAGGAAAGGCCGGCCCCCGGCAGCGCGGACCCGCTGGACGAACGGGTCTGCCGGTGGTGGCGGAACCGGGCGGACCTGGTGTATCAAGCCGTACCGGATCTCGCCGGGTTCCTGGTCAAGGCGGACAGTGAACACCGGAGCGGACCGGCGACATACGGCCGTACGCATGCGCAGGGCGCGAACATGCTGGCCCGGGCGCTCGCGCCGCATGGCGGGACCGTGGTCTGGAGAGCCTTTGTCTATAACTGTATGCAGGACTGGAGGGATACCCGGACAGACCGGCCCTGCGCCGCGTATGATCTGTATCATCCCATGGACGGAGAATTTGCGGAGAATGTGATCCTGCAGGTGAAATACGGACCCTTTGATTTTCAGGTGCGGGAGCCCCTCTCACCGCTGCTGCTTGGCATGGAAAAGACGAATTTGGCGCTGGAGCTGCAGCTGACACAGGAATATACAGGGCATCAGAAGGATCTTTTTGCCATGCCGCCGATGTGGCAGGAGATCTTTGACCGGCTGGGAAATAAAAAGCTTCATTCCATCGCGGGCGTGAGCAATCTCGGACGGGACGCGAACTGGACCGGCCATCCCTTTGCGGCACTGAATTTGTATGCATTCGGGAGATATGCATGGAACCCCGTCCGGGATCCGAAAGACGTGATTCGCCAGTGGATCCGACTGAGCGCTTTTCTGCAGGAATCCCCGGAGGAGGAAGAAACGCTGTCGGAACTCCTGCTCCGCTCGGGGCGGATCTATGAAAAATACACTTCGCCTCTCGGCCTCGGATGGATGGTCAATCCAGGCATTCATTACGGCCCGAGTCCCTGGGGATATGAGTTTCAGGCCTGGGGCACCTACAACCGGGCAGACCGGAATGCTGTGGGCATCGACCGGACAGAGTCAGGAACCGGCTTTCTGCGGCAGTATCCGCCCGAAATCGCTGCCCAGTACCGGGATCCGGACACTTGTCCCGACGAATACCTGCTGTTTTTCCACCGGCTTCCCTACACATTCCGCATGAAAGACGGAAAAACCCTGATCCAGCGTATTTATGATGATCACTTCGAGGGTTATGAGGAAGCGCAAAAGATGCAGCGGCAGTTGGAAAAACTGCATCTGCCGGAGGGAATCCGAACGGAAACGCTGGAAAGGATGGAACGGCAAATTGCCAATGCCCGGGAGTGGCGGGATGTGATCAATACGTTTTTCCACAGACTCAGCGGAATCCCGGATGCAAAAGGCCGCAGAATCTTTGCCTGACCGGGGCGGCAGGCGGCGGAAACTTTGCCTGACCGGGGCGGCAGGCTGCAGGGGCTTTATCTGACCGACGCGAAAAAGCTGCAGAATCTTTATCTGACCGACGCGACAGGGGCCGCGAAAGATGGTACAATGGAATCACACGTTTAAGCCTCCGGCGGATCGCAGTGCGGCGCAGATGAAGGCTTTTTCACAAACCGCGCCGTATGCGGATTTGAGCGCATGGTGCGCTCAAAGATTAGGAATTGCAGCGAAATCACTTGTACAGATTGCGAAGGATTTTCGTTACAGTTCCTTAGATGGGGGAAGAGAGGAGAGGTAAGCCATGCTGCATGAAGTGAGTTTCAGATCATTCAACGAACGCGATGAGGTACAGGGCTGGGTTTATGTACCGGCCTGCGAGCCGAAGGGAATCATTCAGCTGATCCACGGTTTTGGGGAACATTCCAGACGATACTTTCATATGATCGTAGCGTTCATGGACGCGGGATATATTGTTGCGGCGGATGACCATGTCGGACACGGGAAGACCGCGATTGTCAACAATACCTGGGGCGACTGGGGCGAAAAGGGTGCGCATACCATGATGGAAGATGAGCATACCCTGACGGAACTTGTAAAAAAGATGTATCCGGGTTTTCCGTATTTCCTGTTCGGACACAGCATGGGTTCTTTCATCGCAAGGGACTATATTGCGAAATACGGGGAGGAACTGACCGGCGTGACATTGTGCGGTACCTGTGGGGCCCTGCCGTCTCTTCCGGAAGCGATGGCGGCGGTGAAGGAAGCCGTGGAAGAAGGAAAAGGCGATGAATCCGATCCGAAATTTACACAGATGCTCTTCGGGTTCATGTTCTCCCGGATCGAGGAGCCGGTCACACTGGGAAATGAATGGATCTGTCAGGATCCCTGGGTGCAGAAGGACCATGCGGCGGACCCGTTTGACGCTTTTACAAAACCCACCAATAACCGGTCGATGCTGTATTTCTGCGAGATGATGGACTGCATACAGGGAACCGGATGGGCGGAGAAGGTTCCTGTTTCTCTCCCGATCTACAATATCGGCGGAGATCTTGACCCGGTCGGGAACTGGGGAGAAGGCGTTTACCAGACAACGAACTGGCTGGCGCAGACCGGACATAAGGTGACAACCAGGCTCTATTCGGGGTATCGGCATGAGATCCACAACTCCGTCGAAATCCGGGAGGAAGTGGAGGCCGGAATCATAGATTTCTTCAACCGGGCCGCCTGTTCCGGTAAATAATAAGGAAGGCTGATGCCAATAAAGGACTCTTTGGGTTAAAACTCATGGACGATTTCTATAGTCAACGTCAGAAATAACCTGACGTTGACTATAGCGATCCGCAAGGATGCGCACGGATTTGTCAGGGAAATATGCGGCTTTTGCCGCACAAATCCGGCGCAGCAAACGAGCAAAGTAAAGATTACTTCGTCGTTTGCTATAAATATCAACTATGTATTGATAAACAGCCATTTTAGAAAGCGAAATAAAAGAAAGCGAAAACCGGAAAAATGAGAGAATCCCGTCTGAATTTCTCATAATGAGAAATCCGGATGGGATTTTGTATTGAAAAATTCTGCAAAAGGAGTAGACTCTAATACAGGTTGTGCACAATAAGACAGCATGCAAGAAATCAGAACGGCAGATCCAATCCGGATCTTGCCGAACGGCATCCAATCTGAGGGCAGAATCAGGGAAGCTTATGAAAAGAAAAACAGCGAAACAGATCCTGGCAGAATCGTTCCGGGAACTGGCGAAGGAAAAAAACATTGACAAGATCACAGTGAAAGATATCACAGAAAACTGCGGGTATTCCACTGCGACTTTTTACCGCCAGTTCAAAGATAAATATGACCTGATTGCATGGGCATACACCTGGGGCGTAACGTCGATCATGGACAGGATCGATGACGATGGATATGAATGGAGGAAGACACTGCTGGAAGGCGCGCATCAGTTACAGACGGAGAAAGACCTGATCACCAATCTTCTGCTCCACACCAGCGGACATGATTCCTTTGTTTAGTACATGTCTGAAATCAACACCCGCGAGCTGGGCAAATATTTACGGAAGCGTACCGGGAAAGACCATTTGGATCAGAATACCGAGATGTATGTCCGAATGTACTGTCTGGGGACCGTATGTCTTACCTGCGAATGGATCCTTGGCCGATACGAAGCAACACCGGAAGAGCTTGCAGAGATCTTTGAAAACTCCCTGCCGCTTCCCCTTCGGCCGCTGCTTCTGAAGAAATGAGGGTTATATGACGGAAAAAATACAGGATAAAGTAAGCGGATACGAAAGCATACGCCTTGAAAACCAGCTGTGCTTTCCCCTTTATGCATGCGCCAAGGAAGTGATCCGGCTGTACCGGAAGCCGCTGGAAGATCTGAACCTGACCTATACACAGTATATTGTGATGATGGTTCTGTGGGAATTCGGCCCGATGACCGAAGGCGAACTGGGCCGGAAAGTTCATCTGGACTCCGGCACACTGGCCCCACTCCTGAAAAGACTGGAAAAACAGGGACTGGTCAACCGGGAGAGACCCCGGAGCAATGAGCGCAAACTGCTGGTTTCCCTCACAGAAACCGGAGAAGCACTGAAGGAAAAAGCGCTTGCGGTACCGGCAGCCATGCAGGGCTGCATCAATCTGGAACTCGATGAACTGCTGCAGCTGAAACATCTTCTGGACAAAGCAATGCGGAGCATGCAGCCGGAAAACACCTGAGAATACCTGTGAAATACAGGAAAAAATGAAAGGAGTAACACAATGAAAACAGTCTACGATTTTACAGTAAAGGACCGGAAGGGAAATGAAGTGAGCCTGGCGGAGTATAAGGGAAAGGTTCTCCTGATTGTCAACACGGCGACCGGCTGCGGCTTCACACCGCATTATGAGCCCCTCGAGGCAATGTATAAGGAAATGAAGGAACAGGGACTGGAGATCCTGGACTTCCCCTGCAACCAGTTTGCAAATCAGGCACCCGGCTCCGAGGATGAAATCCACGAATTCTGCACACTGAAATTCGGGACCGAATTCCCCCAGTTCGCAAAGATCGATGTAAACGGAGAAACCGCAGATCCGCTGTTTGCCTATCTGGCAACGGAAAAACCCTTTGCCGGGTTCGGAAAAGGGTTGAAAAACGCAGCACTCTCCAAATTTGCGGATATGAACAACAAAGCCTTCGGCGACAAAGCCTACATCAAATGGAACTTCACAAAATTCCTGATTGACCGTGAAGGCCGCGTCATCGCAAGATTTGAGCCGACCGTCGACATGGCGGAAGTCAAAAAAGCCGTCGCCGCCGCACTGTAACTGTAAGAAACTTCTTCGTTTTGGCTGTCTATGGGGCTGCCGCATTAAGTAAATAAGAGACCTGGTTATCCTGTATTCGGAGAGCTGCACGGCAGCGCTGGCATATAGGGGAAGCATGTTTGTTATTCACTCAATGCGGCAGCCCTGTTTCTTTTTCAGGCTGCTTTCACAGCTGCCTCCGGCGGACGGAATTTCCGTTTGATAAGATTTCGTCCGCCTGCCGCGCATTTCCTGGCGGACGTAACTAGCCGTCTGGCATGCATTCGTCCGCCCGCCTCGTTTCCACTGGCGCCAGCCCTCAAAATTCCGGCACTGCAAGACAAAGAATTCGCACACGCAAAACCCAGGCAGCCGGCGCGGGACCTGCTCCCGGGAAAATCATCGAGAAAGCCGCCGCAGATCTTGGGTGTTCAGCCCCTCGTGGGATGGGCCGAGAGCGGCTTCTCAAAAGCCGCTCGCAGAGCGCAGCTGAGTCCGGAAATCATCAGGATTTCCGGGCGAATTGCGCGGTGCCCGTCCCACGAGGGGCTGAGCGCCCTAGATCTGCGGCGTCTTTTGAGTGATTTTCCCGGGAGCAGGTCCCGCGTCGGCTGCCGTCCGCCTTTGATGGAGTATCCCCAGAATCAGGTTCCGCGCCGGCTGTCGTCCCCCCTCGTAAAAGAATCTTGACATCCCCGAAAGAGGGTGATAATCTATTAACGAGTTAGGAAAACCTAACGAATATTAAAAAACTACAACTTACGTTGCACAGTTAGGAGGAGTGATTTTGCAACCGAACAAGTGTAAGAATGCACTGCATAGAATTAGCGCTCTCTTTGCGGCCTGGCTGGTTATATTTGCGACCGTTTTCCAGTTTCCGGTGTACGCCGAAGAGACAGGCGGGACCCGGTGGGGAGATGCTGCCGACGAGATTGATAAATACCTGGATGCCGGATTTGAGTACTATCTGGAGGGTGATACAAAGAGCGCATACGACTCCGTCAGCGACGCCTATTTTCGCGTATATGAAGTGACGGGTTTTGAACGGCAGACGATGAGTTATATTTCCGGAAACCGGAAAAACGCTGTCGAGATGCAGTTCTCTACCTGCAAGGCGAATGTGAAGAAAGAAGAGCTCGACCTTGACACAAAGATCAAAGTCCGTTCCTCACTCATAAAACTCAAAAGCATGATCCGCGAGGACGGAAACAAGCTTGCCGCGATGGCCGGTGAGCCGGAGACGCAGATGAAATATTATCTGCACGGGGAGCTGGTAAACGAAGATCCGTACGCGGATCTGGCGGCGGATCCGGATTCGGCCGCGAAATATGAAAACTGGTACGAGGCAGCGACGCTGGTCAAGGAAACACTGGATACCGCATACATGGGATATCTGGACAAGGATTTCGAGATCGCGGCCGACAATGTGAATACCGCTTATTACTCCGTATATGAAGAATCCGGGCTTTCTCACAAGATCTATACGGATCTGTCTCTGGAAGACCGGCAGATGATGGACGCGCATTTCACGGCGCTCCGTAATCTGATCAACACGGCGGACGAGAAGTACCAGAAGAATAAGTACCGTACCAGCACGGACAAGGCAAAAAATGATGTGCTGAAGCTTGCAAAGCGGCTGGACGAAAAGGAAGAAGCGGAAAGAGAGACCGAGACTGAGGTACTGCCCGCGGAAGCCGAAACGGTTGAGCCGGCAGCGAAGTCCGATCCGAGATGGCTGACCTTCCTTGCGGCGTTCGGCATCATCGTCCGGGAGGGCCTCGAAGCGATCCTGGTGATTGCGGCGATCATTGCCTACCTGACAAAGAGCGGAAACGGAAAGACACTCAAAAATGTATACATCGGCGGCGTTCTGGGTATTGCAGCCAGCTTTGTGGCAGCCGGTATTCTCTACTATCTGAAAAAGGCATGGGTCGGCGCAGGACAGAGCCAGGAGGTCATTGAAGGCGTAACCGCTCTGATTGCCGTCTGCGTTTTGTTCTATGTCAGTAACTGGATGATTTCCAAAGCGGAAGCTGCCTCCTGGAGCCGGTATATTGACGGCAAGGTGCAGTCCTCCGTGGCGGTCGGGAGCGGATTTGCGCTGGCGTTTACCGCTTTCCTGAGCGTCTTCAGAGAGGGAGCCGAGGTGGTTCTCTTCTACCAGCCGATGCTCAGCGAAGGAAATGCCGGAATGGTGTGGGCCGGATTTGGAGCCGGGTGCGTGCTGCTCGTGTTTGTCTACCTGGCCATAACAAAGCTGTCCATCAAGCTGCCGATCAAGATCTTCTTCACGGCGACGAGCATTCTGATGGCGGTTATGTGCGTCAGCTTCCTGGGCAGCGGCATCAAAGAACTGGCGGAGGGCAACGTATTTGACCTTGCGCTGCACGTGCCGGGCATTCCGGAAAATGACGTCATCCAGATCTTCGGTATTTACCCGTATCTGGAGACCCTGCTGCCGCAGCTGATTTTGGCGGTCATCCTTCTGGTCACCTTCCTGATCGCGCATTATCGCGGAAAACTGGATGCACTCAGACAGGAGCTGACGAAAGGGCAGGACGCCTGAAAATGATATCCCGGGACACGGCAACCCCGCTGATAGTGTCTCTGGCTATAAATCCCTTCGGGAACAACATATTTGATGATGGAGGATTAAATCATGAAGAAATTACTTGTAATGCTTATGGCCGGCGCAATGCTGCTTGGCGCTTCAACCGCAGCTATGGCTGAAGAAGCTGGATTTGATGAGTATGAACTGGGTGTTGAAGGAGAACAGGAAGTCGGCTTTATGACGATGAGTATGGTTTACTTCCAGCCTGTTGACATGGCTCCGGAAGAGAGCGCAACCCCGAAGGAGGGTTCCGATCTTCACATCGAGGTAGACCTGACTGCAAACGAGAACCCGTACAGCTTCCCGGTTGACGGCTGGGTACCGTATCTGAGCATCGATTATACGATCTACAAAGCCGGCACGGACGAAGAAGTTCTTACCGGTTCCATGATGCCGATGGCAGCTTCCGACGGCCCGCATTACGGAAATAACATTGCACTGGAAGAGGGCGAATACGACATCAAGCTCAGCATCAAGAGCCCTGCCGAGAACGGATATCTGCTGCATGTAGATTCCGAGACCGGTGTTGAGGCCGACGGCTTCTGGGAGGAGCCGCTTGAGGCGACATGGACCGGCTGGAACTTTGTAAAAGAATGGTAAGATGATTCCATAAAGCAGCGCTGCTGCGATCATACAACCAGTTATAGCAAACGACAAAGTAATCTTTACTTTGCTCGTTTGCTGCGCCGGATTTGCGCGGCTAAAGCCGCATATTTCCTTGGCAAATC
>CACXHD010000136.1 GCA_902767335.1 uncultured Lachnospiraceae bacterium
ACGGCTGAACAGAATGATCCGTATATCAGTTGTGAAGGAAGGCTCCGTCATACGGGAAGTGACAAGCCGCGGCCATGCAGGGTATGATGACTCGGGACAGGATATTCTCTGTGCCGCTGTTTCTGCTCTGTTGATCAACACAGCCAATTCTCTCGAACAGTTCACGCAGGATGATCTTGCTGTGGACGAGGGAGAGGGTGACGGATATCTCCGGATCTGTGTCGGCGGCGAGGTTTCCGCCGAGGCCCGACTGCTTCTCGAAAGCCTGCTTCTGGGACTGAGGACGATCCAGGAAACGTATGGTGAGGACTTTGTCCGTATCCGCTATGAGGATGCGGCCATGGACTAATGTTTGTTATCAAAGGTGGTGCGATTATGTTAAAAATGAATCTTCAGTTGTTCGCCCATAAAAAGGGTGTCGGTTCTACCAAGAACGGTCGTGATTCCGAGGCCAAGAGACTTGGAGCGAAAAGAGCAGACGGTCAGTTTGTCAAAGCCGGTAATATCCTCTACAGACAGAGAGGCACAAAGATTCACCCCGGCATCAATGTAGGACGCGGCGGGGATGATACTCTGTTCGCTCTGGTTGATGGTGTGGTTCACTTTGAAAGAAAAGGAAGAGACAAGAAACAGGTTTCTGTAATGCCGGTTGAGGCTGAGTAATATTACCAGGACTTGCAGACTGTTCTATGATCGGACAAAGGCTGATGTCTCCGGATAAGGGTTCGTTCGCTGTTCAGGGCGCACCTGTCCGTAGATGCGGCCTTTTTTCTTTCCGGAATGACGGGTAAAAAATTTCGTTCCGGAATGACAGGCAAAAAATTTCTTTCCAGAACGACAGGTAAAAAGATATGTTTGCAGACAGAGCGAAAATAATCATCCGCTCCGGAAAAGGCGGTGACGGGCATGTCAGTTTCCGGAGGGAAAAATATGTTCCCGACGGCGGACCGGACGGCGGTGACGGCGGACGCGGCGGAGATGTGATCTTCGAGGCGGATAAGGGAATGAATACCCTGTTTGACTACCGGCACAAACGGAAGTTTTCTGCCGGAAACGGACAGGAGGGCGGCAAAAAACGCTGCCATGGCAAAGACGGACAGGATCTGGTGCTGCGGGTACCGGAAGGGACCGTGGTGCGGGAGGCACAGTCCGGCCAGGTGATCGCGGATCTGTCCGGAGATCATTTGCGGCAGGTGGTGCTGAAGGGCGGTCGCGGCGGCAATGGAAATATGCATTACGCCACATCCACCATGCAGGCTCCGAAATATGCACAGCCCGGGCAGGAGGCCATTGAACTCGAGGTGATCCTCGAATTGAAAATGATAGCCGACGTCGGACTGATCGGATTTCCGAATGCGGGAAAATCCACGTTCCTCTCCAGGGTGACGAATGCGCGGCCAAAGATCGCGGATTATCCTTTCACGACAATCACGCCAAACCTTGGCGTCGTCGAGACCGATGACGGGCAGGGATTCGTGATCGCGGATATTCCGGGACTGATCGAGGGCGCTTCACAGGGGGCTGGACTCGGCCATGAATTCCTGCGGCACATTGAGCGCACGCGACTGATGATTCACCTCGTGGATGCGGCCGGCGTCGATGGAAGAGACCCGGTGGAGAGCGTCCGGGCCATCAACCGGGAACTGGCTTCCTATCAGGAAGACCTGGCGCTTCGCCCCCAGATCATCGCCGCGAATAAGATCGATGCGGTCTATGTGCAGGAGGGAGAGAAGGATCCGGTTGCGGCTCTGCGGGAAGCATTTGAGCCGGAAGGGTATTCCGTTTATGCTGTTTCTGCCGTGACAGGCGAAGGGATCGGAGAACTGCTTTCTGCCGTGATGGAAAAGCTGCGCAGTATGCCGCAGGAGAAGATCCGGTTTTCCCAGGAATATTTTCCGGAAGAACATATCCGTGATAATTCGCTGCCCTTTACCGTGGAGCGGAGCGATAAAGATGAGCATCTGTTCATCGTCGAGGGACCGAAGATTGAGAAGATGCTGGGATATACGAATCTGGAAGCGGAGAAAGGCTTCCGCTTTTTCCAGAATTTCCTTAAGGACAACGGGATTCTTGAACAGCTTGAGGAGCTGGGAATCCGGGATGGGGATACCGTACGGATGTACGGCCTTTCCTTTGATTATTATAAGGGTTCGGAGCCATGATGATCCTATTGTTTCATGCAGATGACGCATGCCGAAACGATGTCTGCAGCGCAGCCGGGAAGGCCCGGGTTCTGCATTATCCGGAAGGTGCGAAGGAGGAATGCGCACCGATCGGCCTGCTGGCCGGAGAACGTATTCCGCTTAATGAACTTCGGGATGGCCGGCGGCCGGCAGCGGAGGAACTTAAGGAACCGCTGGCGGTGATTGCAGGGGCGGATGAAACATCGCTGGACAAGCTGCTGGCGAATCTCGCCGGAAGAGACCGCCGCGGACTTTTGAAGGCTGTACTGACCGGAAATAACCGCTGCTGGAATGCGCGGCAGCTTTACGGAGAACTGGTCCGGGAGAGAGACCAGATGGCCAAAAGACGCAGTTGATGATTTTTTCGGAAGACGACCCGCATGCGGCTTTGCGTTCCCGGAGCGATCAGAGATCTTTCGAAAACACAGACAGAATGCTGAGGAAACACTGTTTTCATCAGCGTTTCCCTGACACAAGCCGGGAGAGCCGGAAAGGAATCTTGCTATGACGAGTAAACAGAGAGCATATTTGAAAAGTCTTGCGATGACGATGCAGCCGACCGTACAGATCGGGAAAGAAGCTCTGACGCCGGAAGTGACGGCATCCATCGCGGAGGCACTTGCTGCCAGAGAACTGATCAAGGTGAATGTTCAGCAGAATTGTCTCGAGGATATTCATCAGATGGCGCAGACCGCTGCAGAACGCACACGCTCACAGGTCGTACAGGTGATCGGTCGCAAGATCGTCCTGTACCGGGAGGGAAAGGATGAACATCGAAAAATCGAGCTCCCCGGGGCTGCCCGGCAGAGGAGATAAGGATGCGGTAAAACGTGTCGGGATCATGGGCGGAACCTTTGATCCGATTCATATCGGGCATCTGATTCTCGGCGAATGTGCATATGAGCAGTTTCATCTGGACAAGGTGCTGTATATGCCTTCGGGCAATCCGCCGCATAAGAGAAACCGGGAAGGCGGAACCAACGACCAGAGATGCGAGATGACATCGCTGGCAGTAAAAAAGAATCCACATTTTGAATTGTCACTGGAAGAAATGCATGAGATGGGGTATATTTATACCAGTATTACACTCGGAAGACTGCGGAGAAGTCATCCGGACACGCATTATTTTTTCATCATGGGAGCAGATTCCCTGATGTATTTTGACAGCTGGAAAGATCCGGATGTGATTGCATCATTGTGTACCATTGTCGTTGCCGTGCGGGATCATCTGCCGACGGAAGAACTGGATGCGAAGATTCGTGATCTTTCAGAGAAGTTTAATGCGGATATCCGGAAACTGTCCTCTCCGAATGTGGATGTGTCTTCCAGCATGATTCGCAGCTGGATCGCGCAGGGACGCAGCTGCAGATATTACCTTCCGGATGAAGTGGCTGAATACATCCGGGCGAACAGAATCTACGAGGCAG
>CACXHD010000137.1 GCA_902767335.1 uncultured Lachnospiraceae bacterium
ACGTGCACGGTGATGTAGTCGCAGGTGGTGTAGATGTCGTCCACGTTATCCACGTGACGGACGTGGGAATCCAGCGAAAGCGCCGCCTTGATGGAGAGGTAGGGGTCGTAGCCGTAGACCTCCATGCCCATGCGGCGACCGATGTTGGCCACCATGGTTCCGATGGCGCCCAGGCCGATCACGCCGAGCTTCTTGCCGGAGAGCTCCCTTCCGGCAAACTTTTTCTTTTCCTTCTCGGCATCTTTGGTAATCTGTTCATTTCCCGCCTGGGAAGAAGTCCACGCGATTCCGCCGATGATGTCTCTGGAAGCCAGAAGCATCCCCGCAAACACCAGCTCCTTGACGCCGTTTGCATTGGCGCCCGGCGTGTTGAAAACCACGGTTCCTTGTTTTGCATATTCCTCACTGGGAATATTGTTGACGCCTGTCCCCGCTCTCGCCACACACAGAACATTCTCCGGAAGTACCGTGGAATGCATGTCTGCGCTGCGGACCAGAACCGCATCTGCCTGGTCAATGCTTTCCGTCATCACATAACCGGAAGAAAAGCGCTCCAGACCTACACGGGAAATCGGGTTCAGGCATTTATAATGGTACATAATTCTGTCAGTCTCCTTCTACATATTTGCAGCCGTTTCCCGGCTGCCGTTTTTTCGAGCCGGCCGGATCGTCAGCACTTCTTCTCGTAATCGCGCATAAACTCAACCAGCTTTTCAACGCCTTCCACCGGCATGGCATTGTAGATGCTCGCGCGCATGCCGCCGACGGTGCGGTGCCCTTTCAGGTTGACAAAGCCTTCCTGTGCAGCTGCCTTCACAAACGCTGCGTCCTTCTCCGGATCACCGGTGACGAACGGCACATTCATCAGCGAACGGTCTTCCTTGCGGACGGTCCCGTGGAACAGGCTGCTGCTGTCCAGGAAATCATAGAGAATGGCAGCCTTTTTCTCATTGCGTTCCTTCATTGCCTGAAGGCCGCCCATGTTTTTCAGCCATTTGAACACTTTCCCGCAGATATAAATGCAGTAGCAGTTCGGTGTATTGTACATGGAGTTGTTGTCCGCATGGGTTTTGAATTTCATCATCGTCGGCGTGCCCGGCAGGCAGTCGTCCGTGATCAGGTCTTCGCGGACAATCGAGATCACCATGCCGGCCGGTCCGATATTCTTCT
This sequence comes from uncultured Lachnospiraceae bacterium, assembly GCA_902767335.1. GTDB lineage: Bacteria > Bacillota > Clostridia > Lachnospirales > Lachnospiraceae > Merdiplasma. The sequence goes on from CACXHD010000137.1 coordinate 1,171, forward strand.
GAACGCCGCCGTACATGATGCCATATCTGGACACATCCACCGGCTCGGAAAGGAAGCAGGAGGAAACATCCGCGACCAGAAGCTTTCCTTTGGTATTCGGCAGTGTTTTATATTTCGTCCCGTAAATGGTATTGTTCTCGCAGATATAAACATAATCCGCGTCTTCGTCAATCGGAAGATCGGAACAATCGGGAATATAGGAGAAGGTTTTGTCCTCACTGGAAGCGATCTTGACCGCCTCACCATATTTTGATCCTTCCTGGTACGCCTTCTTTGCCCACTGGCCGGTCACAATATAATCGGCTTTGCGGTTTTTCATCAGGTTCATGGGGATCATGGCAAACTGAAGAGAAGCTCCTCCCTGCAGGAAGAGAACCTTATAATTGTCCGGGATCTGAAGCAGATCACGCAGATCCTGCTGCGTCTCATTGATCAGATCATCAAAAACCTTTGAGCGGTGGCTCATTTCCATCACGGACATTCCGGTTCCGCGGTAATCCATCATCTCCTGTGCTGCCTCGGCGAGCACTTCCTCCGGCAGCACTGCCGGTCCTGCTGAAAAATTGTAAACTCTGCTCATTCCTGATTTGTTCCTCCAATTCTGCTGTCTGCTGATCCGATTGTCCCCGGATCACTGTTCCTTCTTTTCCAGATCGTCCTGATCGAATACCTCGTCGATCGGATGTCCGGCCGCAACCATCGGGAAGACCTTGTCGTCCTGATCGATCACGCAGTCAATCACCACCGGGCCGCTGCGCTGCATGGCCCATCGCAGTGCCGGCACGAAGTCTTCCGCCTTTTCCACGCGAATGCCTTCGGCTCCCAGTCCCTCTGCCGTTTTGACGAAATCCACGCCGTCCGTCAAAGTGGTCTGGGCGTATCTCTGTCCATAAAACAGATTCTGCCACTGGCGCACCATCCCAAGTACGTGATTGTTCACAACCACTTCGATGACCGGCACTTTGCTCCGCGCCGCCGTCGCAAGCTCATTCAGGTTCATCCGGAAGCATCCGTCGCCTGCGATGTTGATCACCGTCTTGTCCGGACATCCCACCTTCGCGCCGATCGCGGCGCCGAGGCCGTAGCCCATGGTGCCAAGTCCGCCGGACGAAAGCAGCTGGTGCGGTCTCGAATAGGTAAAGTACTGGGCCGCCCACATCTGGTGCTGCCCGACCTCCGTAACGATCACTGCATCGCCCTTTGTCTCTTTGTAGATCTGTTCCACGATGAACGGCCCGGTCAGCGGGCCCTGCGGATACTTCAGAGGATATTTTTCCTTCATGTCCGCCACAAAGGCGTTCCATTCCGGATGAGACTGCTTCTCGATCATCGGGATCAGTCTGCGCAGCACTTCCTTCACATCGCCGATCACCGATGCGTCCACGATGACATTCTTATTGATCTCAGCCGCATCCACATCAATCTGTACGATCTTTGCATGGCGTGCGAACCGCTTCGCATTTCCGGTGACACGGTCGGAGAATCTCGCGCCGCACGTAACCAGCAAGTCACACATCGACACGCCGAGGTTGGAAGTCTTCGTCCCGTGCATGCCGAGCATGCCGGTATACCTGGGATCATGTCCGTTAAAAGCGCCCTTTCCCATCAGCGTATCCGCAACCGGGGCATCCAGCCGCTCCGCAAGTTCCTTCAGTTCCGCCGATGCATTGGCGATCACGCTGCCTCCGCCGACCAGGATATACGGCTTTTTGCTCTTCGCAATCAGCTTTGCCGCCTGCTCCAGATCTCTGGTGCGGATGGTCAGATCGGACGGCGCTGTCGGATACGGGTGAAGCGGCGTATACTCCGCCAGATCCGAAGTGGCATCCTTGGTGATATCGATCAGCACCGGGCCGGGCCGTCCTTCTTTCGCGATCCGGAAGGCGCTGCGCACCACTTCCGCCAGACGGTTCACATCCTTGACGATATAATTATGTTTCGTGATCGGCATGGTGACACCGGCGATATCAATCTCCTGGAAGCTGTCCCTTCCCAGCAGTGCGTTGCTGACATTCGCCGTAATGGCGACGATCGGAACCGAATCCATATATGCCGTCGCGATGCCTGTGACCAGATTGGTCGCGCCCGGGCCGGATGTCGCCAGGCACACACCCACTCTGCCGGTCGCACGGGCATATCCGTCCGCCGCATGGGCCGCTCCCTGCTCATGGGAAGTCAGCACATGATGAATCTCATCACTGTGCTTGTACAGTTCATCATAAACATTCAGAATGGCGCCGCCCGGGTATCCGAAGACCGTATCCACGCCCTGTTCTTTCAGACATTCGATCAGAATCTGCGAACCGTTTAATTTCATAATCCTGTTAACCTCATCGAATCACATCGTTATTATTTCACAAAGCGTCCTGCTCTTAAATCGGCATGCGGCGCGATTATCAGGGAAAGACTTTCCTGAAGCGTTTTCTGAGAGTTTCCTCAGCATTTCCTCAGTCCGTCCCCGGAACCTTGAGTACAGCACCCTTGTTTCCGCTGGTCACCAGTGCCGCATATCTGGCCAGATATCCGGTCGTGATCTTCGGCTGTCTCGGCTTCCATGCCTGGCGGCGGCGCTCCAGTTCCTCATCGCTCACCGCAAGATTCAGCTTCAGCCCGGGGATATCGATGCAGATGGTATCGCCCTCTTCCACCAGAGCGATCGGGCCGCCGACGGCTGCCTCCGGAGATACATGTCCGATCGATGCTCCTCTGGACGCGCCGGAGAAACGGCCGTCCGTAATCAGCGCCACGCTCGAGCCGAGGCCCATGCCGGCGATCGCCGACGTCGGGTTGAGCATCTCGCGCATGCCGGGGCCGCCTTTGGGCCCTTCATAGCGGATGACGACAACATCGCCCGGATGAATCTTTCCGCCGAGGATCGCCTCAATCGCAGCCTCTTCGCAGTCGAAGACTCTTGCGGGGCCCTCATGGACCATCATCTCCGGCACCACGGCGGAACGTTTGACGATCCCGGAGTCCGGCGCCAGATTGCCCTTCAAAGCTGCCAGTCCGCCGGTCTCGGAGTAGGGATTCTCCAGCGGGCGGATGACTTCCTTATCTCTGATTTCACATCCGGCGATATTTTCACCGATGGTTTTTCCGGTGACCGTCATGCAGTCCGTGTTGAGAAGGTTCCGTTTCGTCAGCTCGTTCATCACGGCGTAGACGCCGCCGGCTTCATTCAGATCCTCCATATAGGTCGGGCCGGCCGGGGCCAGATGACACAGGTTCGGGGTGCGCGCGCTCACTTCATTGGCAATATCCACATTCAGTTCCACGCCCGCTTCATGCGCAATGGCCGGAAGATGAAGCATGCTGTTCGTTGAGCAGCCCAGAGCCATATCAACCGTCAGGGCATTCATAAAGGCTTTTTCCGTCATGATATCTCTCGGACGGATATCTGCCTCGAGAAGCTTCATGATCTGCATTCCGGCTTCCTTTGCCAGACGGATCCTCTCGGAATAAACCGCCGGGATCGTACCGTTGCCCTTAAGTCCCATTCCGATCGCTTCCGTCAGGCAGTTCATGCTGTTGGCCGTATACATGCCGGAGCAGGAACCGCAGGTCGGGCATACATTATTTTCAAAATCGGTCAGCTGTTCATCATTGATTTTGCCTGCGGCATACTCTCCCACTGCCTCAAACATCGAGGAGAGCGATCTCTTTCTTCCGTGCACATGGCCGGCCATCATCGGTCCGCCGCTGACAAAGATCGTCGGGATATTCAGCCGTGCAGCGGCCATCAGCAGG
>CACXHD010000138.1 GCA_902767335.1 uncultured Lachnospiraceae bacterium
AAGAAGCGCCTGCCGAGACAGAAGCAGCGCCCGCGGAGCCGGAAGAAGCGCCTGCCGAGACAGAAGCAGCGCCCGCGGAGCCGGAAGCAGCGCCTGCCGAGACAGAAGCAGCGCCCGCGGAGCCGGAAGCAGCGCCCGCAGAGCCGGAAGCAGCACCTGCGGAGGCGGAAGCAGCACCTGCACAGCCGGAGCTGCCGCAGCCCAGAAGAAGCGTTGCGTTCATCGGCTCAGAATGCTATCCCTTTGTCAAGACAGGCGGCCTGGGTGACGTAATGTATGCCCTGCCGAAGGCGCTGATTTCACAGAACTGTGATGTAAAGGTGATCCTGCCCAGATATAAATGCATACCGCAGAAATATCAGGAAAAGATGGTATACCGCGGGTCCTTTGACATGACGCTGTGCGAGGACGGACGCTCCTTCTATGTCGGGATCATGGAATATGTCTGGGACGGCGTGGTCTATGACTTCATCGACAACGAGGAATTCTTCGGCTTCGGAAATCCGTATACCAACCTGATCGATGATATTCCGAAGTTCTGTTATTTCGCAAAAGCTGCGCTGGCAGCGCTGAATTACATGGACTGGATTCCGGATGTGATCCACTGCCATGACTGGCAGGCAGGACTTGTGCCGGTCTATCTGCGGACGCTGTTTGACAATACGCCGGTCGGACGGGCAAAGGTTATGATCACGATTCATAATCTCCGGTTCCAGGGAGTGTACAATATTCCGACGATCCGTTACTGGTCGGGGCTTCCGGATTATGTATTCAATAAGGATGCGTTGAAGCAGGGGTATGAAGACGCCAACATGTTCAAAGGCGGCCTCACCTATTGCAATATGATCACGACCGTGAGCGGTACCTATGCGTGTGAGATCCAGACGCCGTTCTACGGAGAAAATCTGGATGCGCACCTGAGATACCATTCCGGGAAGCTGCGCGGGATCATCAACGGAATTGACTATGGAATGTGGGATCCGTCGAAGGATCAGCTTCTGGCCGCGCCTTATGACCTGTCGAATGTGCTGGAAAAGAAGCGGGAGAACAAGCGCGCACTTCAGGAGGAACTGGGTCTGGATGTAGACGACGGCAAGTTCATCATCGGGCTGATCTCCCGGCTGACCAACCAGAAGGGACTGGACCTCTTCAATGCCATCCTTCCGGCGGTCATCGACGGCTACACCCAGGTCGTCATCCTGGGAACCGGGGATCCCGAGTATGAGGACTCGTTCCGCTATTATGAAAACGCATATAAGGGAAGTGTATGCTCGAATATCATGTATGATGAGGGAAGGGCTCATAAGATCTATGCGGGAGCGGATGCTCTTCTGGTACCTTCCCAGTTCGAGCCCTGCGGACTGACACAGCTGATTGCCATGCACTACGGCACCGTTCCGATCGTAAGGGAAACCGGCGGACTGAAGGATACGGTGCAGCCCTACAATCAGTTCTCCAATGAAGGAAACGGGTTTACCTTTGACCGTTATGAATCCGGGCTTCTGCTGGATGCCATCAACCGCGCCAAAACACTGTTCTTCACCAACCGCTGGTGCTGGGACGAGATGGTGCAGAGGGATATGGCGAAGGACGTATCCTGGGAGCATTCCGCAAAGCTGTACCGCAATCTGTATATGGAACTGACGCATTGATGCCGGGGAAGCGTTTCGCCGGAGGCGGAAGAAGAGGAAACCGGGAGTGATCCGGTACTTTCCTGCAAACCCTGCTGAGTTTTAGACAGGACTCGGCAGGGTTTGTTCTTTCTATGATCCTCGCCAGGGAAACGCCCGGATTCTTCCGTATATGGATCTGTCTTTTTTTGAAGAAGGATGCCGGAAAACCTGCAGGAATGTAAATATATATGCAAATTTGTTGAATAACCTGCGGGAGAATGGTATCTTATAAGTGTGAGTCAAGAGATATGTCTCCTGATTCGCCTGTAAGTCAGGCGATACGTTTCTCGCACTGACGCACAGGCCGGAGGTTTGGAAAGTAAGGAGGAACATTATGTGTGGAATCGTAGGTTTTACTGGAAGGCAGCAGGCGGCGCCGGTTCTTTTAAGTGGGCTTGCAAAGCTGGAATATCGGGGATATGATTCCGCCGGAATGGCTGTCCGTGACGGGGACGGCCCCATTGAGATCGTCAAAGCGAAAGGGAGACTGAAGGTCCTGGCAGAGAAGACGAACGATGGCTTTGCGATGCAGGGCGACTGCGGGATCGGTCATACACGATGGGCGACCCATGGCGAACCTTCGGAGGTGAATGCACACCCGCACATCACAGAGGACAACAATGTGGTCGGCGTGCATAACGGGATTATCGAGAATTATCAGGAGCTGAAGGATAAGCTTCTGAAACACGGATATACCTTCTATTCCCAGACGGACACGGAGGTTGTGGTCAAGCTGGTGGATTATTATTACAAGAAATACAACATCGGCCCGGTGGATGCAATCGCAAAGACGATGGTCCGCGTCAGGGGATCGTACGCGCTGGCTCTGATGTTCCGGGATTATCCGGGACAGATCTGGGTTGCCCGCAAGGACAGCCCGATGATCATTGGAGTGGCGGACGGCGAGACCTATGTTGCCTCGGATGTACCTGCGATTCTGAAATATACACGTCAGGTGTATTACATCGGAAACCTGGAGATGGCATGCCTCGACAAGGGAAGCGTCATCTTTTACGACCTGAACGGGGAAGAAGTACAGAAGGATCTGACGGAGATCGAGTGGGATGCGGAGGCTGCCGAGCGGGGCGGGTTCGAGCATTTCATGATGAAGGAAATCCATGAACAGCCCAAGGCCGTCCGGGATACTGTCAGTTCGCTGGTGAAGAACGGCTGCATTGATCTTACAGAGACCGGGCTTACGGAAGAGATCCTGCGGGAGGTCGATCAGGTAACGATCGTGGCCTGCGGCTCGGCGTATCATGTGGGCGTGGCAGCCCAGTATATTTTTGAGGACCTGGCCCGGATCCAGGTGCGGGTCGAGCTGGCGTCGGAGTTCCGGTATCGCAGGATGCTGCTTTCTCCGAAGGGCCTGGTGATCGTGATCAGTCAGAGCGGAGAGACGGCGGACAGCCTTGCCGCCCTGCGTGAAGCAAAGAAAATGAATGTCCGTACACTGGCCATTGTGAATGTCGTGGGAAGTTCGATCGCCAGAGAAGCGGACCATGTTCTGTATACCCTTGCGGGTCCGGAGATCGCGGTTGCCACGACGAAGGCCTACAGCACCCAGCTGATTGCCTGTTATGCGGTCGGGATGGAACTGGCGCGGGTACGGGAGACGATTGCGCCTGAAACGCTGGACGGCATGATCGGGGAACTGCAGACGCTTCCGGACAAGATCGCCCGGATTCTGGAGGACAAAGAACGGATCCAGTGGTTTGCGGCCAAATATTCCAACGCCCGGGACGTCTTCTTCATCGGACGGGGCCTTGACTATGCCATCAGCCTGGAGGGAAGCCTCAAGATGAAGGAAGTCAGCTACATTCATTCCGAGGCGTATGCTGCCGGCGAACTCAAGCATGGCACCATCTCTCTGGTGGAGGAAGGAACTCTGGTGGTCGGCTCTCTGACCCAGAAGGATCTGTACGAAAAGACGATCAGCAACATGGTGGAATGCAAGAGCCGGGGAGCTTACCTGATGGGGCTGACCAGCTACGGAAATTACAATGTGGAGGATACGGCGGATTTCACGGTGTACATTCCCCGGACGGACGTACATTTTGCCACGAGCCTGGCGGTGATTCCTCTGCAGCTGATGGGATACTATATCAGCGTGGCCCGGGGGCTGGATGTTGACAAGCCACGCAATCTCGCCAAATCGGTGACGGTGGAGTAAAAATCCGCCGGATTTGAACAGACAGAGTCCGGGACCTGCATCTCAAAACATGCCCATCGGCTGGCTCGTCGATGTATCTACCCTGGCCGTGGCGATCGTATATGCCCATGTTTCCATCAGTGCATGGAAAATTGCAGGAGAAGAGCGGCGCATGCCGGGATGTGTGGCCGGGCTGGCCGGAATGGTGTTGTCAATGGCTGCATTTATCTTCCTGCTGATCCCAAATATCTTCTTCCAGAACGCGCTGGCGGCAGAGACGTACTTCATGCTGGCGGTCTGGAGCCTGACCGGAATCGTCTACTACTGGTTTGTTTTCCGGCGGGATACCCAGAACCGGTTCGGCAAGTCGACGGTCATGTGGATCATGATGCTGGTGCTGCTCTTTTTGTCGGTCAATCTGTGGATCGCAATGGATACCCAGAACCGCAGCGCCGGCCTGGAGGGGGAGGGACTTTCGGCTCTGCTGACACGAAACAGTATTATTGAAGTCGGACTGATGGCGGTCATGATCCTGGTTATTTTCAGCCTTTTTTCCACAATGCTCCGACGGGAGCACCGCATGGAAAGAGAACGCATCCTTGCAGAGGAAGGCGGCAGGGTATCGGTTACGCTGCTTCAGACCGGATTATCTTCCGGACGGCCGGAGAACTCCGGACTGCGGAGCGGAAGCTATGAACTGCGGGTTAAGGACAACGGGATCGGCATGAGCCCGGAGTTTGCCGAGAGGGTATTTGAAGCCTTTGAAAGAGAGCGGACCTCCACCGTCAGCAATATACAGGGAACCGGCCTTGGCATGGCCATCACAAAGGGAATCATCGATCTGATGGGAGGTACGATCCGCGTCGACACCGCGCCGGGAGCCGGTACGGAGGTCATCATAGACCTGGAATTCGAACTGGTCAGCGAGGAACTGGTTATCGAAGCATCCCCGGATGGAAAGGAACGGACGGATGTTTCCGGCTGTGACTTTGGCAGAACGCGTCTGCTGCTGGTGGAAGATAATGAGATCAATCTTGAAATCGCCACAACCATTCTCTCAGAGACCGGGTTCATGCTGGAAACAGCTGTGAACGGAAAGGAAGCCGTAGATATGGTCGCCGCCTCCAAACCGGGACACTTCGACCTCGTCCTGATGGATGTACAGATGCCGGTGATGGATGGCTACGAGGCAACCCGGGCCATTCGTGCGCTGGATAATCCTGCGGTTGCAAACATTCCGATCGTGGCAATGACTGCCAATGCTTTTACGGAAGATATTCAGGCAGCGAAAAATGCGGGGATGAACGCGCATATCGCAAAACCGATCGACATCTCCGGGATGATCGCGACCATCACGGAGGTGCTTGACGGACAGAAAAAAAACGGCGGGCAAATGTAAAAATCTTTAAATTCTCTGGCTGTTTTCTTTTGTTGAAGTAGATACCGGCGGATACGGCATCATCTGGAACGATGACATAGATATTGCCTGCGATGAACTTTTCTACAATGGTGAAACGGTTCAGACTCCTTTCGATGGACTGATTGCTTTCAGCGACGCAACTATGCTGTGGGGGCTGAAGGAGAGTACCCTCAGGAAGGCAATTGCTTATGGCAAACTTATGAATGGGATCGATGTTTGTAAGTTTGGCAAACAGTGGGTTATCTCTTCCGCTTCCATGATAAGAGAATACGGGTCACCTAAAATTCAGGGCAATGACGGGTGAATTCGTCCGCCGGGAAAAAGCAAAACGGGAAGACAGGGGCAAGTCATGCCCAGACAAACCAGATAAACAGATAACCGACCGCCACGGCTGTGAGTGTGTAGGGAATCCCGATCTTCATGAAGTCCGGGAACTGCACCTCATGGCCTTCTTTTTTCAGCAGACCGACAGCCGTGATATTGGCGGAGGCGCCGATGGGCGTCAGGTTGCCGCCGAGTGTCGCGCCGCACAGCAGGCCAAAATAGAGAAGATTGGGATCCACGCCCAGCTGTGTGGTGACCACGGTCAGTACAGGCAGCATCGTCGCCACATAGGGGATGTTGTCCACGAAGGCGGAGATCAGGACCGAACCCCACACGATGATGGTATAGAGGAGGAACAGGCTGTTTCCGCCGAATTTTACAATCGCATTCGCAAAGTCTGTGATGATGCCGGCTTCTGTGATGCCGCCGATGACGACAAAGAGACCCAGCAGAAGCAGAAGGGTTTCGAAGTCAATATTCTGCACTGCGCGCCGGACATTTTCCGGACGGCGGTTCCGCATGTAATCGAGGACGGCAGTGACGATTCCGAGGACGCAGCAGATGGCGCCGTTTGTGATGTCCGGTGTGTTGGGGATGAAGGAGGCTGCGATCAGGGCACTGACCATCAGAAGAAGCATAAACGTCGGCACGTAGTCTGTGACGGCCGTCTGTTCCTTCGAAGAGACCGGCTCCCGGTTATTCCGGAAAAGGAGCATCATCACGGGGACCGTGGCCAGCGCGCCGAGCTCAACGGCAAAGAACATGCCCGGTTTTCCGTTCATCCAGAAGAAATTCATGAAGTTCATATGGGCGTAATCGCCGAGCATGATGGAAGTCGTATCGCCGACCAGCGTCGCGGCGCCCTGCAGGTTGGACGAAACCGCAATGGAGATGATCATGCCGACGGGGTTGATCTTCAGCTTCCGGCAGACCGCAAGTCCCACGGGTGCAACCATCAGCACCGTGGCCACATTGTCGATAAAGGCGGAAATCAGGCCGGCGAAGAGGGACATACTGATCGTCACCCACATGACGTTGGGACATTTGTCCAGCAGCAGATCCGCCATCCGGTTCGGCATCTTAGATGCGATGAAATAATCGACCAGGATCATCGTCCCGGTGATCATCAGAAGGACATTCCAGTTGATCACGGACAAAAGACCGGAAACCGGAAGGATCCCGGAGAGAAGAAAAATCAGACCGGTGCCCAGCGCATAGTAAGGGCGATACTTCGGTTTTGTGATCATGAGCACATACATAAGAACAAAAAGAACCAGAGCAAAGAGTTTCATGAATTCCCTCCTGATGTAGTATTTGCGGGGACAGCCGGCGCCGGCCGCTGCCCGGACCTGACGGCATAAAAAAAGAGACTTTCCCTGCATCAAAAAATGCAGTAAAAGTCTCGCTTCTTCGAACATATCCCGGGGAGTTTATCTCCCGTACTGACGAAAATATGTTACACCTTCCGTGCAAGCTACTCCCTCATACCCTGCCAGTATAAAACCGGATTGGGAAATTTGTCAATCCGTATTCCGGAAAGAAAGGAGACAGGGAAATTGGCATCGGCATGAGAGGGAAGACGGAAAAGCCTGCACGAAAGGGACAGAACATCCTGCATGGAAGGAGGAGACAGATGGAAGAATTGTTTTTATCCGGGAGATTTAATATTATTAAATTCTTTCTGGTTCTGCTGCTTGGCGTTTCTTACGATTCTCCGTTTGTCATGGGCACGGAAGTGCTTTATATCGCGGGAACGTGGAAAATGCTTGTAAAGTCGGGGATACGCGGCTGGTGGGCGCTGATTCCGGGCGCCCGGGAATATCAGGTTTCCAGATGTGCCGGACGCGAGGCGGATGGACGAGCCCTTTCTGTGGCGTCCTTTCTGGTCCGTGTGCAGAGACTGCTGGGGATCGCACCCTATGTTATGGCCCGGCAGCTTCTGGGAAACGATACGGCCGGGAATATCATTCTGATTGTTGAATTTGCGCTGTCGATCATCGTGATTGTGTATTCGGTCCGGGTCTATGCCGGACTGATCGAGGTATACGGACGGAGAAAACGCTGGATGTGGGTTTGGATCCTGGCGGAATGGCTTGCAGCGCTGATCTGGGGGTTCGGAAAGAAATACCAGCCGGCATGGAAGGTGAAGGATCTTCGGGCCGAGATGGAGAAGATGGCGTTTCAGGGCAGAGCCACGGTCATGGACCAGGGGCTGACGGTCAATCTGACCGAACGCAGCGTGAGGGAGTTCTTCCAGAAAAAGACCCTTCTGCGGGATATTCATATGTCCATTCCCAGCGGACACATGGTGCTCCTCCTGGGGGGATCAGGAGCGGGGAAAACGACCTATCTGAACGCTGTGAACGGATATGAGAAGGCAAAGGCGGAAGTCCTCCTGAACGGCAGGAATATGTATACCCAGTATAAGAAAATGCAGTATGAGGTCGGGTTTGTTCCCCAACAGGAGATGATGAGCGGAAAGGACACCGTGCTGTATACGCTGCTGGACGCTGCAAAGCTTCGCCTTCCCAGGGATGTTCCCGCCTCCGTGCGCCGCCAGAGGGTGGAAGAGGTGATGAAAATCTTCGGGTTGAAGCCGGTACAGAACAATCTCGTGGAGAAGCTTTCCGGCGGCCAGAAAAAGCGGCTTTCCATTTCGATCGAATTTCTGAGTAATCCCTCGCTGTTTATTCTGGACGAACCCGACTCCGGGCTGGACGGCGTGATGGCGCGGGAGCTTTTTGTGCAGCTCCGGAAAATCGCGGATACCGGCAAAATCGTCATTGTGATTACCCATACGCCGGACCGTGTGATCGATCTGTTCGACGATGTGATTGTCCTGGCCAAGGACAGCGCCCGGACCGGCCGTCTGGCATGGTACGGCAGCATTGAAGATGCCAGAGCGTTTTTCGGGCGGCAGAAGATGGAGGAGATCGTGAAGGCCGTAAACCGGAAGGAAGAGGGCGGAGACGGGCTTGCGGACGAGTTTGTCAGAAAATACGGGGAGGTGCAGCATACCTGATCAGAACAGCGAAAGAACTTCTCAGAACCCGCAGAAAGAAATCTCCGTGCGTTACCGGGGCCGCGGCGGCCAGGTCTGGATTTATCTCGGGAAGCTGCTGCGGATGTTCGTCTATCAGAATGACTGGAAAGTACTCCCCATGTTCGCGCTGATCGCCGGCCTGGTGGGGCTGGTCATCCGCAGACGGATGTTCCTGAACATGGAAGGGACACTGATGGGCTCCTTCGCCCTTGTCTGCGTATGTATCTGGAACGGATGCTTTAATTCGATTCAGGTGATCTGCCGCGAACGGGATGTCATCAAACGGCAGCACCGCTCCGGCATGCATATCTCCTCCTATGTCGTTTCGCATATGATTTATCAGGCGATGATCTGCCTGCTGCAGACGGTGATCACGATTTATCTGACCATACAGATGGGCGTCCAGTATCCGTCAAAGGGGCTGTTTACGCCCTGGCTGGCCGTGGACCTGGGGATCACGATGATGCTGATCACCTACGCGTCGGATATGATGTCCCTGTGGATTTCGGCGATCGCGGGGACCGCGACCACCGCGATGACGATCATGCCCTTCGTCCTGATTTTCCAGCTGGTTTTTTCCGGGGGAATGCTCATGCTTCCGGACTGGACAGAGCCGCTGACCTATTTTACCATTTCCAGTCCGGGACTGAAGGCGATCGCGGCCCACGCGGATGTCAATCACCGTCCGTTTGTGACGATCAACGATATGCTTGACCAGATGAAGGACAACAAAATCGAACTGGATATGACCGTCGGCGAGGCGCTGGATACGCTGGTAAAGATCGCGGATGCGGATCTGTCGGAGGATCTGTCGGAGGCGTTCGACCGCGTGAAAAAAGAACCGGCGCTTCAGGAATATCTGGGGGAGAAGCTGAACCTGGAGACCACGGTGGGCACCGTTCTTAACGCCGTCGGCGAGCAGGACGTGAAAGATTTTATTGAAGAGAACGCGGCAAAGGCCAGTTTTGTGGCGGACTACGAAGGCACAAAAGAAAACATCCGCGGATACTGGAGGCGGCTGTATCTGTTTATTTTCGTCTTCGCGCTGCTGGCGATGATCACGCTGGAATTCATCGACAAGGACAAGCGGTAAGCCGGCCGCGGCCTGCGGGGATAGGGGAAATTTTGTAAAAAGCGCCAGAATCAGAAACACAAACGGATACTGCTCGTCGTTACGATGCTGGGCATCGCGCTGAATGC
>CACXHD010000139.1 GCA_902767335.1 uncultured Lachnospiraceae bacterium
CCGTATCCATATCCCAAATGGATCTGCAGACTGATCTCCGTTAAAGACTGGATCATGATCATGCTGGCGACAAGGTCGCTTCGAATAATGAAGCTTGCCTGTCCGCCTGAGCGGTGGACGCCCAAGGGCGAGGATCCGGAGATGCATTACCGGGCACTACAGAAATTCTATAAGCAGCATTATTCGCCTCGAACGATCTACAACGTTTTCTGGTCTACAGATAACTACTCCATGCCGAACACGGTTCCGCGGGTGAACACGAAAATCGAGTACTGGTATGGCGAGGAAGAAAAACGGGCAAGAAAAAAATCAGAAGGTTCTGATTTTTTTCATGTCCGGAAATCCTTAATCGGATTTTTTACTGTAAAAGACTGAAACTGAAAGTTGAAATACAGTAGTAATGCAGCCATTCTGATCTGTCGCTTCGTCATTCTTTGCCAAATGACGAAGCGACAGCTTGATGATAGCGAAGAGTTGGATGAGAGATGTTCATTCATGACTTGGATGACTCGGATAATCTTCGCGCGAATATCTTTCCGTTAGAAGGACTTCATGCTTCATGCCCTTTTTCTGCAGGTGCACATGTGGGAGAAGGGCTTTTTCATTATCACCCGCAGCTTGTGGAGCAAACAAAACCTTTTGGAAAGGGAGCTTCTTCCTGGAAAACAGTATGAGGCTGAGAAAGCCATGAAGGCGCACCTTTATTCTTGATATAAATACCGCTTCTGTTGATTTGTTCCACAAGTGGAATTATATTATATTCAACATATGGAATATTGGAGGTCAATTATGCTTAAACATGGTATCCTTGGACTTATCAACAACGGCGACAAGACCGGCTATGAGATCATGACGGTTTTCAGGGATTCTCTGAAGCATTTCTGGACAGTGCAGACCAGTCAGATCTATCGGGAACTTCAGACGATGGAAAAAGCCGGTTGGATCCGCCAGCAGAGTGTGCCACAGGCAGGAAAACCAGACAAGAATGTGTTTTCCATAACGCCGGCCGGACACGATGAACTGCTGCGGTGGCTTCGGGACGATAATCTGCCGGCAGGTGTACGGAATCCATTTTTGATGAAGACCTTTTTCATGGGCGAATTGCCGGTAGAAGACAACATCGCGTTTTTCAGGGCGTTTCAGGAGGCTTCTGTCTTCCCTGACGAGGGAAAACAGGCGTCTGCAAAAGCTGATCTGTATCAGCAAGCCGTCAAACAACCCGAAAAAGCAATTTATTGGAAGCTGACGATCGAATTTGGGCGTATGTATGAAAAAATGCAGCGCGAGTGGTGTGAATACTGTATTCGTGAACTCGAAGCGTTTCAGCTCAGAAAAAAGAATATGCAGCCTGACAGCCCTGCTGCCGCTGCTGTACAGGAGGAAGAAGCATGAAGGTAATACTGCATGATCTGGATTCCCGGTATGATGAAATGATCGGGTCCAGATGTGACCTTGTGCTGGCAGCAGACGGTAAATATGCGCCATGCCAGGGGTGTTTCGGCTGCTGGACAAAGCATCCTGCGGAGTGCTTTATGAAAGACAAACTAAGACAGGCATGCCGTATCATCGGCCATGCGGATGAACTGGTGATCATCACAAAGAATCTTTACGGAGAATACAGTCCGGCTGTTAAAAATGTGCTGGATCGTTCGATCGGGACCTCCACACCGTTTTCCACCTACCGCGGAAAGCAGATGAAACATACGCTGCGTTACGGAAAGCACGATCTCTGGAAGGTGATCGTTTACGGTGAGATCTCCGATGCCGAAAAAGATACTTTTCGATACCGGGCAGAGCGCAATGCTCTGAACGACGGTTATTTGCGGTCCGAAGTGATCTTTCTTCCGAATCTTGCAGAACTGGAGGGTGTGTTATGAAGCCATTATTCATCAACTGCAGCCCCAAGAAACGTTTCTGTGCCTCTGCTTATTTTCTTTCCCTGCAGCGGCTGTTTGTGAGGGGAGAAAAGGTTACGAAAAAGCTTCGGACGCCCGCAGATCACGCCCGCATCCTTATGGAGTTTAACGACGCTCAGGCGGTGGTGTTCTGCCTCCCTCTGTATGTGGACGGCATACCTTCCCATGTGCTCCGGTTCATGGAGGAAATGGAAGCATACTGTAAAAAGAACAGTCTGCACCTAAGTCTATACTGCATTGCCAACAATGGGTTTATCGAGGGCCGGCAGAATGAACCTCTGATGCAGAGCTTTGAACATTTCTGCAGCCGTGCAGGTCTTACCTGGGGCGGCGGCGTCGGTATCGGCGGCGGCGTCATGCTGAACGTGACCCGGATAGTGTTCGTGGTGGATATTGCCCTGTTGGTACTGAATACTGTGCTGAGTATGATCAATACCGGGAACTTCTTCCCGAAGGAAGCCTGGATCAGTTTTGGAGAGAATGCCGCGCTTCTGTTGTATTTTAACCTTGGCGTATTATTTTATCTGGCACGCATGGGATCCTCCATCCGTAAAGGGACCGCGTCGGGGAAGAAATATACGCGGATCCTGATTCCTTCGTTTATCTTCATTCTTTTTGCAGATGTTTTCTTTATCATTATTTCCCTGTTTGAAGGGGGACTCTTCCGTGGCTGGCTGGCAAAAAAAGAAATAGAAAACGGGTAGCGGGATATGAATCCGGCCCGCGTCATACGTGCATTGAAACAGGGACGGCTGCGTGTTAAAATCACTGTATCAAAGAAATGCGGTTCCGGAAAAAGGACTTTCTGCCGGAGGAGGAAACAGAATATGAATAGGAAGAAGAAAATCGCAGCCGCTGCTGCGCTGGTTATGATGGTGGGCTGCCTGTCGGGACAGGCTGGATGCGCAACCCGGGACTTAAAAAATATCATCCCTGCAAAGCAGTATGAACCTGCCGATCCTTACGCCGGGATCATCGGTCAGACCCTCAGCTTTGAGACCACCGATGTGGACGGGAATGCGGTCACGAGCGAAGAACTGTTCAAGGATAATGAGATCACCATGGTCAACCTCTGGGGTACATGGTGCTATTACTGTGTGGAGGAAATCGAGGAGCTGACGAAAATTCATGAGCGGCTGCAGGAAAAAGGCTGCGGTATCGTCGGCGTAGAGTGCGAACAGGAACCGATCGATACCATTGTCGACGAGATTCACGCCTTCATGGAAGAGAAAGGGATGAATTATCCCAATGTGATTCTGCCGGAAGAGAATGCGATTTTCCGGATGGTCACCGGTTTTCCGACGACCTTTTTTGTGGACAGCGACGGAACGATCCTGACCGGACCGATCGTCGGGGCTCTGGTTGACCAGTATGAGAGCACGGTCGATGAGCTGCTGGACAACATGAAAGCGGACGAACAGGCAGATACAGAGACAGCGGAAATCGGGATAACGGAAACCGGGACAACGGAAACCGAGTGAGGAACGTACCGGGCATAGGAAACGGGAGGTGCAGGATGCTTTGCGCTGAAAAAATCAATATCGGTCTGCTGGCCCATGTCGATGCCGGCAAGACGACCCTGGCGGAACGGCTCCTGTTTGAAGGCGGCCAGCTGTCGCGGGCCGGGAGGGTGGACCATCAGGACACATTTCTGGACACGGCTCCGACGGAGAAGCGGAGAGGAATCACCATTTTCTCCAAAATGGCACAGGCAGGGGAAATCACGTATGTGGATACGCCGGGACACACGGATTTTTCGGCGGAGACGGAGCGGACGCTCCAGATTCTTGACTATGCGGTTCTGATCATCAGCGCGCCGGACGGTCTGCAGGGCCATACCATCACTTTGTGGCGGCTGCTTTCCCAGTATGAGGTGCCGACGTTTCTGTTTATCAATAAAATGGACCAGGACGGCACGGACGGAGAAAAAATCCTTTCAGAGCTGCGAAGCGCATTCGGAGAAGGCTTTGTGGCGTTTTCCGATCCTCTGACGGGAAAGACGACGGGCGGGATGAAACCGGGCGAAACGAAACCGTGCGGGAAGGAACCGTCCGGGCAGGAACCGCGCGGGAAGGAACTGTCCGGGAAGGAACCGTCCGGGCAGGAACCGTCCGGGAGCGAATCCCCGGAGACACTGCAGCTGACTCCGGAAATGCAGGAAGAAATTGCTGTTCTGGACGATGCGCTGCTGGAACGGTATCTGGAAGAGGGAGAAATCACACAGGAGGATGTAAAGGATCTTCTCGTGGAGAGGAAACTGTTTCCCTGCTGGTTCGGAAGCGCTTTGAAGGGGGACGGCGTCCCCCGTTTCCTGCAGGATCTGAAATGCCTGCTGCGCCGCCCGATGTATCCGAAAACGTTTGGTGCCAGAGTCTTCAAGATCACCCGGGATGACGCCGGACATCGCCTGACCTGGCTGAAGGTCACCGGAGGGAGACTGCATGCGAAACAGACGATCGGAGAGGAAAAGGCCGAACAGCTGATGATCTGGTCCGGAGCCGGATATACCCAGGTGCCGGAGGCCGGCCCGGGAACCGTATGTGCCGTAACCGGACTTGCCGGAACGGCTGCGGGAGCAGGCCTCGGCCATGAAGAAGGACAGATCCTTCCGGTGCTCGAGAGTGTTCTTTCCTATGAAATGATAATGCCGGAGGAAGTGGACGTCTATGAAGCCTTCCTGCGGATGCGGGTCCTGGAGGAGGAGATGCCGGAACTGCAGCTGATGTGGGAGAGCCAGAACCGGAAGATTTTTGTACGGGTCATGGGGCCGGTACAGATTGAGATTCTGACGGAGATGATCCGCCAGAGGTTTTTGCTGGACGTTTCCTTCGGAGCGGGCAGCATTGTCTACAGGGAAACCATTGAAGGATCCGCGGAGGGTGTCGGACATTACGAACCGCTGCGGCATTACGCCGAAGTACATCTCCTTCTGGAGGAGGGAGAACGGGGCAGCGGGCTGACGTTTTCCTCCGCCTGTCCGACGGATGAACTGGATCTGAACTGGCAGCGGCTGATTCTGACGCATCTCGAGGAAAAACAGCATATTGGTGTCCTGACCGGATCGCCGATCACCGATCTGCATATCACACTGGTGGCAGGACGCGCCCATGAAAAGCATACGGAAGGCGGAGATTTCCGGCAGGCAGTGTATCGGGCCGTGCGGCAGGGACTGCGGCGGGCGAAAAGCGTGCTGCTGGAACCGATGTACCGCTTCCGGCTGGAGGTTCCCCAGGGAAACATCGGGCGGGCCATGACAGACCTGTCAAGAATGAAGGGGACATTTGAGCGGGAGGAAGACCGGGACGGCATGGCGGTGTTTTCCGGGAACGCTCCGGTGGCTTTGCTGCAGGATTATCCCCGGGAGGTGATCTCCTATACCGGCGGGCTGGGACGGATCTCCCTTCAGCCGTCTTTTTATGCGCCGTGCCATAATGCGGAGGAAGTCATCGCTGCAAAAGCATATGATCCCGACGCCGACACGGATAACCCCTGCGGCTCCATTTTCTGCGCCCACGGGGCAGGATGGTATGTTCCCTGGGACCAGGTGGAGGACTATATGCATCTGGATGCATACCGGAGCAAAGAACCAGCCGGCAGCGGGGCAGGAGAGAACGCAGGCGGGAACGACGGACGGACAGACGAGAGCTTCGGATGGACAGGCAGAAACGACAGACGGACAGGCGGAACTACCGGAGCATCCGGAAACATGAGCGGATCCGGGATCACGGCCGGGGATGATGAACTCATGGAAATCTTCAACCGGACCTACGGTGCCAGGGGCGGCAGCAAAAGCGTCGGATGGAAAAAGACCCACAGAGAGTGGGAACCTTCCAGACCCTCCTCCCGCAGCCGGAAAGAGGCGTCCGGGGAGGAATATCTGCTGGTGGACGGATATAATATCATCTACGCCTGGAAGGAGCTGGCGGAACTGGCAAAAACGGATTTGAACGCAGCTCGACTGGCACTCGCGGACATCCTCCAGAACTACCAGGGATTTCGCGGAATGACCCTGATCCTGGTCTTTGACGCCTACAAGGTGGAAGGCGGAACCGAGCGCGTCCTCCGTCAGGGAAACCTGTATATTGTATTCACGAGGGAAAAGGAGACGGCCGACGCCTATATCGAGCGGACCGTCAACCGTGTCAGCAAAGGAAACCGGATCACCGTCGCGACTTCGGACATGACGGAACAGATGATCATCTGGGGAGAGGGCG
>CACXHD010000140.1 GCA_902767335.1 uncultured Lachnospiraceae bacterium
GGTTTTATATCTTGTCGTTGCGATCCTGTTCTCTGCGGGAGATACGGAAAATGCGCTCAAAACGCTGAACATTACGGAAGAGACCGCCGCAGCTGCTCTGCCGTCTGTACAGGCGGCAGCTGCGTTCGATTTCGGCATGATGGCGTTAAATGTCATTGAGCGTCTGCTGGCGATGTTCGTGCATATCGGGCTGACGGTCATCGTATATTACGGCGTTGTCAACTCAAAGAAGATCTGCCTGCCGATGGCAATTGTACTGCACATGCTTGCAGATACATTTCCCGCACTGTACCAGAGAAATGTCCTTCCTCTGTGGGCGGTTGAAATATGGGTCGCTTTTTGGACCGCGGTGATCCTGTTCATTGCGGGAAAACTTTACAGAAGTCTGCACTGATCCCTGATGAATAAAAGCAGTGTCTCCGAACCGGCAGCGCCTTTTAGATTCAGAATAGAATAAAAGTGAAGAATAAGGAAAACCCTGCGCCTTTACAAATCTGCCGGGCCTTACTATAATCAGAAACACAGGAAAAACAAGATGGCAGAATAATAGTAATGCGGGACTGCGCGCCTCTCGAGGCATAAGTACTGCACGCACCGCACACGGAAGTGGAGATTTATCATGTCGAGAAAACCGCTGCCAAAAGAAGAGAACAAGATCAAAAACATTATTTTCGATATGGGGGAGGTACTGATCCGATTTGACAGACAAACATTCCTGAACCGCCATGCGGCAGGATGTACGCCCGAGGAGAGGACATTTCTCCTCCGGGAAGTATATCTGAGCGCGGAGTGGATTATGCAGGACCGGGGAACCCACGTGCCTGCCGAGACGGTAAAGCTTCTGTGCAGGAAAATTCCGGAACATCTTCATGCGGTTGTGGAAGGGCTGGTCTGTCACTGGTATGACGACATTCTTCCGGTGGACGGCATGAAAGAACTTGTGGGAGAACTGAAAGAAAACGGTTACGGGATCTATCTGCTCTCCAATGCAGCTTCGGACCATCCGGTTTACTGGGAACGGATCCCGGGGCACGAATATTTCGACGATTTGTGTGTCAGCGCTTTTGAGGGATTTCTCAAGCCGCAGCCCGAGATCTACCGCCGCGCTGTCGAAAAATTCGGGGTTCTGCCGCAAGAATGTGTCTTTATCGATGATGTGCCGTCGAACATCGAGGCAGCCCTGAACGCGGGTATGAACGGGATCGTTTTTCATGGTGATCTGAAGGAACTGCGGGAGAAGCTTTCCGGGCTGGGAGTCAATACAGCGGCGGGCACAGTTTAAGGCGGCCGCTGCAGATGAACCGCTGCAGGTGCCGGGAAACGTATTCCTCAATTGAAAATGGAGGGACAGCCGGATGTCTGGAAAACATAATACACATTACGCGGGAAACCGAAGAAGACGGGTTCTCGTCGTCGATGATGAAATTGTCAACCGGGAACTGCTGGCCGCGCAGCTGAGCGGTGAGTATGATATTCTTACGGCCGGTGACGGTGCGGAGGCAATCGAGATTCTGCGCGGCACAGAAGCGGTTTCGCTGGTTCTGTTGGATCTGCTGATGCCGGTGATGTCGGGACTTGAGGTTCTCCGGGTGATTCACGAGGACGAAATGCTGGCCGGTATCCCGGTCATTGTCACGACTTCGGAAAAGGAATCCGAGATTGAAAGCCTGAAGCTGGGGGCGATCGACTTTATTCCGAAGCCGTATCCGGACATTGGTGTGATTCGTGCCCGGATACAGCGTACCATTGAACTCTTCGAAGACAGGGACACCATTCGGTCGACGGAGCGGGATGAACTGACCGGACTGTATAACCGGGAGTATTTTTTCCGCTATGCAGGGCAGCACGATCAATTTCACAAAGAAGTCCCGATGGACGCGGTGATTGTGGATGTCGAGCATTTCCGAATGATCAATGAGCGCTATGGACGCGCCTACGGGGATTCGGTGCTGCGGGAAATCGGCGGATATATACAGAAGATGTCGGAGAATGAAGGCGGGATCGCCTGCCGCAGAGAGGCGGATACCTTTATGGTCTACTGCCCGCACCGGGAAGATTATCCGCAGCTCCTGGCGAAGGGCATGGAGCATTTCCGGGAGGAAGCAGGTTCTGACAACCGGGTCCGGCTTCGTCTGGGCGTTTATTCCTGCGTGGATAAGTCCATTGAGATGGAGCAGCGGTTTGACCGGGCGAAAATGGCCGCAGATACAGTCAAGGGAAATTATACGCAGACCATCGGTTACTATGACAACCAGCTTCATGAGAAACAGCTGTATGCGGAACAGTTGATCGAAGACTTCCCGGCGGCAATTGCTGAGAATCAGTTTCAGGTATACTATCAGCCGAAATTTGACGTCCGGCCGGATGTGCCGGTTCTGACAAGCGCGGAGGCGCTGGTTCGCTGGATTCACCCAAAACTGGGGATGATCAGTCCGGGGGTTTTTATCCCACTGTTCGAAGAGAACGGGCTGATTCAGAAACTGGATACCTATGTGTGGAAGGAAACGGCCAGACAGATCCGTGACTGGAAGGACCGTTTCTCCTATTCGGTGCCGGTCTCTGTCAATGTATCCCGCGTGGACATGTATGACCCGCTGCTTGCGGATACGCTCCGGGAGATTCTGGCCGGTGAAAATCTGTCCGGTGAGGACTTCCTGCTGGAGGTGACCGAATCGGCCTATACCCAGGATTCCGCGCAGATTGTCGGGACGGTGGAACACCTCAGAGAGATGGGATTCCGGATTGAAATGGACGATTTCGGCACAGGTTATTCTTCGCTGAATATGATATCCGAGCTGCCGATCGATGCCCTGAAGCTGGACATTCAGTTTATCCGGGATGCGTTCAGAGAGGGCGGGAACACCCATATGCTCGAGGTGATTATCGGTATCTCCGATTTTCTGTCGGTGCCGGTGATCGCGGAAGGCGTGGAGACCGAGGACCAGCTGCATGCGCTGAAAGCGCTGGGGTGTGACGTCGTTCAGGGCTACTTTTTTTCAAAGCCGGTACCGGCGCATGAGTTTGAGGCATTTATTCTGCAGAAAAAAGAGGCTGACCATGCGATGATCCGGAAAATGGAGGCGGATGAACCCGAGGTGCCTCCGGCGCAGGAATCGGAAGAAACTCTGGAGGAGAAGCGGGATCTGCTGCGGGAACAGATGAAGAAGGCGGAGGAGGCTGAGGAAAAACAGCGGCTGTCGGCAGATGCGGGTCCGGATACAAAGGAGGAACACACCGGTATCCAGCTGCGCACGGCGTCCATCTTTTTTGTTCTGTTTTCCGTGCTTGCGGCGGCAGCTCTGCTGATCACGGATATAGCGGTCACCAGGGGCTACCAGCGTATGGCCAAAGCCAGTGACCGCCATATCGAGGCGCAGATGGCAGCCTCCAACATGGAATCCGGATCCGATTATCTGACGGACCGGGTGCGATGCTTTGTGGTCACCGGGGAGATCAGCTATCTGAAGGATTTCTTTGAGGAAGTAGAAATTACGAAACGCAGAGACCAGGCGGTCGAGAACCTGGAAGTACTGCTGCAGGGAGATGAAACCAGTGCGGTTTCCAACCTGAATAATGCGCTGAAGCTGTCCAATGAACTGATTGGCATTGAAAATATGGCCATGCGGCTGCGGGTGGAAGCGGGAGATTATGATTCTGCCGATATCCCGAAGGCGATTGCGGATCTGACTCTGAGTGCGGAGGACGCGCGTCTTTCAGCGGAAGAGAAAAAAGAGAAAGCACAAATCCTGGTGTTCGACAATAACTATATGCATTATAAGGACCGTATCCGGGAGAACGTCAGTCTGTGCACCCAGGAACTGATCCGTTCCTCCAGCCAGGAACTGGAGAAAGCTTCCGCACAGCTGGCATTTCTTGTGAACATCCAGACAGCCATGACCATTCTGTTCCTTCTGCTTGTCCTGGGGATCGTTCTGCTCATTTCACAGATGATCCGAAAACCGCTGACCAACATGGTCAGGATGATGCAGGCACAGAAAAAAATACCTCCCACCGGCGTGGAAGAGCTGCGCTTTGTCACCCGGACCTACAACAAGATCCTGGAGGAAAACCAGAGTGCCAGGGAACGGCTCAGCCATGAAGCTTCCCATGATTCCCTGACCGGACTGTTCAACCGCGGTGCGTATGATCTGCTGATGGAAAGTGCGGATACAGAACATATGGCGCTGCTGCTCATCGATGTGGACAATTTCAAATCGATCAATGACAACTACGGCCATGCGACCGGAGACCGGGTGCTGAAACGCGTGGCGCAGATTCTGCACAACAGTTTCCGTTCGGTCGATATTCTCTGCCGGATCGGCGGTGATGAGTTCGCCGTTGTGATGACCCGGTCCAACAGTTCGATGCGGCAGATCGTCATCGATAAGATCAACCGGGCAAACGCACTGCTGCAGCATCCGAAGGATAATCTGCCTCCGGTTTCCCTGAGCGTCGGCGTGGCTTTCTCCGACCGGGAGAACCCGCAGGGAGATATCTTCCACGATGCGGATACCGCACTTTACCGGATGAAAGAAGCCGGAAGAAATGGGTGCATGATCTACGAAGGTTAAGGTCGGATTCGCGGAGGCCGGATTCGGGAACGCTGTTGATGTTCCCGAATCCGGCCTCTGATTTCGTACGCGGCACCCTGTAAACCAGAGGAGACGGTGAGTACGACCGGTTGCGACCGGCTGCGTTTCAGCCGAGAAGTTCCTGCAGGTCGGGGAACGGCGACAGGGAACGGCGCAGAATCCCGTGCATCATGGCGATGGCGATCCCGTAATTTGTGATGGGGATGCCTTCGTCAGCGGCATGGCGGATCCGGGATTTCATTTCCCGTTCGTTGAGCATACATCCGCCGCAGTGTACGACCAGCGCATATCCGGACAGGTCCTCCGGGAAATCGATGCCCGAGGTAAATGCAAACTGCAGTTCCCTGCCGGTGAAGCCGCGGATCCATCCGGGCAGCTTTACGGTTCCGATGTCATTGCACTGTCTGTGGTGCGTACAGCCCTCGCAGATCAGAACCCTGTCTCCGTCCTTGAGCGAACGAAGCGCAGCCGCTCCCTTAACAAGAGGCTCGAGAGATCCTTTGTAGCGGGCAAACAGGATGGAGAAAGAGGTAAGCGGAATTTCCTCCGGAACAATGGGGCTTACTTTGCCGAACGCCTGGGAATCGGTGATCACCATGGACGGTTTCTGCTGAAGCGATGCAAGCGCCTTTTCCAGACCGGTATCCTGTACGACGACGTTGATGGCATCATGATCCAGGACGTCCCGGATCATCTGCTGCTGCGGCAGGATCATCCGCCCCTTCGGCGCCGATTCGTCGATGGGCGTTACCAGAACCACGACATCTCCGGGGGAGATCAGGTCTCCGACAAGCTTCCTGTCATTTTTTGCATTTCCCGCAAGTGCGCCGATCTGCTCCTTGAGTTCATAGATACCGGCGCCGGTCAGGGCACTGACAGACCGGACTGCCGCCGGTGAGATGCCGTCCGGGCATCCGGCGCTTTCACCGGCCGGAGCAAGATCCGTTTTGTTCCAGACAAGAATATACGGAATTTCCTTTTCCTGAAAAAGGGCGCATAACTCCAGGTCTGCAGACTGCAGGCCTTTCTGTATGTCCGCCACAAGTATGGCGATGTCTGTTTTATTCAGGATCTGCCGGGCGCGCCGTACACGCATCTCTCCGAGTTGTCCTTCATCGTCGATCCCGGGGGTATCAATGATGACAACCGGGCCGAGCGGCAGCAGTTCCATGGCTTTTTGTACCGGATCGGTTGTTGTGCCCCGGATCTCTGAGACCAGGGAAAGCTCCTGACCGGTGACTGCATTCACCACACTGGACTTGCCCGCATTGCGGATGCCGAAAAAGCCGATATGTATCCGTTCCCCGGAGGGTTTCTCATTCAGGCTCATAGTTTCCTCCCTTCTGTGTGATCTGACAGGTTTCACCGAGCATAGCATAAGAACCGGAAATTTGCAATTGACGCCGGCATTGCCGTAAAACCGGCTGTCGAAATAATATGGAAATACTATTTGACAAGGAAAGGTACTCGTGGTATAAATATCAGGTGAGCGATCACACAGGGGATTGGTCAAATGGTATGATAGGGGTCTCCAAAACCTTTGGTGGGAGTTCGATTCTCTCATCCCCTGCTGAAAAGAA
>CACXHD010000141.1 GCA_902767335.1 uncultured Lachnospiraceae bacterium
TGACGCCTTTCTCCTTCAGATCCGAGATAATCTGGAACAGTTTTTCGGATTCGGTAAAGCTGAGAATCGAAGTCGGTTCATCCAAAATCAATACCTTGCACTTGCGGAACACGCCTCTCGCAATCAGCACCAGCTGCTGATTTCCGATGGACAGCCGGCCCATGGGCACGGAGAGGATTTCCTCCTTCAAGTCCACCAGCTTCAGCGCTTCCACGGCCTGCTCATACATCTGTGTCCAGCGAATCCGCCTGCCGGATGTGATTTCATTTCCCATAAAAATGTTTTCCAGCACGGACATGTCGGAAAAAATATTCGGTTCCTGATAAACAATGGAGATACCGATGTTCGCAGCATCCAAAGGCGATGTCAGATTCAGTTTCTGCCCCTCAAAGTACAGTTCGCCGGAATCATTTTTATAAGCTCCGGCGATAATCTTCATCAACGTGGATTTCCCGGCGCCGTTTTCTCCCATCACCGACAGGATTTTCCCTTTTTCCAGCGTAAAACTGACATTGGATAGAGCATGCGTCCCGCCGAAGGATTTATCGATGGAACGTGCCTCCAGAATGATATTATTGTCCATTTGCTCATCCTCACACAGCAAAGATGTTATCTGTCCTGTCACATGCTGTGACATGTATGGCTGATGATGAAAAAGGGCACTCCGGCACATTCACATGCCGGAGTGCCCTACTCAGCCTGATCTTTTTTCAGGAGAGCAAAGTCTTCGACCAGACCTTCTCTCCTCCTGCTCCTCCATCCGGAGGGGCGCTGCCCACCTTACAGTCGGGCGTTTCGTACCGGTCTGTCATCAGAAGGAGAAATCGTCTACGTTCTCCGGAGTGATGACCAGCGGATCGCCCAGAAGCAGAATACCGGTCTCCGCGTCATAGGTCACCGTGGAGTCGATGGCTTCGATATACTGCTCCGCTTCGAACTCTTCGCCCATGGCTGCCTTGTAGCCCGCCCAGCAGGTCAGATATCCGAGAGCTTCCGCATCCCAGAGAATGGAGGCTTCCATGATGCCGTCCTTCATATATTCATTGACAGTTGCCGGAGAGCCATAGCCGATTACCTTGATCTTTCCTGCCATACCTGCCTGATCTACAGCCTGGCAGACACCCGGGATTGTGGAGGAAGCTACGCCGATCAGTCCCTTCAGATCCGGGTTGGCGGTCATCAGATCCTGCGCTTTCTGCAGAGCTTCTTCGCTTGAACCGTTCGCTGTATACTGGATATCCAGGATTTCAATATCCGGATAGTTTTCAGCGGCATAATCCTGCATGGCGCCGATCCAGGTATTCAGATTGGTAGCGGTCGCAACACCGGAAACGATACCGACTTTGCCTTCGCCGCCGATCTGCTGTGCCAGAGTTTCCATCAGCGTATTGCCGAGGGCAATATCATCTGCCTGCGCGCAGTAGAAGGATCTCGTACTGTCCGGAGCATCGGAGTCGGAAGTATATGCGATGATGCCGGCTTCCTGTGCCTTTTTCAGCGACGGGTTGGTCGAGGAGCTGTCCAGCACGGAAAGGCTGATCGCATCAACCCCGCGGCGGATCAGAGAGTCAATCTGGGTAACCTGCAGGTCGGCACTTGCCGTGGTATCGCCTGCATAAATCCATTCACAGCCAAGATCTTCGGCAGCACGCTGTCCGCCTTCATCCATAGCGGTGAAATAAGGAATGCCGATCAGCTGAGGGACGAAAGCAACCTGAATCTTATCCTCAGCCATTGCACCTGTGGCGAACGCTGCACACATGGCTGCTGACAACAACACACTGACTGTTTTTTTGTTCATCACTTTTCCTCCTTTACTGCTGTTCCGCTGATACGGGAACGGTCTACATTGGACAATACTGTTAACCGGATGATGATTTAATACATCACTCAAACAGAGTATACTTTAGGCAAAACGTTTTGTCAACGGTTTCGTCAAAAATTTCCATCAGCCGCCCCTGTTCTTTATAAATTTTGACAACATTCTGACAATGCAATCATATCTGTTTCTGAGCATATCCTGCTGTTTTGCTGATTATGCTTTCCTCTTTTCGTCAAATTATACTCAACAGGGGACAGGGGACGGTTCTGTGTCTCCTCGAACCGAGGAGACACAGAACCGTCCCCTGTCCCCTCCCGTCCCCTGTCTCCTCGCTGATTTTCACGAAAATAAAAAGAGCCCCGTGCCGCGATTTCCCCACAGAGGCTCGGGAATATATAGTATCCCTTCCTCTGCCGAAACCACAGCACGGGGCCTGAACAATTATTACTTCTTCATAAGGCCGGCTCCGGCATTCCATGCTTTGCCGACTTTCTCGCCTGTCACATAATATCCGTTCTGGAACTGGTCAAACATAAGCGCCTGCAATTTTGCCGGATCTACTTTCCCGTTCTCGGAAAGAACCGCTTCCTCCGCCTTCACATTCACGATCTTTCCGACAATGCCGTCCACATAGTCCGAATGCAGGAACTCCAGAAGCTCGCACTCCATAACAAGCGGGAACTCTTCAATGATCGGCGCATGTACCCGATCGCTCTTCACCGCGTGATAACCCGTTCTCTCAAACTTGTCATCCATCTTGTTCCCGGAAGCAATCCCGAAGAAATCCGCGACATCCATATGCGCCTGATCCGCCAGCGCAACAGTGAACGCCTTGCTCTCCTGAATGTTCAGCCAGGTCTTCTTTCCTTCGCCGATGAAGAGGATGATCTTATCCTCATCGCAAATCTGTCCCCAGGCCGCATTCATGACATTCACCTTTTCGTTTCCGTCATAAGCCGCCACCATTAAAACCGGCATCGGATATACCGCCGGCACAACTCCCAGATCCTTTTTCATAATCGTCTCCACCTTTCTTGCCGATTGAATGACTGCTCTGCCATCCTGCTATT
The DNA here is from genome assembly GCA_902767335.1 of uncultured Lachnospiraceae bacterium. GTDB lineage: Bacteria > Bacillota > Clostridia > Lachnospirales > Lachnospiraceae > Merdiplasma. Next base: position 2,893 of record CACXHD010000141.1, read on the forward strand.
CATTATACAAGCACGCAGTGATTTTTCAAGGGGCAGGGGTAGTCAGGGGACGTATCTCGCGACTCATCCCCCCGCCTTGCCACGCCGGCTCAGATCAGCCGGAATTCCTTCCATTTCCCGGATCGGAACCGCCAGATATCCAGAACCGCTTTCAGGCTCCAGTCGAGTACCATCGCCCATGCGATGCCGATAATGCCAAGCCGAGCCCAGAGCGCCAGAACAAAGGAAAGGGCTGTCCGGAAAACGACTGTGCAAAGCACCGCTGACCAGAATGTGAACTTTACGTCGCCGGCTGCACGAAGCCCGACTTCAATAACATTTTTATACAGGATTCATCTGTTTCTAATCTTTCCCGCCTTTGTTTTTCATCTTTTCGCGGTATGATCTTCCCAGAAAGAAAACAACACATTATCCACGAGGGAGGATTTTACTATGAATAAGAGTCTTGCAAAGAGCACTCAGAACAAAATGATCTGCGGCGTGTGCGGCGGCATCGCCGAATATTTCGACTGCGACCCCACATTGATCCGGCTGGCTGCAGTGCTCTTTTCCGTATTGGGAGGAAGCGGCATACTCCTGTATCTTATTGCAGCCATCATTATGCCGAGCCCTTCTAATCTCTGAGCGCGATGCGCTCAAAACCGCGTGCGGCGCACTGCGATCCGCCGGAGGCTCTAAGGAAACACTGGTCACCGTTTCCTTAAGAAGGTCGTCATCCGGTCCCTTTCGCTCAGGCTCCCGGTCAATGGTTAATCGCCGTTGACCGGGAGCCTTTGGGTGCGCCGAAAACAGTATTTTTTGTGTTGTTTCCGCCGCCTTCACCGGCAAATGTCGGACCGAAAACAGCATTTCGTCTGCCGTGGTGAATATCGGGAGTACGGATCTCCCGATCGCTCGTATGGTACAGAATCATTGCGGCACCTCTGACATATTTTCATCAATACAGGCTGTGGTCCATGTCCTTATAAACCTGAAACAGTTCCAGGCAGGCATCTCTGTCAATGCAGGTCAGGAAGGAATCAAACGCTTCTCTTCCGCCCGCAAGGCTGTCAAACCGCTCATCCCGAAAGCCGATATCCGAATTGTCTGCGATGGTGCAGCCGAAGGGGCCGCAATCCCCGTTTTTGATACCCTAGAGGGCTTCGGCAATCGCTTCCGTCATATATGGATCATTCGCCTCGATGGTTTTATCATAGGATTCATACGTACACCCCTCTGCCGGCTGAATGGACTGCAGAATGGACTCTGCTTCGTTGAACATCTCGCGGTAACTGTCCTGTTCTTCTCTGGAAAACTGAACATCGGTCGGATATGACACAACCACATGATAGACCGTTCCGGTCGGATCCGTAAGCTCCCCGATCAGATCATGGTCCGCAATCACCTTGTAATCCTCCTTGTCTGTCAGGAGGATGCTGAACAGATGCTCTGCTCCAAAATCACCGGGTCGGAACAGTTGAACCCACTTCCCGGTACTGTTATCCACGGTGTCGATCGTGCAGGATCCCAACCAGGAACGCGGAACGGTAATGGTATAATACGGTGTTTCCAGCTGCACATCCACCTGAAACGTATCTGTCTCCTCAGACGAAGAATCCGCCAGAAATGCGGATACGCCGAGAAAGGACAGAACACATCCCAATATCATTGTCCGAATCATTTTTTTCATCATTTGAAATTCCCCCTTTACAAAAATCTTCCTTCAAAACCCTGTCTCCCTGTTTTTCCCCGCCCCGGATTTTTCCTTATGAAGCAGTCTGGACACACCGGGCATCTTCGCCGGGAGAATTATATACTTCAGCCTGGCGGCCATCGGAATGTGAAATACGTCTGCCATCTCCAGAAGCTTTGGATCTGCTTTTGCCATATGATTCCCGCTACATTATTTCTGTTTGGATACTTTTTCAGCAGGATCAGGATCAACGGAACAAAGACGATGTTCATGGAAGCGAAAACGCTGGCTGCAGAAGGTTCAATGTGTTCCAGTCCCAGTTTTTCGAAAAGGATATTCCCGGTAATGAGCACCGCAAGAATCGTGCCGTGCAGCAGTGTTTTTTTATTTATGCTGCGAAGCATTCTGTGAAACAGAAGAGCAAGCAGCACGCCGGCCAGTCCGGAGGTCAGTGTAAGATAGGCATAATCGGAGAAGCCCTCCGGGATGTCCTTGATGATAATGTAGGGCATCGACCAGCATAAGGTTATGGAAAACAGAACAATAATCGTTTCTTTCTTAGTCAATGCTTTTCCCGCTCTCCCTTAATGATCCGGCTCTTCCGCCGGAAGCGGCTCCGTATAGGTTTCCTGTTTCTTCGCCTTCCTGACAAACCGAACCAGCCAGATGACAAGCACAATATCCAGAACTGCAAGTACAAGCGCAACGGCCATCAGATTGTCATTCAGCGCAATAAAAGAATCCGTCAGCGAAAAATCATACAGGCCGTGAAGCAGCCACGCGAGCACGAATCCGGTCCACCGAACGGCCGGCTTTCCGCTTTTCACGCCTTTTCCGTAAAAATATCCCACAAGAAAACCGTAGCCTGCGTGCGGAATGCAGATTCCGCGGATCAGAACCACCGGAACGCTGGCTCCGATTGTATACACAATGCTTTCAATCAGGTCGAAGCCAATTCCCGTAATTGTCATGAGGACCGTGACATCCAGCCAGGAAACCGGATCGTCCGTCTTCTTAAGTGTACCCCGGAAGGTCCGATATTTGACAAGTTCCTCTGCGAATGCCAGAACGATGAACGTATGGAGTGCATCATAGAGAAGCCGGTTTGCTTCCATTACCCCGGTCAGCCGGAGGAGAATCTGAAAAACCGCGGAAGCCAGAAGGATCGGAAAGATGCTCAGCATGCCTCTTTTCAGCGCACTCTGGCAAAGCTCTTTATACGCTTCCTCGTCTTTAATGCGGTTCTTCAGCCAGCGGTAAAGCGCAAGCGCCGGAACAAAACTGACAACAATCGCCAAAATCAATACAATCATCCATAGCACTCCTTTGTCAAAACATCTCTCTTTAAGAAACAACCGCAATCCGATAATCCCGCAAAAGCAGTGTATCATTCTCCGAATAACCGTAGCGGTTGATGACCCGGATTTCCGCAATGGGAATACAGGGAAGCATTAAATGATCAAACGGAATATCACAGCGATACCCCTCTTCCATATTCATCAGGTTCTCAAAAGCCACTTCCCCGATGGATGTAATTTTCAGATACAGCATACGCTTTCCTTCTCAGTCAGGACAAGTCCTGCGTACTCCTTCCCCACTCGTATAGATATGGGTCGGGGAATCATTCTTCTCTTATGGTAATCATTTTAAGGAATAAATTCAAGAAGTTTGGCAGCATCAAACCATACTGCGTGCAGACCCTGATTCGGATCCGTATACAGCGGTTCACCGAGAATCTTTATAAGATCATACCCTTTTTCTCTCATCTTCTGAATCCAGAGTGTGAATTCCATTCTGCCCATGGTATAGGATTGCAGGAGTTCATTCATCTGCCGCTGCGGCAGCCGAAGTTCCCGCAGATGGTGTACCCGGTCCACCAGAGCGTCATAGGAAAAGGTCTTCCCGCAGTCTTCCTCATCTCTGCTGTAGCGCCTTTGCATCAGATCAATCCCCTCCGATGTATGAAAGATACGCTCTCTCAGCGTATTCAGATCCTGAAGATTCGGATTGTCGCAGATCTGAAAGTCGATCCAGTTGCCGGCCAGTCCATTCCTGAGATTTCGCTCCTGCTTCGCCGCAGTCTTTGCACTTGTACAGCATTCTTCTGCAAGCCGGAAGGCAGCATGAAAGTCACTTTCACCCGAAACAACGGCTCAGAAGCAATGTTCCTCCGACGCACCCATCACGCAAACGGATTCCAGAACCTGCCTCCGTTCACAACATTTAAAGCCAGAGATGTCACCAGAAGCACCACGCACAGCCCGATCGCGGCAAAATCCAGTGCGGCGAAGGGTCTTCCCATGTACCAGGTACGTTTTTTGTGTTTCCCGAATCCGCGCAGTTCCATGGCATTTGAAATCACCTCGATCCGGTCCATGCTGGTAAGAATCAGAGGGATCAGAATCGCAGCAGAGGATTTCAGGCGCCTGTACAGATTCTGTTTCCGACTCATCTCAATGCCCCGCGCCTGCTGTGCCTGGGAGATCTCGTGGAATTCCCGCTGGATATCCGGGATATAGCGCAGTGCCAGGGCAACTGCGTACGCAATCGTATACTTCACGCCGATCCGGTTCAGGGAAGCCGCGAATTCGCTCGGATTCGTGGTGCAGACAAACAGAAGGACGATCGGAATCGTGGACAGATATTTCAGAATCAGGTTCAGATGATAAAACAGCTGTTCCTGCGTCACCACATACCGTCCTCCGAGAGAAAACAGGATATGGCTCGTCCCGTAGAGGTTCACGCCATGCTGCGGAGAAAACAGGAAAACCAGCAGATTATTCAAAACCATGAACACCGCCGTGAAGCCCAGCATAAAGGACACGTCCCGCAGACGGATCTTCGAGACAAAAAACAGGGCGAAGCTCAAAACCGGCAGCAGGATCAGAAACCGCGTATCATAGGTGGACATGGCCGCAAAGCTCCACAGAAGCAGACATACCAGCTTCGTCGCGCCGGTCAGGGTATGGATCGGGGATTTCCGGTCAACATAATTGAACAGATTTCTCATGGCCGGAACACCTCCCTCTCGTAGTCAATGAAGCGCTGTGCAAACCCCCGGGCATCCTCGATCCCGCACAGAATCGCCAGATCGTACAGGGACGTTTCCTTCAGGCTGGCCGCCCGGACCACATCCGGATTCGTCAGAATCCCTGCCGACGTATCCGTGCAGATCACCTTCCCGTCCGAAAACACAACCGACCGGTCTGCGTATTCCAGCATCAGATGCATGTCATGCGTGATCATGGCCACCGTCACACCGCTGTTTCCAAGCCGCCGCAGAAACTCCATGATCTCTGTATAATGGCGGTAATCCTGGCCCGCTGTCGGCTCATCCAGAAGGATCATTTTCGGGTTCAGTACCAGAATGGATGCGATGGTCACCCGTTTCTTCTGGCCGTAGCTGAGGGCTGATATCGGCCAATTCCGGAACGGAAACAGACCGCAGACCTTCAGAACTTCCTCCACGCGGGGCCGGATTTCCTCCTCCGGTACGCCCCGCGTCCGCAGTCCCATGGCGACCTCATCAAAAATCATCGTCTGGGAAATCATCTGATTCGGATTCTGCATGACATAGCCGACATAGTCTGCGCGTTCCTTGATCGACAGCGTCTGCCAGTCCCCCACATCCGCAAAACGGAGTTCCCCGTCCTGCTGCGTCTCAAATCCGCAGATCACCTTGGCAAAGGTGGACTTGCCTGCTCCGTTGGTCCCCACGATCGCCAGCAGTTCCCCTTCACTCACAGACACGGACACATCCTTCAGCGCTTCGTGACCATTCGCATAGGCGAACCGGATATTCCGCGCCTCCAGCAGCGTCCGAGCCGGATCCCGGGCCGGTCTGGGCGAATTCTCCCGCATCCAGGTACGCACCCTGCCGCGGTCCTCCTCCGAAAGCTGCAGCGAACGAATGCTCGCCGGCCGTTTCTCCGGCGTGATTTCAACCCCCGCATACCGCAGTGCCGTCAGGTACAGGGGCTCCCGGATCCCGCTCTTCGACAGCAGATCCGTGGAAAGCAGCTGATCCGGGGACAGATCTGCAAGAATCCTCCCCTCTCCCATCAGAACGATCCGGTCTACATCGCGATACAACGCGTCCTCCAGACGGTGTTCTATGATGATCACAGCCGCCCCGGTCTGCTTATGCATCCGGTCGATCTGGTCAATTGCCGCCTTTCCCGCTGCCGGATCCAGATTGGCCAGCGGTTCGTCAAACAGAAGAAGCTCCACCTCATTCACCAGGATCCCCGCCAGCGCGACCCGCTGCTTCTGCCCGCCGGACAAGTCCGCCGGTGCATGCGCAAGATGTTCTTCCATCCCCACCAGTGCAGCCGCCTTTTTCACCCGCTCATGCAGGTTGGGATCCGCAATACAGTCATTTTCCAGAGCGAAAGCGATATCCTCCGCTACCGTCAGCCCGATAAACTGCCCGTCCGAATCCTGCAGCACGGTGCCCACCGTTTTTGCAATTTCAAACAGGCTCAGATCCTTTGTCTCCCGCCCGTTCAGCTGAAGACTTCCGGTCATGCTGCCGCGATAAGAAAAAGGGATCAGTCCGTTGATACAGTGGGCCAGCGTGGATTTTCCGCATCCGGAAGGCCCGGCGATCAGAATCTTTTCTCCTTTCTTCACGCTCAGGTCAATATTGTGCAGCGTCGGTTCCGACTGCGCATGGTATTGAAATCCAAAATCCCGAAACTCCAGCAATACCTCGTTCAAAGAAAGACTCCTTCCTTAAAAACGCACCTGTCACAGGAACTCCTGCAGAATTTCCTGTACAATGAAAGTCAATTCTCTACCGGATAAACCCCTTTCCTGCAGGATGAAAGCCAGTTTCCTGTAGAATGAAAACCAATTTCCTGTAGAACGAAAACCGACGAGCAGAAACTCGCCGGTTCCATATCATCTTTTTTATTATTCCTATATTCTTATTCGGTCTCAATTCTCCCTGCGCAGGCTGCCCTGTTTGGGTTTTGAAGCGGCATAGGCCACGCACAGAAGCGTGCCGATAATGGCGGTAGTTACGATATTGACACATCCGCCGACCAGGCCCTGGACGAAAACCTTGTTCGCAGGCTCCGCGTACATCACAATATCCAGTACCGGCGCAATCAGCACCCAGGCAGCGGCATGTCCGATCGCCTGGAACACATTGAATGTGATCATGCCCCGTGTTCCGAACTCGCCGTCCTCCAGCTTCAGTTTTCCGGCTGCAAAACCGATGAACGCGCCAAAGCATCCCGAAGCGATGACCCAGCTCCACCAGATGCCCCAGCCAAAGCTGAAGTCAATAAGCGCATGGCCGATCAGGCCGATCAGCGCTCCGGCAACCGGGCCGAACATAACTGCCATAAAGGCCAGCAGACCATACTGAATGGAAATATTCGTGTTCGGTACCGGGCTGGGAACAGTAACAAACCTTCCCAGGACAAAAAACAAAGCGGCTCCGATTCCGATTGCGACAATAGTTGTTACCGGTGTCTTTTTCATGTTTCCTCCTCTTTTCCTTTTCCTGTCGTCAGCTTACAGACGGATCTTTGCCCTTACAAATTCCCGGACAACCGGTCCTGGTTCTCTCAGGAATCCGGGCAGAAGATCCCGTGTCAGAAGCATTGTTTTCAGAACGTAATCGTCTCCGGCTCTGCCGTAAACGAGCAGAACGTGGCTGTTGCATCTTTCATATAGAACATCTGCATATTGTCGTCATCTGCGCTGTACATCGCCCGCAGGGAAGGCATCCTTTCAAGCATCTTTTCTTTCACGTCATGGCTGTCGTCTTCCACCAGGTCCGCCGCAATACGGATCCAGGTCCCGTTCGGCATGCTTGCGGTGATCTCCACAGACGGATTTTCGGCAATCTGTTTCGAAACATCCTTGGATTTTCCGGTCTGGATATACAGCTTTCCGTCATCCAGAAGGATCGTTCCAAACGGTCTGACTCTCGGCCGGGTTCCGTCCACCGTTGCCAGATAGTAGGTCCCTGCATCGCTCAGATAATAAAAAACTTTATCGATTCCTTCCGCGTTCTCTCTCTTCTGAAGTTCAAGCAGCATAACTGCGGCATACTGTTTCAGATAAGCCGCAAGATCCATCAGAGAAAGGCCCAGTTCCTTATTCAGGAAATCCTCGGCAACCAGCAGATTTGCCACCTTGACGCCAAGATTGATGAAGCCGAGTTCAACCTTGCCTCCGAACGCAGTGATGACTCTCTCTTCTTCCTCTCCTTCCTGTACCAGATAAACCGTATCCGGAATCCCGTTGCCGTCGGAATCATGGATATACAGGTCATATTCTCCATTCCCGCTCAGATCGACAGCCATCGTATCGATCTTACGTCCGACCTTCTCGCAGGAGAAGGATACATCGGCATATCCGTCGCCGTCCAGATCAAGTGCGATCTCTTTCCATCCGCTGCGGACGAGCATTTTGCTCAGTTCAGGATCATTTTTAATTCTTTTCTTTGCTTCACGAATACTTATTCTTCTTACTTCCATGGTTCAGGTCTCCTTCCGACGATGGCAGTGTCATCCGAAGTGTTCGTCCCGGTATCGAAACCGTCCAGAAGCTGTATGGACCCGTTCTCTCTTTTGACAAGAGCAGCTGCGGATACATAGCATCTTTCATCCCCCGGATAGTTTTTCAGCTGGGTCAAAGCCTGGTATCCTTCGCTCTCCACCTCAAATAAGCCAACGACAATGTTCTGTTTCATGATTGTTTTCCTTTCTTATTGATGCTGCTCCCAAAGCCAGAGGAAACGGGTATCCGTTTATTCTCGCACCATATTGTTTATTATAGCACATTCTGGGCGGAGAAAGAACAGAGAGTGGAAAGGATTTACAGCTTATAAAACCGTACGGCGTCTGGCTCCCCGGTTTCCGCGCCGCCCGGTCCTACGCTCCCGTCTCCCAGACGGGCAGGATCTCATAGAAGTTGAATATGCAGCTGCCGGATGTATCCAGTCTGTAGGTTGTAAATCGTCCGGCATAGTATGCCAGTGCCTTTCTATTACAACTTACTCAGGTCAGGTGTCATCCTTCAATGTTTTTTTAATCCCGGTCTGTCCACAAAAGAATTTTCTCTGCTGTAATGCTTTGTTGTTCTTCCGAACGGATCTTCGCTTCTCCATCCCCGCTCTGTTCGCCGTAATTACCGAAACCTGCATGATTGCCGCCTTCAATCACTTCGACAACGGCCCCTTCCGTCAGAAACCGGTCAGCCTCGGCACGTTTTTTCATGTTCAGCACACCGTCTTCACTCCCATAGAGTTCAAGTATACGGGTGTTCTGTTTTTTTAATGGATATGATGCAAGAAGAATCAGACCGTCTACCTCATGGTCTGCGCTGTAAAGCGAGGCTGCAACCCCGCCCAGGGAATGTCCTCCGGCATACCATTGCGGATAAGCGTAATGTTTCAAAATGTCATCGGCTTTATTGATTCCCAGAAATGCTATATTCAAAGGCATCCTGAGCAGAAAACAGTCCATCCCTCTCTCTGCGATCCGCATCATCAGGGGAGCATACGCAGTGTATTCGACCTTTCCTCCGGGATAAAAAACCAGCGCTTTCTCCGATCCGGGACCGTCAAAGAACAGACCGGACGATTCCTTCTTCACGAGGACATCGGCGGAATCCTCGAGAAAAGCAGCTGCCTCATCTGTAGCATGATAATAGTCAGAAACATACCACCCGCAGGTCAGAAAAAGCAAAAGCAATACCACAACGGGAATGACAACCCGTTTTTTTCTAATTCGGTTCCACATGTTTCAAATTCCAAGATGCTGTAAAATATCAGTCTGTCATCGTTTTCTACTTACTTCAGAGCAAGTGCGGCTCCCAGTTCAAACGCCTTCCGGCATTCCTTCGGATGCGCATTGCAGCATGGTGTTTCCAGATTGTAGGTCAGGTTCTGGAAGATCAGCCGTTCATACAGTGCCCGGAAGGATGCCGTCAGCTCACTGAGGTAGTTCGGCGATCCGATGATCAGTCCGTCCGACGCTCTGATTGCATCCAGAACCGGCGTGAGTCCATCCTTACAGATGCAGTGTCCTTTGAATTTCTCCTTCTTACATCCGAAACAGGAAATACAGCCTGTGTACTTCTCCAGTCGGAAAAGATTAAACTTCTGAACAGTCGCGCCCTGCGACTCGGCTCCTTTTATTGCTTCATTGATCAATGTATCCGTATTCCACCCGGCGCGGGGGCCGGCATTGACAGCTACCAGCGATTTACCCATAGGATCCGTCCTTTCTTTTTTGATACTCTTAATTGTCTCTTTTTATTGCTTCTCTTTGTTCATTCTCTTTACTTATTCTCTGATAGTGTGGATTCCATCCCATGAGTATGGACCGTACAACGGAAATCTCATCCCAGCTCTCCACATGGAACCCAGGCTGCCGACAATCAAAATAATAGCCCATGCAGGCTATAGTTTCAATAATTGAGTGATCAGGATTTCCATGGTCTTTCTCTGCCCGTCCAACCATTAGCGCGCCAATACTTATAATCCGTATACTCAGGATTGTCCTTTCCAAGTCCGATCTGCATCATTCTTACCATATTGAACTTGAATTTGGTACCAATCCCTGTCCTGGCAGGTTTCGTGAAGTCAATCCGCTTTAAGTTTCCCGCAATGTTCTCTATCCTCGCCGTCATCAGCCTTTTCTTTTTCTCCGAAATCTTTTCCCAGTGAATATCACTCATAACCCTGAAACTGCAAACTCTGATATCACTGATTCCCCACCAGGAAAGACTGTCTTTTATATCCTTTGCGGCAGATTTTCCACCAGCGCCAAGGCACTGCGTAATTATAACTGCCCGCTTTCCAAACATTTCCTTCGCAGGTCTGTGCGGCATCCATCGATATCCGAAATGATCCAGCATCGTCTTCATCGCGCCAGTTGCATGGAACACATATGCCGGCGATGTGAACACAAGCAGATCCGCCCCTAATATAGCCTTCTCTATTTTTTGAATATATTCAGCGTCCTTGCACTTATGTTCATCCTCCATAAAGCAAACCGTGCATCCGATACAGAAATCGGGACAGTCCCCGGGCAAATAAAACTCAGTGATTTCCGCTTCGTTTCTGAATTCATCCAGGAATACTTCTTTCAGTTTATATGTAACTCCATGCTTCTCTGTTCCGTTGATGACCGTTATCTTCATCAAAAACTCCTCCCATAAAGTTTATCGAATTGCCTGATATGTTCCTCCAGAAGCTTAAGTGCTTCCTGCTCTCTTTCCGGTTCCCGATCGCAAATCGTAAGAAGCAGATATATGGGCGCGTAAAAATGAAGTGTCATGATCGGAACATTGTCCGTTGCAAGAAGCCCCTGCGAAACCAGCAGCCCGAGCAGCATTCCCTGATAGGTCAGCGGCCTGTCAAAATACTGCTGCGAATAAACTCCGGCAAGATCCTTATCCTGAAACTGTTCTACCGTCAACATCTTCCTGAACCTCTTGGTATAACTGTCATGAAGATAGTACTTGAAAAGATCCGTTCCCAATTTGACCAGATGGTCTTCGTCCATGTTTTTATAAACTTCCGCATCCGCAGCGGGATCCATACCATTTATGGTAAGCGCCTCTGCCTGCTGTTCAAATCTGTGATTCATCTCATCGATGATCGCATCGAATATAGCCTGCTTGTTCTTGTAATGCTTATACAGTGAAGGCGCTTTGATTCCAACTCTTTCAGCTATCTCATTCACAAAAACATTCGCAAACCCTTTTTCAGAAAAAA
>CACXHD010000142.1 GCA_902767335.1 uncultured Lachnospiraceae bacterium
GAGGTATTGATGATCGTCGCGCCGATCGCCTTCAGGAAATTCATGTGATCGACGAACGCCCTCTCATTCCACCAGAGCGGCTGCTCGTTCAGGTAGGTGCTGATCCATGCGGTGACGGCGGAAAGGCCGCGGCGGGAGAATTCTCTGTTGAGAATCGCCGGATCCCTCGGATACTGGCAGCCGATCTCCGTGCCGGTATAACCGCTCAGTGCAATCTCGCTGATGGTCTGCAGAAAACTGTTGCCGGCCCCCATCTCGGGCATGTCATCTTCTGTCCATGCGATCGGAGCAATGCCAATGTGTACTTTTTTCGGGTCTAACATCGATTTTCTCCTCCATGATTTTATTCTGCAATTTTCCGGACGATGTCCGCGATTTCGGGATCCTGGCAGTTCTCCAGGAACAGTTCCAGCCGTTTTCCGGCAAATGCAGCCTTGACGATCTCGGATACTTCGGGATCTTCGGTCTGCAGAATTTCCTTGATGCTGTGATGGGAAACCCCTTTCAGCTTATTCAACAGATACGCGTTCCGCTGTTCGGAAGCGGCCGCATGAGGCGGATATCCGCCGCCCGGCTCCTTCTCGAAGAATTTCTCAAATACATACCGCAGATTGACTTCCGCGCCCCAGCCCCAGCCTTTGGCAAAGGGAAGCGACATGCAGTTGCCGCCGTTCACCTGGGTAAACAGGTAGGAATCCGCCGGATCCACCACCAGGCCGCAGCATACGCCGGGCATCGCGTTCGCCGCCAGCATCGCGCCTTCACCGGTACCGCAGCCGGTCACGATAAAGTCCGCTGCGCCGGAGGCAGCCAGTGCTGCGATAAATACAGCGTTCTGATTGTAGGTCTGCCGGTTGTCTTCCATGTCAAACTGCCCGTAGTTGACGACCGAGTGGCCCCGCTCTTCGGCAACCTGTTTTAATGTATCAAACACGATCGGATTTCTCTCGCACGTGCTCCACTCCATGACAAGTGCTATCTTCATTTGCTGCCCCTTTCCGGTATCATCAGCGCCTTCCGTTCGTATCCCTCCCGGAGAAGCGCCGGTTCCATCCGTGTTCTTTTTGTCCATGTTCTTTTTGTCTGAGTTCGCTTTGTCCGTGTTTCCTTAAAACGCCTTGCAGTAAATCGACAGGATATCTTCCCGTGTCAGCTCTGAATAATTATTATTCAGCAGCCGCTGCTGTGTCAGCAGGACATTGTCCGTAAATACGGCAAGCTCCTCCTCGGTCACTCCGTGATCCCGCAGCCGGTCTTTTGCATAGACCGTATCCATCAGTTTATACAGCTGCGGCAGGGAGAAGACCGGGTCGACACCCAGTGCGCCGCCGACGATTTCTTCCAGGCGGTTAATCTTTCCGATGGGTTTCTTTTCCTGATATTTGCGCATCACATCCGCAAACAGCAGCTGGTTCGACTGGCCGTGGGGAACATGGTGCACGCTCCCGACCGGATAGCTCAGCGCATGGACTGCGCCGCAGCCGGCATACCCGAAGGCAATGCCCGCATAGTTCGAGGCAAGCAGGAACTCGGCCGCATGCTTCTTCCAACGATTTTTCCGGTCCGTCTGCGGATCGGAGGAACCGTCACCGGCACTGTCATCGACGCTGTCCATCCAGCCCTTCAGGATCATGGTGAGCGCTTTCTCGCTGAACAGCTCGCTCATCGCGCAGGCATTCGGCGAAAGGAACGACTCCGCCGCATGGATCATGGCGTCGATCGAGGAAGTCGCGAAAACCGGATACGGAAGGGTCGCCAGAAGCTCGGTAATCAGTGCTGCCTCGTCCGCATACATGGCCGGCGAAACCAGCCCCTGCTTCACCTGGCGGGACACCCGGCTGATGATGGAAATATTGGTCATCTCGCTCCCGGTGCCGCAGGTCGTCGGCACAATGATCAGGCCATGGGCCTTGTGAAGGTCCGGCGCCCGGTCATAGAGCGCGTCCATGTCATCCTCCGGGCCGGCAACCGCGATCACCTTCGCGATGTCGATCACGGTTCCGCCGCCGACGGCGATGATCCGGTTCACCTTCATCCCCCGGATGGTCTCCAGAATGGCGTTTACCATCAGATCCGTCGGTTCTCCGCTGCCGTATTTTTCCTGGTACAGGACCTGGCAGGGCAGGTTCAGCGAAGCGATTGCCGGTTCATAGATAAATTGATTTGTCAGGATCAGATCCTCCTGCGTCAGCTGACTGTCTTCGGCAAATGTCCGAAAGTCCAGGAATTCCCGGATGCCGACCGTGATTGCAAACGGTTTCATCACTTCGCGCCCCTTTCATTAATACTTTCTTGCTTTGGCAAGGTGCTCGTCCACAACCTTTCTGGCCTCGAGAACCTTCTCGGATTTCGCGGTTGTCGCCACTCCGATATGCCACCAGGAGTTGTATCCCTCGGCCATCGTCTTCGGAAGGACTTTGGCATCGATCAGAACACTGCCGGCCTCTTTCTTCGCCGCGCGGATCGCTTCACGAAGCTCTTCCGGTGTCTTGGCGGTGAA
>CACXHD010000143.1 GCA_902767335.1 uncultured Lachnospiraceae bacterium
GAAGGAGTTGACTTCTTCCGCCACTGCACTCTTCATCTCGATGACGCTGACGTCATGTCCCTCATGACGGAAGGAGATCGCGGCTTCTGCGCCGACCAGTCCGCCGCCCATGATGGCGACCCGCTTCCCGAGCTTTTCGGGATGCAGCTCCGCGTCAATGGCCATAACGACATTGCTGCCGTCCATGCCTTTAATCGGCGGCCGAAGTTCATTCGATCCGATTGCAATGACAAGGAAGTCCGGATCGAATTCCCTGACATATTCCGGAGTCACTTCCGTATTCAGAGCAATCTTTACGCCGGCCTGCTCCGTCCTCGCAATCAGCAGGCGGCAGAGTTTCGCGATATCTTCCTTGAAATAAGCGGCACCGGCCGGATGCAGATTTCCGCCGAGTTTTCCGCTCCGCTCGGCCAGCGTCACGTCATGGCCGCGAAGGGAAGCCGTGATCGCAGCTTCCATGCCGGCCGGCCCGCCGCCGGCGACAAGAACTTTCTTTCTGCGTTCCGGTGCCGGTCTTCCGTATTTCTCGACCAGCTGGTATCCCATCGTCGGATTGACCGTACACTTCACCATCTCGCATTTCGAAGTCTCGCCGAAGCATTCGTAGCAGCGAAGACATGGCGTAATATCCTCCGCGAGATCATGGTATGCTTTGTACGGCAGATAGGGATCCGCCAGAAGACCGCGCCCGATTTCTACGAGATCCGCCTGTCCCGAAGCGATAATCTCCTCCATCTGCTTCGGATCGTTCAGTGCGCCGACACAGGAGACCGGCTTGCTGACCGCTTTTTTGATGCCGGCAGCCAGGTACACATTCACCCCTCTCGGGAAGAAGGCGGAAGGATGGGTCCGGCAGAACATTTCCGGATCTTCATGATTTCCGCAGGAGACATTAAACAGATCGACTTTGTCTTCGATCAGTTTTGCCACCTCGATGCATTCCTCTGCATTCAGGCCCTGCTCCGTCAGATCATCTCCGGAGAAACGGCACTCAATCGGAAATCTCGGGCCGACGGCTGCACGTACGGCGTCCAGCGCCATCATCAGAAAACGCGCCCGGTTCTCCAGCGAGCCGCCGAATTCATCCGTCCTGCGGTTGTAATACGGGGACAGGAACTGGGAGAACAGCCAGCCGTGGGCCGCGTGAACCATAACCATGTCAAACCCGCAGTCTTTGCAGAGCTTTGCGGCTTTTCCATAGGATTCCACGATTTCCAGGATCATCTCCCGGGGCATCTCGAACACCTCGCCCTGGGGCGTCATCTCCGGGCTGGGTCCATAGGCTTTTTCCGCCACATCCTGGTCGCCGCCGACGCTGGCCAGACCGCCGTATTTGCCGCCGTGGGAAAGCTGGATGTTTGCATACGCACCTGCATTGTGAATGAGGCGGACCGCTTCGGCGAGCATCTGCTTTACGCCGAAAGAGTCCAGCTGAAGCTGCTTATTATGGGATTTTCCCGTTGCGGAATGAACAATCGCTTCACCGTATGTGACAACTGCCGCGCCGCCCTTCGCTTTTTCCTCCAGGTAAGCACACATCTCAGGAGTCATATGTCCCTCGGTTGTGATCATGCTCGGACTTGTCGGTGCTGCAATGATCCGGTTTTTCAGCCGCAGATTGCCGATCCGGATCGGTTCAAACAGATGAGGATAACGACTTTTCCCTGCACAAGATTTTGCACCCATGTTCTTCTCCTTATTTTTTCGTTTTCCAGAGGTATTTTCCTTTTTCACCCTTGAGATAGGCGGTAATCTCTTCCGCCATCATGCGTCCGGACCATCCGTCCACATCCGTGGTCAGACCGGCCATATGCGGCGTGCATACGACGTTCCGCATCTTCAGAAGAGGATGATTGGCCGGAACCGGCTCTTTCCAGTATACGTCGACGGCTGCGCCGGCAATATCCCCGTTCTCAAGCGCCTCGATGAAATCCTTCTGATCGATGACATACGCGCGGGCTGTATTGACCAGGTATGCACTCTTCTTCATCTTCGAGAACCATTCTTTATTGACAATGGCTTTGCAGGAGGGAATCGTCGGAAGATGTACACTGACGATGTCTGCCCGGGAGAGCATGGTATCCAGATCCACGCCTTCCACGCCGTCCGCTTTTGCCAGCGCTTCGTTCAGATACGGATCATAGGCGATGACATTCATGCCGAAGGCTTTCGCACGAACCGCAACTTCCCGTCCGATGGCCCCGTATCCGGCAATACCGAGGGTTTTTCCGTACAGTTCAAAACCGATACCGTAGTCGATGAACGGATGCTTCTCATCCAGCGGACCGAAGGTCACGTTTTTCACATCCGGAACATCATAGATATCGCATGCTTCGGAGGTATGTTCCCCGTTCATCAGGCCGGCGGCAGCGATCGTCATCTTCCTTGCCATTGCGATCATCAGACCGATCGTATATTCCGCTACAGCCACACGGTTGCGCCCCGGTGTATAGGAAAGGGTCAGCCCCGCATTTGTAATCGCGTCAAAATCAACGGTTGCGGGCGTTCCCTTCGCGACGCCGATAAACTTCATTCCTCCGTCGACCCAGGCCTTGATGGTATCCGCACCGGCGTACTCATCCCCGAGCACAATCAGCTCATTGCCGAGGCATTCTTCCCGGACCATCTCCTCCGTCACATTGCCCTTTCCGTGCTTCAGTTCGCCGCATTCGGTGATGTCGCACAGTTCACGGATCGGGGAGAGCAGCTCCTCCGAAATCGGGGTGCACAGAGCCATTTTTTTCTTCATAGACATGAACCTCTCTTCCTGTTTTTGTATATGTTTCAAATTTGATTGTTCAAATTATATGGTTCAAATAGAATGATTGTATCCAATCGGATACGGATCTCATTTCACGATGCTTCGGATGAGTGCCCGGGCCGCATCATGACAAACGCGCACAGAATGGCGGACAAAGCCATTCCGACGGCAGCAACCGTATAAACTCCCTTCGTTGTGACCTCAGAGAAGATCAGCTTTACGATGCTGTTGACGATTACCGGCGAGAAAAGCTGTCCCGAGCAGGTGCCGCAGGTCAGTACGCCGGAAGCCATCGCCGCAGCAATGGGCGGTACGGCATTCGCCGCTTCCACCATGGCGGTCGGAATGAAAACTCCCTGGGAAAATCCGCAGAAGACGGCGCCGATGCAAAGCATCGGGAAGCTGGACGGAAAGCAGATCAGGATCACAGCGCCCAGAACGAAGGACGCCATCGCTGCCGGCAGGGAAGCCTTCTTCAGGATCCGTGTCAGATACGCAAGGATCAGTCCGATGATAATCTGCCCGATGGAGAAAATGCTGGTCAAATATCCGGAGGCTTTCGTATCCCCTGCGAGTTCCCCGGAAAGATGCATGGAAATATTGGTGGTAAATGTTATCAGAAACAGCATTTCCAGAAACATCAGTACGGCGATGACCAGGACTTTCTGATTAATGCGGATGCGGTTGCCTTCCGACGGAACCGCCCGTCCGGTCTCCGGCAGGAACAGAAGGATCAGCACGAACGAAACCAGTCCGATTCCATGAATAAAATAGGAGTTTGTGAAAACGGAAGCTTCCAGGAAACCGGCGCCGGCGGTTGTCACAGCCATACCGGCTCCGACGCTCGCAGCCTGAAAGCCCATCGCTTTCACCCTTGCGTCTCCCTCAAACCATTCCGCCACCACCGCGGTGTTGAGCGCCGTTGCAAGACCCAGCGCAAATCCATAGATCAGGCGGCATCCCAGCAGCAGCGCAAAGCTGTCGGCCAGCAGAGGAACAAGTCCCGATACGGCGGAAATCAGCGAAGAAAACAGCAGCAGCTGTTTTTTTGTAACCTTCGTCACCAGAAATCCGCTGCCGACGGCACAGAACATTCCGATCAAAGAAGGCCCTGTGATCAGCATCTGAATCATGCTGGTTCCGACGCCCGGGAAATGATCACCGATCTGTTTCAATACAGGAGACGGAGCAAACTGCAGTCCCTGCAGGAAAGAGATACACAGGATTGTGATATAGATCCGTACGGTCGAGACCTGCCTGCTGCGTTCCGGTTGTCTGTTCTGCTTCATCAATATGCCTTTCTGAGAATTTCTATGACATCCTCTTTTGTGACACCCTGTCTCGGATTGAAACCAAGGACAGGCTCTTTGAGAACATCCTCAGCGAGCGTATCAAAAGCGCTCTCGGGGACGTTCTGTTCGGAAAGGGTCTTAATGCCAAGCTTCCGGGTCAGATCCTTCAGAGCCTCTGCAAGAAGATACGGATCTTTTTCGGGGTCTCCGGTCGGCGTCAGGCCGATCGTACGGGCCATTTCAATCATTTTCTGCGGGCATGCCGGCGCGTTGTAGGCCATTACATAGGGAAGTACACAGGCATTTGCCATCCCGTGGGCCAGGCCGAAGTGAGCGCTGAGGGTATGCGCGATCGCATGAACAAATCCAAGATTTGCGTTTGAGAAAGCAAAACCGGTGATGATGCAGCCGAGCATCATCTGTTCCCGCGCCTCCATATCCTGCCCGTCGGCAACAGCCTTCGGAAGATTTTCGTACAGGATGGAGAGACCTTTCAGTGAGTTGTATTCCGTCAGAGGCGTTGCCATATTGGAGATGTAGCTTTCCACCGCGTGTGTAATCGCATCCATGCCGGTCGCGGCGGTTACAGACACGGGCATGGTCTTTGTAAATTCCGGATCCGCGATTACGTCGGAGGCGGTAATATGGTTGTCAATGACCACATATTTGATCACCTTTTCCTCGTCGATCAGAGCGCTGACGTTGGTGATCTCGGAAGAAGTGCCGGCCGTGGTCGGAATGGCGATCAGCGGGAGACATGGATTTTTGACCAGGTTCATGCCGCCGTACTGGCCGATGCTTCCGGGGTTTGTCATCAGGACATTGACCGCTTTTGCCAGGTCGATGCTGCTGCCGCCGCCGACGGCGACAAATCCGTCCACCATGGCTTCTTTTGCCTGCGCGGCTGCCTGTTCCACCACACGGTTTGTCGGGTTGGGAATCACACCGTCAAAGATGACATATTCGACGCCGGCTTCCTCAATCTTTTCGGTAATCCGGCCGGCAATCCCTGCTGCCTTGACGCCGCCGTCATAGACCAGCATAATTTTCTTCAGACCGTGGCGTTTCAATATTTCCGGGAGTTCATTTGCAGCACCATTGCCAAAAGTGATATTGCTCCTAACAAAAAAATTGTAACTCATGATCCACCTCCATCTTTTTATATTGTTATCATAAAAGAATAAAGGGCAAAAAAAAAGAACAGATTCCGAAGATCTGTTCATTTTAACCAAAAAGATGCCCAAAGTCCGCAGCGCCCAGCGTGCAGGAATAATGAAACTGCAGCGAATCAACCGCGGTTTGCGAATCTCAGGAACGAGAACACCCCGGTCAGGATCAGAACCACGCCGGCACCGCCAAGAAGGGCCGGAAGGTTGGTCCGAAGATTGCTCGGCAATACCTGAATGTGTTCCGGATTTGCGGGATCATACAGAATATTGACTTCATATCCGATCTCCCACGGCCCCGGACGCCGCGACAGCATCCCGGATTTTTTCCCCGGAAGACCCGATGTCAGAAAATTCCCGAACGGATGCAGATAAGAATCTGATCCGCCCATATGGGCAAGCGTTACCTTGCAGAGCATTCCGTTCGCATAGTATTCCACAATCGGATAGTAACGGCTGCGGAAACGACCGTCCTCTTCTACCCTTGCCAGTTCCACGACACGGGCTCTGGCATGTCCTCTGTAAAGCTCCCTGCTCTGGTCATAGACTGCAAGAATCATCCCGGCCGCAATCAGTCCGAGTCCGATCACGATCAGCCACAGACTGGCGGTCCAAAAACCCCTGTTCATGAAAATACTCCCTCCCGGACTGCCTGTCCTTTTCCAGCTGTTTTCGAAGTTCATCCACCGAATCGAATTTCCGTTCCGGACGGACAAAATGAAGAAGCTGCGTCTCTACCGGCAATGCATAAAGATCGCCCTGTGTATCATACAGATAGGTCTCTACGCCTTTGAAACGTCCGTTTACAGTCGGTTTACAGCCGATGTTGGTAACCCCCGGAATCTTTCTCCCCTGCAGAAGATTCAGGGTATAATATACACCGTTCGGCGGCAGATGTTTCGCCCCTTCGGGAACCAGATTAATCGTAGGCATACCGATTCCTGTGCCCAGATGAGCACCATGGATGATGGTTCCCGAAACGCTGTAAGGCCTGCCCAGCATGGCATTTGCCTTTTCCATCTCCCCCCGGCTCAGCGTATCGCGGATATATGTACTGCTGATGACGGTTCTCTCATAGGTTTCCTTTGGGAACACCTTCGTCTCAAACCCATATTCCCTGCCATGCTGCAGAAGAAACTGCGTGTCCCCCGCACGGTCTTTGCCGAAACGAAAATCCGAACCGACGATCACATGGGAAGCATGCAGCCGGTCCTGTAAAATTTCCCGCGCAAACTGCTGCGGGCTCATGCCGGAAATTTCCGGGACAAAGGGGCATTCGATCATTGCCATGATCCCCATCCCGTCAAGAAGCTTCGTTTCCTCAACGGAGGTTGTAAGAAACGGTCCATGTCCGGGGCGCAGTACAAATACGGCACCCGTACATCCCTTCTTCTGCAGACGGCCAATTTCCGAGAGAAGCAGCTGGTGCCCCCGGTGGAGCCCGTCAAATTTTCCGAGTGTGACAGCCGTCGGTCCTGACAGATAATAATCTTTAACTGAGTGAAAACAAATCATAGAAACATTTTCTCCGGTCGGTATAATCCTTTATTGTCCCACGCATACAATCCGACAAACACACCCGTCTGATCATACAGACGCAGACGCTTTGTAAAGCTGCCGTTCCCGTCAAGCAAAATCAGCTTCCGCTTCGGGAAAGGATTGCCGTTCTGCAGGCGGATCTGGTCTTCCTCCGACACTCCCGCAGCGCCGGCATCCGGGAAAAACCGGTCCGGACGGATCACATGGGAATCCAGGGTCCCGCCATCGAACGCTTCCTTCACCTGTTCGAGGGTCAGGGCGTCCTCTGCGTCAAAAGAGCCGACCTTTGTACGGATCAGACTTTTCATGGCAGCGCCGCATCCGAGAGAATCGCCGATATCACTGCAGAGTGTACGGATATAGGTTCCCTTGGAACAGGTGACCAGGATCTGCACAACCGGCAGATCGATGGATTCCACACGGATCTCTTCGATCATCACTTTCCGGCTCTTCCGCTCGACCTCGATCCCCCGCCGCGCCAGCTCGTAAAGTTTTTTTCCATTGATTTTTACAGCGGAATACATGGGGGGAATCTGCTCGATTTCACCGGTAAAGGAACGGACCGCACTTTGGATCTCTTCTTTGGTGCATACGACCGGATTCCTTGAGAGGATGGTTCCGGTCATATCCTGCGTATCCGTCCGGACTCCCAGGATCATTTCCGCCCGGTACTGTTTGGATCCTTCCCCCAGCAGTTCGCACAGTCTTGTACCGGTTCCCAGGCATACGGGGAGCACGCCCTCCGCATCGGGATCCAGCGTGCCGGTATGGCCGATCTTTTTCTGGCCGGTAATCCTGCGCATTTTATATACAACATCGTGGCTCGTCATGCCCCGCTGTTTATAGACATTGATGATACCTGAAATCATGATGAAACTGTATTTTCCTCAATCACTTCGTCTGCAGGTTCCAAAGCAGCCTCCGGATCCAACTGCAGAGCAAACTGTTCCAGCAGCCGGTTAAGAATTTCCTCCGGCGTTCCGGTCATGGAACACCCGGCCGCCCGTACATGACCGCCTCCGCCAAACCGGGAGGCAATTTCCCGCACATCCACGGAATCGGAGGAGCGCAGACTGACCTTATACAGCGATCCGGCCACAGGATAAATGAAAATGGAAGCCTCCGCTCCGGCTATGTCCCGCAGAGAAGGTGCAATGCTGTCCAGGTCTCCTTTGCCGACATGAAAAAGCTTCATCTCCTTCCGGTCGACAATACTTGCCATCACCTTTCCGTCGAAAAAAGCTCTGGCATCGAGAAGTGCCCTGGAAAGAATCCGGGTCTGTTCATAGGTCTTTTTATAATATGTCTGTTCAAGAATAGAAGAAAACGGGATGCCCTTCGCAAGCAGATCCGCAGCCGTACGCATGGTCTTCGCATCGGTACAGGGGTATCGGAATACGCCGGTGTCATGCGCAATCCCCATATAGAGCGCACAGGCTGCATCTTCGGACAGATTATGTGTCCCCAGAAGGTCACAGACCAGTTCACTCGCAGAGCTGGCCTCGGAATCCACATAATCAATATCGCAGAACTGTCCGGAGAAGACGTGGTGGTCGATGCAGACCGTTTTCGCGGCCTGCTTCTTCAGCACGGCAAATTTCCCCAGGCGGTCCATGGTACTGCAGTCCAGGCAGAATACGACATCAAATGCCTCGGAAAGCACTTCGCTGCGGATCTGTTCCGTACCGGAAATGATCCGGAAACGTTCCGGCACTCCGTCCAGAAAGACGGTGCATTCGATCCTGGGGAAATGCTCCCGCAGGTAGTGCCACAGTCCCAGACAGGAACCGATGCAGTCGCCGTCCGGATTGGTATGCCCGGTCACTGCCGCCCTTGCAGCATCCTGCAGGATCTCATTCAGCCTGATCTTCTCCTGTATGTCCACTCTCGTCTTTCTCCTTCACTTCATCAATCATTTTTGACATCCGGATCCCATATTCGATGGACTGGTCCGGAATAAAACGGATCTCCGGCGTATTGCGCAGATTGACCGTGCGGGCCAGTTCCCGTCGGATATATCCCTCCGCACTTTTCAGGCCGTCGATGGTCTGTTTCAGTGCCTCTTCGTCGCCGAGCACACTGATGAAAGCACGGCAGGTTTTCAGGTCCGGAGCCACTTCCACAGCGGTCACGCTGGTCATCGGATGGATCCGCGGATCTTTGATGGAACTGCGAATGATCTCGGAGAGCTCTTTTCGGACCTCTCCGTTGATCCTTGTGTTTTTGATACTGTTTTTCCTCATCTCGGAACCTCAACCATCATATACGCCTCAACCTGGTCAAGCTCGGCGATATCGTTGAATTTTTCAAATACCAGTCCGCATTCATATCCGGCGCGGACTTCTTTCACATCATCCTTGAAACGC
The DNA here is from genome assembly GCA_902767335.1 of uncultured Lachnospiraceae bacterium. Classification (GTDB taxonomy): domain Bacteria; phylum Bacillota; class Clostridia; order Lachnospirales; family Lachnospiraceae; genus Merdiplasma. The sequence goes on from CACXHD010000143.1 coordinate 9,125, forward strand.
TTGAGGGATGCCACCGGTCCGTCAAAGATCTGCTTTCCTTCGCGCGTAATGCGGGCATTGCAGCCTCTCTGGAACACACCGTCCAGTACATAGGAGCCGGCAATATTGCCGACGCCGGACGCACGGAAAATCTGACGGATTTCCGCATGGCCGATCACCTTTTCTTCAAAGACCGGATCAAGCATACCCTTCATGGCAGCTTCCACATCTGCGATGGCATCGTAAATTACACGATACATACGGATATCCACGCCTTCCTGTTCCGCGGTGGATTTGGCAGAAGGATCGATTCTTACATTGAAGCCGATGATAATCGCGTTCGAGGCAGCAGCAAGAACGACATCCGATTCATTGATGGCGCCTGCGCCGCTGTGGATCACCTTGACGACAACCTCTTCATTGGAGAGTTTGAGCAGACTCTGCTTGACCGCTTCCACGCTGCCCTGTACGTCAGCCTTGACAATCAGGTCGAGTTCCTTCAGATTGCCTGCCTGAATCTGAGAGAACAGATCGTCCAGAGACATCTTCTGGCGCGTCTCATCGATCAGGCGCTCTTTTTCTTCACTGATGAATGTCTCGGCAAAGCTTCTTGCCTCTTTTTCCGTCTCAGGCGACACGAAGATTTCGCCGGCACCCGGTACATCCGACAGACCCAATACTTCCACCGGTGTGGACGGACCGGCCTCTTTGACCGATCTTCCCTTGTCGTCGATCATTGCGCGCACCTTGCCGTAGCAGGAACCGGCGGCAATCGGATCGCCGACATGAAGTTTTCCCTTCTGTACCAGTACGGTCGCGACCGGTCCCCGTCCTTTGTCCAGCTGTGCCTCAATGACGAGACCTCTCGCACGGCGGTCGGGATTCGCCTTCAGTTCAAGTACTTCGGATGTCAGCAGGATCATTTCAAGCAGGGTATCGATGCCCTCCCGGGTCTTGGCGGATACCGGAACAAAGACCGTACTGCCGCCCCAGTCTTCCGGGATCAGCTCATATTCCGTCAGCTCCTGCTTCACTTTTTCAATATTCGCACCCGGTTTGTCGATCTTGTTGATGGCGACAATGATTTCAATGCCGGCTGCCTTGGCATGGTTGATCGCCTCCACGGTCTGGGGCATTACGCCGTCATCCGCTGCCACAACCAGAATGGCAATATCTGTGGAATTTGCCCCGCGCATACGCATGGCCGTAAATGCCTCATGGCCGGGGGTATCCAGAAAGGTGATCTTCTGACCGTTGCAGGTTACCACGGACGCACCGATGTGCTGGGTAATACCGCCTGCCTCGCGGTCGATCACATGGGTATTGCGGATCGCATCCAGCAGAGACGTCTTTCCGTGATCTACATGACCCATCACGCATACAACCGGCGGACGCGGCTGCAGGCTGTCTTCGGGATCTTCATCCTCCTTCAGGAGTTCTTCGATCACATCCACCTTGACTTCTTTTTCACAGATTACATCATAATCGATGGCAATCTCTTCTGCTGTATCAAAATCGATCTCTTCATTGACCGTAACCATCCGGCCCTGAAGGAAGAGCTTTTTCACGATCGCTGCCGGCTGGATCTTCAGCAGATCCGCCAGATCTTTGATCGTCAGCGTCTCCGGTACGGTGATGCTCTTGATCTTCTCTTCTTCCACAACCGGTTTCACCGGCTTGATGAACTTGCCGGCCTGTTTCGAACGGCTGCCGTTCTTTCCGCCCTGGGAGCGGTTCTCCATACGGTCGAACTTATCCTGACGGTCATTCCTGTCATTCCTGCGGTCGTTTCTGCTGCCGCGGTCATTTCTGCGGCTGTCCTTCTCAAAGGGCTTGCTGTCCATGGCAGGTCCGCGTCCGTTTCCGGAAGGCCGCCTGCTGCCGCTACCCGCAAAGGAACCGCGGCCTGCGCCCTGTCCGGAGCGGTTGTCGCCGGACCCGAAGGCGGGCTTTCTCTGACCGTCCCTGGCACCGTCACGGGCACCGCCTCTGTTCTGGAAGCCGCCGGCAGCTCCTCTGCCGCCTCTGTCCGAACGATCCTGGCGGTCCTGACGATCCGTCGATCTGCTGCCATATCCGGAGCCGCTGCGGCCGGCAGAGCTTCCCTGACCGGTTCTTGCGCGGTCCGAGGATCCACCAGTCCGTTCGCCGCGCTCCTGGCTGCCTGTATTTCTGGCAGTACGGCCCTGTGACTGGAAACGCTGGGAAGAATTTCCGGCGGCACTGCTGCGCGCACCCTCTCTGGAAGCAGACGTGTCCTTTGTCTCTCTTGCGGCTGCATCCGACGCTTTCGCAGGCTGCTCTTCTGTGGAAGCCGCCCTGGCAGGCTGCGCTCCTTCTGCTTTCAGATCCGCGGGTTTATTCTCCTGCTGCAGCGCAGGTTCTGCCGTTTCGGCGGCAGGTTTCTTCCCGGTTTCCTGCGGCGCCGGTCCGGATTCTGCAACAGCCGGATCTGGCTGGTCCGCCGTTTTTGCGGTTTCTGTCTGTGCGGGAGCTGCTGCGGCATCCTTCACCGGGGCAGCACTGACGGCTTCCGGTTTTTTCTCAACCGCAGGGGCCGATTCGGCCGCTTTTTCTTTTTCGGCCTGCAATGCGGCCGCTGCCGCTGCCTGGCTTGCAATTTTTTCCTCCGCTGCCGCAGCCGCTGCCGATATAATCTTCGCAGCATCCGCAGGTGTCGGCGTTTTCGCCGGACCTGCCGCGCCGGCGGCCGGTCTTCTTGTACGGGCTCCGCTGCCTGCCGCTGCCGAAGCGTCCGCCGGTTTTCTGACCCGTGCGCCCTCCGGCCGGGCGCCATCCTTGCGCATGCCGGGCTTCGACGCAGTTCCGGGCCGGACGCCGGCTTTTACAGCTCCCGTTCTGCTGTTCTGCGGCCGGAAGATCATGATCGGCTTTTTCTTCTTCGGTTTCGCCTGGGCTTCCTCCGCACCTGCATTTGTGTTGTTCACATTTTCCGGTTCATTTGTCATATTATCGTTTCCCTCAAATCGCTTTTGAATTGAAATTTTTCCTCTGATTCCTTCCACATTTTTTCGATCATAACGGATCAGAGTTCTTTGTTCTGTATCATAATCAGGAATGATTCCTGCCAGTGCAGTAATACAATTTATATTTCGGACGTTGCTTCGCCGGGCTTATACCCCGCAAGTTCCAGAATTCTGCCGGCAAAGGAGGCATCCGTTACCGCCAGTACGCATCGCTGTTCCTGACCGATGCAGCTGCCGAGCTGATCCCGGTCCGCCATCGCAATGCAGGGGATCTTTCTCCATGCGCACATATCCCGGAACTGTTTTTCCGTATTTTCAGAAACATCACCGGAAAGGATCACCAGCGCGGCCTGTCCGCTTTTGATGCATCGCTCACTTTTGAATTGTCCGCTCTCGATTTTTCCGGCTCTTTTTGCCAGTCCCAGCATCGATAAGACTTTGTCATCGCGCTGCAATTCCTGTCTCCTTTTCCATTCTGTCCCAGAAATCCGCCGGCACCGTGCATTTCAGCGACCGCTCAATCCCGTGATTTTTCCGGGCGGCGGCAAAGCATTCTCCGGAAGCGCACAGGTAACAGCCTCTTCCGTTCTTCTTTCCGGTCGGATCCACGATCAGCATTTGTGTCTCATCTTCCCGAAGGATCCGGATCAGTTCCTTCTTTTCTTTCATCTGACCGCAGCCTGCGCATTTCCGAAGGGGTATCTTTTTCCCCTGCTTCATATCAGCCTTCCTCCGCCGTGCTTACGAACCCGTCCTCCGGCAGATTTCCGTCATCGGGAAGACCTTCGGCTTCCTCATAGACACCGCCTTCC